>NZ_RZRT01000130.1:0-4109 GCF_003998295.1 Mesorhizobium sp. M7A.F.Ca.US.011.01.1.1
TTCAGGTTGATGGTTCACCGGTGGGAAGGGACCGAGCCATGCCACGGCCTGTCCTCGAAAGGACGACCAGGATCCCCTCGGTCTCCTTCCCACTTCAGACATAGCATGGGAACAACACACAGGATCCTCGGGTCTGCGCGTCCGCTTCGCTCCCGCTCCGCCCGTGGATGACGAACGCGAGGGGGACCGCCAAGCAATTTTCCCATCCTCCGTGAACCATTTCCTCCCGGCCGACGACACATGGCCGTAGACGAAAACCAATCATGGAGACTTCAGATGACTGCACTTTTGCGAAATGCACTTCTCGCCGAGGTCGCGGTATCGGCAATGTCCGGATCTGCCTTGGCCGATCAGACCGTCACGAGCTGCGCCCAGACGCAAACCAACGATTTGTGGAGCGGCCGCTGTTGCGGCGCCGGCGAGTCGAACTGCCTCGGCGGCGGAAACAATGGCCACGACCATAGCGACAAGGGCGGCCGGGGAAACAATGGCGGCACGGCCGGCAAGAAATGATCTCACCACAGATGCCTGCTGGCGAATCGCCTGCGGGCATCTCTTCACGTGAAGCGAAACACCTTCGCGAGAAAATCGCCAAGGCGCGCCTCCGGTGCAGATCGCGAAGCTACGGCCGCCGGCCCAGCGCCGCGCGGATCGATGCGGTGATGCGGCGAAGCTCGGCTTCGTCGAGTTTCTCGATGTTTTCCGCCAGCAGATTGGCAAGCTCGGTGGCGGCGGGGGAAAGACCCGACGTGTCGAGTTTTACACGCGGATGCGAGGCCTCGGCCAGCCGCGCCAGTTCCTCGGCGTCGTCCCAGATGATGTTGAAATAGCCGATGATCTTCTGGATCAGCGTCCAGGTCGGGGCACCGCGCCTGCCATGTTCGAGCGCCGACAGATAGGCGGCGCTGACGCCGATCGCCGCCGCCATGTCCTTCTGGCGGACACCGCGTTCGCTTCTGAGCGTGCGCAGCTTCTCGCCGAACGGGGTCATGCCCCCACCCTCATGAACGAACTCCTCACACGCGCGCCCGCCGCAGCCGGATATAGAGCGCACCCGAACCGCCATGATTGCGGGCGGCATGGTCGTGGCTGGAGACCAGCGGCCGGAAGGCGGGCGTCGACAGCCAGGCCGGTACCGCGCGCCGCAACACGCCATCGCCGCCGGAGGACGAGCCCTTGCCGGTGATGACCAGGACATAGCGGACGCCGCCGGCATGCGCCCGGTGCAGGAATGAAAACAGCAGCGAATAGGCCTCGTCCTGGGTCAGGCCGTGCAGATCGACGCGGCCCTCGATCGGCAGCCGGCCTTTCGACAGCTTGTCCAAGGTCGGCTCGTCGAGCGCGTGGGCGACATGCTGCGTCTTTGGTTTGGCTGCCCCGGGATTGGCCATGGGCTGAACCGGTTGCGGCTGACTTGGCCTGACCTCGGCAGGGATTTCAGGGATGTCGACGGCAAATTTGCCCTTCAGCGGCTTGGCCGTGCGCGCCACCAGGTTCCACAGAACCCGGTCGTCCTCGCTGAGCTTGTCCGGGCGCCGGGTCATCGGATCGCACCCGCAACGAGCGCGCGTGGGATCAGCGCATAAAAATCCGCGGCATTGCGGACCACGCCGGCGATCTCGCCCGCGGCATCGCCCGAACCGGCGAACAGGTCGCCCCGCGCGGACCCGGTGATGGCCGAGCCGGTGTCCTGCGCGATCATCAGGCAGCGGAACGGTTTAGCGTCGAAAGCAGTGAGCGTCGGCGCGTCGATGTAAAAGGGCGTGCCGAATGTATGCAGCAGGCGGTCGACGGCGATCGAGCGGCCCGGCGTCAGCGGCACCTTGGCGGCGGCGATCGGGCCAAGGGCCGCGTCCTCGACATCGTCCTCGCGGAAGAAGATGTAGGAGCGGTTCTGCCACAGGATCTCGTCGACGCGGTCCGGATGCGCCTTGAACCAGGCGCGGATCGACTGCATCGTCACTTCCGCCAGCGGGATCTCGCCCAACTCGCTCAGGATCCCGCCGGGCCCGGTGAAGCGCTGGCCGGATTTGGCGGCGTAGGTGACGCGGACAAGCCGGCCGTCGGTCATGGCGAGGCGTGCGGCACCTTGTACGTGAATGAAGAAGGCATCGACCTTGTCGGCCAGCCAGGCGATTTCCAGACCCTTGCCGTCGAGCGCGCCGCGCTCGATCTCGCCACGGTCGGGGTACTCGACCGGCCTGCTCGGCGTCTGGCGCGCGAAAGCGAGGTAGGGATCCAGGCCGGGCGGCCGGTTTCCGTCGTCGATGTCGACGAGATCGGCCGGGCGCGAAAGCAACGGCACCGAAAACCGATCCGTGCGCACCGGTGACGCCTCGACCTGCGGCTCATAGAAACCAGTGACGAGCCCGGCGCCGGCATGTTCGGCGGGGATAAGCGCCGGGACGAAATGGCGCTCGAAGAAGGCGCGGGCTTCCCCGCGGGTCGGCGACCGATCCGCCGGCGAAACGGTCCGGGCCTCGGCGTAGGCATCGGCAAAGGCATCGAAGTCGACGCCGAGCGCACCGCTGCGGTAGGGTTTGGTCAAGGCATGGAAGGCCGAGCGGCGAAAGGCGGCGAAGGCCGCCGAATGGTCGTCATCGTCCCAGCCGGGCAGATCGCCGAAGGCTTTCTCGACAAAAAGAGGCGATAGCGACACCGGAGCCTCGCCGCGTGTTTCCGAACTAGTCTTCTTCCTCGGTGGCGACGAGCTTCCAGTTCGGATCGCGCGAGCGCGTGTCGCGGGCGAAGGTCCAGACATCCTTGACCTCTGCGACGGTTTCCGGGTCGCCGTCGATGACGGCGCCGGCCTTGTCGCGGGTCGCCGAAATCAGCTCACTGATAATGCGCAGCGTGACATGCGCCTCGCCGCCCTTCATCTCGGCCGAGACGATGTCGGCCTTGTCGATGCCGACGAAGGAGGACTGGATCTTTTCCGCCTTGGCCTCGCGCTCACCGATGGCGGCGACAAAGCCGTCATAGACCTCGCGCGACAACAGGTTCTTCAGCGTTTTGCGATCGCCGTCGGCATAGGCCATGACGATCATCTCGTAAGCCATCTTGGCGCCGTCGACGAAACCCTTCGGCTCGAAGGACGGATCATTGTCCTTGATTGTGCGCAGGCCCTTGTTGAGGTCGGTATCGGGCTTGGCGAAAGCGTCGATCGCGGCATAGGTGTCGGGAGCCGGCTCGCCTGACGGGCGCTTGCGCGGCAGCGAGACGACATTTTCTGATTTCTGGGCGGCATCCTTGTCGCCGGTGCGAGCCGCCGAATAGGGATCGAAGGGCGGCCGTTCGCTGCCGGTGCGGCGGCCCAGCACATTGCGCAGCTGGAAAAAGATGACCACCGCCGCAATCAGGAAGAAAATCGTGCCGAAGTCGAAGAATCCCATATCTTCCGCCAATCAATCCCTGCCCTGTGGCCGGACCGTCAGGCCCAATGGCCACGGTCGCATAGCGTTCAACATTCAAAGCATATAGAACGCAAGGCGCAATCATTCAAATCAAAGGCAGGCATACCTATCTAACAGCCTCAGTGCCAGCGGCGATTGCCAACTGGCGGCCAAAACAATCGAAACGATCATAACAATCGAAAAAGGTTGGCAAGACTTGCGCATTTCGCTGCTTCCCTTCTTTCTCCTCGCGCTTCCGCTGCTGGAAATCGCCGGTTTCGTCATCGTCGGCCGTGAGGTCGGCGCGCTGGCGACGGTCGGCCTCGTGCTGGCCTCCAGCGTCGCCGGCGTGCTTTTGCTCCGATACCAGGGATTTGGTGTGATGGCCCGCATCCGCACCGAGATGGCCGCCGGCCAGAACCCCAGCCGCCATCTTGCGCACGGCGCCATGATCGTGGTTGCGGCGATCCTCCTGATCATCCCCGGCTTCATATCAGACATCATCGGCCTGCTGCTGTTCGTGCCGCCATTGCGCGATTTTGCCTGGAGCCGGTTCAAGGGCCGCATTGTCGTCGCCACCGATTTCTCGACCGGCGGTTTTCGTGGCCGGCGCGACAGGGTCATCGACCTCGAAGACGGCGACTATTCGCGCGAGGACGATCTGAAGCGCGGACCGGATCACAACTCGCCGTGGCGCCGCCTGAAGGACGATTAGGG
>NZ_RZRT01000131.1:0-3490 GCF_003998295.1 Mesorhizobium sp. M7A.F.Ca.US.011.01.1.1
CATCCATGCGGCTCGATCGTTCCCATCTGGACGCACGTCATCAGTCCTTCGGCATCGTCGATATAGAGATATGGTTCCTCGTGCCCGTCCTTCTCCTTGATGCCGACGTGGTGGACTTTGTCGCCAAAGCTGCCGGCGTCGTGTTTTTGGAAGAAGCACTTCTTCGCGCGGCCCTGTGGGCATCGAACCAGGCTGATCGGCCGGCTGCCAACCCAAGGAAGCATGATCGCCGCGACCGCTGCGTAATGGTCGGCGAGCTGTCCCTTGGTGATGTTGGACTCCGGATAGATGACGCGGTCACGGTTGCTTATCGCGATGGCGGTCGTCGCAGATGCCGCGAGGTCGCTTGCATGACGTTCCGTCTCGAGCACGACCGCCTCCGGCTTCTTGTCTTCGCGGAGACCAAGATAGCTCGGATGTCGTAACGTCCCTTCATTTGTCATTTCGGTGAAGGCAATCTCAGCGACCAGTTTAGGACGGAGCCAGTGTGCGCCGCGCACTTCGGCGCGTGGTGCGTCCACGGTCGCGGCCTTCTGCTCAAGCGGCGTCATGATCTTCAAGAGACGAAGAAGTTCAGCGGTATCGAAGCCGGTGCCGACTTTCCCGGCGTAACGCAACTTGCCGCCGTCATGAACGCCAAGGATCAAGGACCGAAACGCGCGGACCTTGTCAGACGGCGTCCAGCCGACAATCACAAACTCCTGCCGTTTGATGCATTTGATCTTCAGCCAGCTTGCGCCGCGGGCCGCCACATAACTCGAATCCGCGAGCTTTGAGATGACGCCCTCAAGGCCGGCTGCGCAGAAGCGATCGAGCAGCTCTTCTCCGCGGCCGAGGATATGGTCGGAGTACCGAAGGACCGGATTTTTCGCAGGCAAGATCGCCTCCAGTTTCGCCTTGCGCTCAAGGAGAGGAAGCCTAGTCAAATCGTCGCCATCGAGCTGCAGCAGATCGAACGCATAATAGTCGATAGTCGTCGGGGCGCCCTTCAATGCCTTCTGAAGTGCCTGGAAGTTAGATCTTCCATCCGCATCGACAACCACGGCCTCGCCGTCAATCAGGGCGGAGCGCACGTTGAGCTTGCGAGCCTCGGAGAGGATCGAAGGAAAACGGCTAGACCAGTCCAGACCAGATCGTGTGTAGGCTCGCGCCTTGCCGCCGCCGACGGCAACGAGAATACGATAGCCGTCGTATTTCATCTCATGGATCCAACGATCGCCGGCAGGGACCCTGTCCACGAGCGTTGCGAGCTGGAGCGGCCGGAAAGCAGGCGGCGCTAAAGTGACCTCGTCACGAGCGGGCGACTTCGCTCGACTAGCGCTCGACCCATTGATTACCTTGCGCGACGTTGGCTTGACCACCCTGACCTAAACCATACTCAGAGACGAATAGCGTTTCGCGTCCAACGCGCGACTACTTCTTTAGTTTCGTTGCCGGCCGTATTGAGCTTTTCGCGATCATTTGCCGACCCGCTTGATTAGCGCCTCGGCCTGAGGCCCTGCTTCCTGGGTCCGGCCCTTCCACCTTCCCAATCTGCGCACACAACTCACTGGCAATAATCAAGAGCAGGAACGTGCCGTCAAATGCTGCCGCAGCGTATCTGCTTTCTGCCATCGGCCTTAAAAGCCCGGTTGGCCCTCCACCGAGGGAGCCGACTTTCTCCAACTTTTCGCCAGCGGCGGATTCTTTGCCAGTCGCGCATTTGAAGCCTATGCTGTCGCATCGGCCGCCAGATCCTTCGGACGCAGCCGACAGTAAGAGGTACGTGCTCTTGCCCGTATGGGAGAGAGCCATGCCCCAATCCCTTCTTCGCAACCATGTATTGAAAGCTCTCTCCTCAGAGGATTTCGCGCTACTGCAGCCGTCAATGCATCACATCCAACTGAACATAAAAGCCCAGCTTGAAGTCTCATATCAGCCGATCGAGCGTGTATATTTTCCAGAGATGGGCATCGCGTCGGTGGTCGCTACGATGACTGGGGGGCGGCAAAGCGAGGTCGGCATCGTCGGCCACGACGGCATGACAGGAGTTGCCGTTATCCTCGGCCAAGACAGGTCTCCCAACGAAACCTATATCCAGGTCGCAGGTAATGGCTGGATTCTCTCGGTGGAAAACCTTCGCTCTGCGATTGCGGCAAGCCAATCCCTTCGCGAGTCACTGCTTCGCTATGCCCATGCGTTCCTTGTCCAGTCCTCCCGGACGGCACTGGTCAACGGCCATTCGAAAATCGAGGAGCGGTTGGCCCGCTGGCTGCTGATGGTCCAAGACCGCGTCGAAGGAAATAGGATATACCTGACGCATGAATTTCTGGCGACCATGCTTGGCGCTCGGCGTCCCGGCGTTACCATCGCACTCCAAATGCTTGAATATCGGGGCCTGGTTCACGCCAAGCGCGGCGAGATCACGATTGTCGACCGCGTTGGAATGATACAACTCACACATGGTGCTTACGGTGAGGAGGAACAAAGTCACTTCGGCCTTGCCTCCGCCTGATTGTTCGGAGTCAGACAGACCCTTGCAGGCTACGGAGTTCCTGCCGTAAATCGCGTTGAGGGTTTTAGGGAGGTTTTCTCGATGACCAGGAGTTTTCACACCGTCACAGTTGAAAGCGCCGCTGAAGCCTACGTACTCTCCAGAGGCAAAGCCCATTTCCTCTCCATCGCACAAGCAATCCGCGCCATTCGAACACTCATGCCCGCATGCGGGGCTACCGACCGCGAATTGGAGGAGCTATTGGCCGTGGCATCCTTCATCCACGGGGTGCCAGTCGCTTTCGATGCAAAAACTGCGGATCGCATAGAACCACGGCTCCATTCGTAGGCGATATATGCCTGCGCTCGCGCAGGTGCCCGCTCTGTCGGACGTTCGCCAGGGGCGATTGTCCGCTACCCGATCGACAATGTCGGCAGGCCGTGCATTTCGATATCCGAGGTTAGCGGCGCTGTAAGAGGAATGTTTCCGCTTTGCGAACTCACGGATTGGGAACTTGGCGACTCATTGCGCGAAGCGCGATCGACGCGGGATTTGCGATTGAATTCGACGCCGCGGATTCTTGAGACACTGTTGAGGCATGTGTCGTCGACGATCTCGTGCGACAAGGTCAACAATGACCTCTCCGCCGCATCGGATGCTAGCCTACCCATCGACTAGATCAGGCAAAGCATCTTCGACGATGCTCAGATTTCGATCGAAGGTCTCGGTGTCGGATGCGTTGGCGCGCAGAGACCGCACCTTGTTCAGGATCGCCGCAACCGCCGCTTCTTTGTCGGGCGCTATGCGTGTGGTCACCGCTTTGGCCGCCAAAGCGGAAAAATCTATTGCGGCGTAGGCTGGTACGTCTGCAGCGTCTGTTGCTTTCAGCCTTTCTTTTACGATTGCGCGCCGGCCCGGCGGCGGAGCTATACGGCCTGCTTTTGCGGCAAATGTCGCGCCGCGCCGCAGGCGGGCCTGCAAGAGGCCTGAGCGATACGCGGGTGCTGTCGGCACAAT
>NZ_RZRT01000131.1:3500-3985 GCF_003998295.1 Mesorhizobium sp. M7A.F.Ca.US.011.01.1.1
GTAGAGGCGGGTAGGGGCATGAACGCGCGTTTGGCGAGCTGGCCGTCGGCGAAATAGAAATTGCGCGTGCCGAGGATCGGCAGTTGCCCACGCGCCAATATGATGACCTTGTTCCTGTCGAGGGTGCGGATTTCATCCGGCCGCATGAGGGGCCGCCGCACTTGCTTGCGGTGCTCCGAGCGCGTGTAATAAGTGTCGAACAACGTTGCCTTGGTGCGCGTCACGTCTTTTTGCACGTCCGACGTTTCGCCGAGCTGCTCGGAAACGTAGCGCAGATCGTCCGCGTCCTGCGCACCGAAAAAGATCTGCACGCGAGCGGCGTTGATGAGCGTTTTGCGCCCTTCCTGGCGATAGATCTCGTCTACAGCCTTCAGCGACTGCACGAAAAACCACATCGAAACGCCGTTGCCGCCGAGCACGCTTGCCATTTCGGTCACGTTCTCGAGCTTGCCGAGGTTCTGGAACTCGTCGAGCAGCACAAGCAC
>NZ_RZRT01000132.1:0-3822 GCF_003998295.1 Mesorhizobium sp. M7A.F.Ca.US.011.01.1.1
TCCTTGAACCCTCTCACAAGCCCCGGAGCTACAAAGTCGGTGAAGGTGATCACCGCAGTCGTCTCCGGCCAACTATCCAGGAGCTGCCGTGCGGCTTCATATCCGATATTCGCGTACTGGGTGCTGATGAATGGAATGTCCCCCGCCAACGATTCCACAAGAATGACAGGGCAATCCGAATATCCCCCGTCGGACACGATTCGCTTGAACGATTGGAGTTTCATCCGCCGGCTGTAGACCGTTTCGTGGCCATCGGTGACGAACGCGATCCGTGTATGTCCGAGCGTGCGGAGGTGCTCGAAAGCTATGACAACATTGGCCGAGTGGTCAACGGAAACGAAATCGACGTTATCAGGAAGTGCTCCGGAAGGCTTTTCGTCGACCGCCACTACGGAAATGCCGAGCTTGAGGTGCTGCTCAAGTTGCGCATAGGTGACGAAAGCGGAGGCGCAAATCACACCCTGAATTCCGAGTTCAGTGATCTGCTTCCAAAGGTTGTCTTCGAGGACATCGTTGTTCATCGTGCTGCAGAGAATGCAGTTGTAGCCCCGTGCGCGCGCGGATCGCTCAACCTCAAGCGCCAACTCCCCAAAGAACACGTTGGCGGTAGTGGGAATGAGCAGTCCGAGGTAAGGAGCCCGTCCGGCTCGAAAGTGTCTTGCCGCGCTACTGGGCCGGTAGTTCAGATTTTCGATCGCCTGCTCGATGGCTGCCTTGGTTTCGACTGTCATGTGATGCAGTCGTCCGTTCATATAATTCGACACTGTAGATGGCGACACTTCCGCCAGCCTGGCGACGTCTCTGATCGTGGTCCGGGTCATGCTGTCTTCACTCTACCCCTGCGCACATTGGTGAGGCACTCTCTATCACGAATAATGCGGAATCATGCTCCCCCAGCGCGAGAAGCGTAAAAAATACTTCCGGAGAAAAAATCAATTGACGCCTCGGTTCCCTTGTGCAACGGTGCACAAGCAAAAAAAGAATGGGAACGGGATACGAAAAATGCTGTTGGATTGTTCGGGAGGACAATTTCTGCATAGCTATAAGTATTCTTGCAATCTAAATCGCGACGGCCCGCAGAAAACTGATCCTGTGAGAAGTCCAACTTGTCTCCTTTCGAGCGGAGGAGCGCGAAATAGTGCAACTGGAGAAGAGCAACATGAAAATCAATATTTCCGTTCATCTGCGACGTCTGTCCGGCATTGCAGCGGCATCCGTGCTTGCCTGCGGCCTCCTGGCGACCAACGCCCACGCCCAGAGCGCCGAGGGCCGCATAATCCTGGGAGTCGACGAAACGGCCAGCGAATACTGGGCAGAGTTTCTGCAGGGGGCGAAGTCGGTCGCGAAATCAGTGAACAGGGAGGCAGTCGTGCTCGTCGCGAACTATCAGGGACAGCAGCTGCTGACTCAGCTTTCCGCGGTTTACTCCAGCGGCTGCGACAAGTGTTCACTAGTCGCAATACCCTCGACCAATGCTTTCACTAAGGCGATCTTGGATCGTTCGGCGCGGGCCGGGGTCAAGGTCGTCACGATCTGGAACCGCCCGGAGGAACTTCACCCTTGGGATACACAGAGCGCCACTTGGGTTGCCCACAATTCCTTTGACGGCGTAGCGTCGGGCTACATCGGCGGCATGGCGATCTGCAAGGCATTGAGCGGTAAGGGCAAGATAGCGGCGATCGGTGGAGGATCTTCAAGCGCGGTTGCGCGCCAGCGCCTCGACGGCTTGAAAAAGGCGATCGCAGAATGTCCCGGGCTCGAGCTCGTGGACGTTCAGTACGGCGAATGGCAGGAGATCAAGGCCCAGAGCATTACCCGTACGTGGCTGGCGAAGTACGGCGACGAACTGAAGGCAATTGCTGCCGGCAACGATGCGATGGCGAGCGGGGCCATTGCAGCGCTGCGCGAAAAAGGCCTGAACGGCAAGATCTTCGTGACCGGTTCGGACGGCTCGGCAGTGGCTTTCGACTTGATTAAGAAGGGCGACATGCTGGCAACCGTTTGGCAGAACCCCTCGCTACAAGGTGCGGTGACCGCCGCGCTCGCCTATGCGGCCGCCATGGGCGACATCGACCCGGAGAAGCTGCCTCAGGCACAACGCGACTTTTACATGAAGCAGTCGGCTGTCGACGCCAGCAATGTCGATAAGTTCATCGAACTCAAGAAGAACGCGCCGTCCTACGACTATGCCGATCTAAAATCGAAGCTTTGGGACACGTCCGAAGGCCAGATTCCCGTCGGCGCGAACAACGTTCGCTAGCGCCTCTGGGGCCGCGGACACGAACGGCCGCGGCCCAACATGGACCGAACCAGACGGGCGACATGAAAAAGATGACCGAACATATCCTTTCAAGCAACATGACGGCACCAGTTGGCAGGGCCGGGAAACTCCCTGGAAGATGGCTCGTCCATCTCGGCCCACTGTTCGCCATTGTAGTCCTTGCATTTTTTTTCGAATTGGTGACGAACTCGTTCCTGTCAGTTGAGAACATTCGCTCGATACTAGAGGCCGCCGCCATTCCAGTGATCATCGCTGTGGCGGTGTCGTTCGTCATCATCGCGGGAGCCATAGACCTTTCCGCAGAAGGCGTCATCTCAGCGTCGAGCATGATAACCTCACTCCTTGTGTTGAACAGTGTCAACTCCAGCGACCTCGGCCTCTGGGGTATTGCAATCGCGCTTGGCTTCGGCCTCATGATCGGTGTGGCCAACGGAGCGATGAACGCTATCCTGCGCATGCCTTCGTTGATCGTCACGCTTGGCAGCTGGTTCATCTGTCTCGGAATCGCGGCGATACTGTTTCCGGATACTGTCCCCCGCATCAATGATGAGTCCGTGCTGAATCTCGCTCAGTTCAGGCTCGGCGGCTTCTCGATGGTTGTCTACATTGCCATCGTTTGCGTGGCGGTCGGCTACCTTATTCTCAACTATTCTTCTCTTGGCCGCTCGATCTACGCAATTGGGGGAGACGAAGGCATTCTCAAGCAGACCGGTCTGCCCATCGCCCGATACAAAATTGCGGCTTTCGGGCTTTCCGGACTCTTCGCAGCGCTCGCTGGAATACTCATGTCTGCACAGCTCGGAAACGGGAACGCCAATATTGGCGAGGGACTGCTCTTTCCGGGCATCAGTGCCGCGGTTCTCGGCGGCACGCTCCTGGTCGGTGGCAAGGGAGGCGCGCTTCAGTCAGCTGTCGGTGCTCTTCTTCTTGAAGTTCTAAACAACGGTCTTATCCAGCTCGGTACTGGGCCCTACACACGCAGCATCATCAGCGGCGCGATTATCATCACGGTCGCTGCGGCCGCTGGCTGGCACGCTCGTGGCAAACTGCAGGTTGTGAAATGACACCTTTACTAGAAATCCGCAATCTTCGCCGCACTTACGGGCCGGTCGTAGCACTAGACGATGTCAGCCTTAATCTCGAGGTGGGTGAGGTCCTCGGACTAATCGGCCAGAACGGCTCCGGCAAGTCGACACTCATGAAAATCCTGGCTGGACTCGAGCAGCCTGATTCCGGCGAGCTCGTGATTGATGGTCGTCCCGTCAAGATCAGATCGAGCGCCAACGCCGTGGGGTTCGGTATCGGCATGGTTCACCAGGAGCAATCCTTGATCCCAAATCTTACGGTGGCCGAAAATATCTTCCTGGACAAACCACATACCGCTAAGAGCGGCGGGTTCTACAGATGGTCGAAGCTCGAAGCAGCCGCGCGCGACCAGCTCCGCAAGATCAATGTTGAAATTCCCGCGTCGGCGACCGTCGAAGCCTTGAGCTTCGCGGAACGTCAGCAAGTAGAATTGGCGAAGGTGCTTGCAATCGAAG
>NZ_RZRT01000133.1:0-3415 GCF_003998295.1 Mesorhizobium sp. M7A.F.Ca.US.011.01.1.1
TCGCAAGGGCTGCCAGAGTGCCGAGCACCGTGGTGATGACTGACGTCGCGACTCCGACCTTGATGCTATTCAGCAGCGACGAGACGAAGTTGCCATTGGCGAACAGCTCCGAATACCACCGCATGCTGAGGCCCTCGATAGGAAAGACAAGGGCCGGCGTGCTGTGGAAGCTGAATGCCACGATGATCGCGATCGGTGCGAACAGAAAGAACAGGTAGGCTGAGAGGTAGGTTCGCAACATCGTGATCACCCGTGATAGCGTCGGCCAGGTGCCAGGCGGGCACCTCGCAGCAGTAGAACGAAGACCACGTAGACGACGATGAAGGTCGCCATCATCACGAAAGCCATCGCGGAGCCCAATGGCCAGTTGCCGGAGCTTCTGAATTGGTTGGCGATGAGTAGGCCGCTCGTCACGCCCTCACGTCCGCCCAAGAGCTGCGGCGTGACGTAGTCGCCCGCCGCAAGGATGAAGCTGAACATGAAGGAGCCGACGATGCCCTTGTAAGTCATTGGGAGGATGACCTTGACTATGACGGATGTGCCCGACGCGCCCAGATCGCGTGCGGCGTCCAGATAGTCCTGCTTCACCTCCCGCATAGCCGAGACGAGGATGAGGAGTGCGAACGGCAGCATGATGTGGATGAGCGTTACCACGGAGGCGAACGGGCTGAAGAGGATGATTTCCAGGGGCTTGTCGATGATGCCGGTGCTCATCAGGAATGAGTTGATGACCCCGTTTGTGCCGAGGATTGTCCGCCAGGCATAGACGCGCACCAAGTAGCTGGAAAACCATGACAGGAGGACGAGGTAGAGAATGAGGTTGGATTTCGCGCGGTAGACCAGATAGTAGGCCACGGGAAAGCTAAGGATCACCGAGAAAAGCGCGGTAAAGAAACCGTTCTTCAAGCCCACCCAGGTCGCCTGCCAGAAGCCGGCTGCGTTCATCAGCTTGACGTAGTTCTGGATGTTCCAGACGGGCTCGATGACGAACGAGCGCGCGGTGAAGAAGCTCGTCACGAACAGGATAATTACGGGCAGGACGAAGAAGACAAGCAGGAACGCCATCGGCAACGAAGCCAGGCCAAAACCCCTTGGCAGGACGAACGGCGACTTCATGGTTCGCCTCTTCCAATCAGGTGTGTCAATAAAGTCTACGGTGGTCACCATCGGTAATCCAGTCTCAGGCGCTGTCCGCGTCGTAGGTGCGGAACAGCGGATTCGAGAGGACGCGACGGCGTCGGATGCGAAGCCGTCGCGCTGGTTCATAATCAGAAGCCCTGCCGGAAGTCGGCCCAGACCTGCAGCCAGTCATCGTAAGTGGCGTACTGGTCGGACGTACGCGGGGGCTGGCCGTAGATTCTGATGTGCTTGAACTGCTCGTCGAAGTTTGCGTAGTCGAAGAGCGCCTTGGTGGTCTCGTCCATGAGCGGGACCGCCTTCTTAGACACTGTGCTGCAGACCGCCGTCTTGCTGACCGACGCCTGAACCTGCGGGTCGAGGGCCTGGTTGATGTAGGCGTAGGCGGAGTCAATGTTCTCGGCATTCTTCGGGATGAACCAGGCGTCGGCCCAGACTGCGCCGCCTTCCGTTGGATAAATCGCGACAGTCTTCACGTTCTGCTTGGCGGTCTCGAGCGGAACGGCGCTCCAGACGCAGAAGCAAGCCGCGATTTCGCCCGAGGCGAACAGCGAAATGACGTCACCGTTCGACGATGCGAACACTTTCGTCTGGTCCCGATAGGGCTTTAGCTTCTCCATGCAGTCGGTAAGTTCATCCTTGGTCATGTTCGGGAACTTGTCGCCATACCCGGTGACCTTTGCAATCTGTGGCCAAAGGGTGAGGGGGTTGTCCAGGAACGCGACCTTGCCCTTGAGTTCCGGCTTCAGAAGGTCGGTGTAACTCTTGACCTCTGTACCGGCCAGTTCCGGATTGATGACGATAGTGTCGAGGCCCCAGCACCACGGAATAGCCCACTGGGTTTCATCCCAATGCCACATGTCGCCCTGGTAGAAGGGAGGATAAATATCTTCCTTGGTGTAGTTCGGCACCTTGGACGTATCGAGCGGCGTAAGGACCTTGAGCTCGTTGTAGATCGCGTTGTAGCCGTTCGAATATTCGGCGGCGTCGAGCCTGACGGCGTTGTCCCCTACGATCTTGGCGGTGACGTCGTCCTGGCTGGCCATGATGGCCGCGCGGACCGTGAGGTTATGCTGCTTGCGCCATTCTTCGGTTTCCTTCTCCATCGTGTAGCCTTCCCAGGCCATGATTTCGAGGTTGCCGCCGATTTCGGCGCGGGCTTCAGGCACCCAGGCGCCAAGGGTCGCGCCCGCGGTGAGGGCGGCCGAGCCCATAAGGAAGCGACGCCGATCCAGCATGATGCTGTCGAGTAGTTCGGCGGTGCGCGCCTTGGTGGGCAGGTTGTTGTCCGTCGTCTTGGAATTCATTCTAGGCTCCCAGTGTTGGTTGTTGAAGTTCCCGTCTTCACCAAGTCGCGCGGAACATGCGTCCCGCGCGCTCGATCTGTTGTTCATTCGGCTGCCTGGAGCGTGCCGCAATGCTGGCGCAGGCGCGGCATAACGTCCGTGGCAAGCAGTTCCATGGAGCGCTTGTGGACGGCGGGCTGATCCCAGTCCTTCTGCGTCATGAGGAGTTCGCCGAACGGACCGCCGACCTCGTCGACGAACGCGACGAGCTTGTCGAGCACCGTCTTTGGCGAGCCGGACATGACCATCCAGTCGAGGCAGTTCTGGACCGTGATGTCGCTGTCCAGGGTGTTCATGCTTGGCTTGAGAACGCCGAGAAGCTTGAACGCCTTCATGTCCTCGACGATGTATTCGTAGTACCAGCGGTACGACGACGTGTCGTTGGCCAGGTATTCTTGGGCTTCCTGATCGGAATCGGTGACGAGGATCGAACGGGCGATGCGCCACTTGTTGCGGTCTGGACGCTTGCCAGCCTTTTCGCAGCCGATGACGTACTGATCCCAATGTGTCTTGACGTTGGCGACAGGCGTGAAGTTCGCCGAAACGATGCTCCATCCCTGTTCGCCCGCCTGACGGGCGCTCGAAGAAGAGGGGCTCATGACAGAGATGGCGAGTTCCGGACCCGGCTTCTGGTATGGCTTCAGCATCGGGCCAAAACCGAGGCTCGGGATAAGGGTCTTCTCGACCACGACATCCCAGTACTTGCCCTTGATGTTGTAGGGAGGATCGGACGCCCAGATTTTTTGGATGATCGAGATCGACTCGGTGGTCATCTCGGCGCGGTTCTTCTCGCTGGTGCCGAACAATTCCATGTCGGTGACGAGACCGCCTGGACCCACACCCATGATGAAACGACCCTCAGACAGGTGATCGAACTGCGCGATCTGTCCGGCAAGGCGCGCAGGATGATGCTGCGGCAGGGTCAGGACGCC
>NZ_RZRT01000134.1:0-3176 GCF_003998295.1 Mesorhizobium sp. M7A.F.Ca.US.011.01.1.1
AGATGGGAACGATCGAGCTGCATGGATGGGGGGCTCGGATCGAGGATGTCGAAAAGGCCGACCGCCTCGTGTTCGACCTGGGCCCCGATGAAGGCCTCGATTTTGGGGCCGTCCGCGCCGCTGCCTTTCAGTTCCGCGCTATCCTTAAATCGCTGGGGCTTGCGACTTTCCCGATGCTGACGGGAGGCAAAGGAGTGCACGTCATCGCGCCCCTCATCCCTGGCGCCGAGTGGCCAGAGGTGAAGGACTTCGCGTCTCGCCTGGCGCAGGCGGTCGCCCAGAGCGATCCGGCCGATTTCACGGCCGTGTTGTCAAAGGCGCGCCGCAAGGGTCGCATCTTTGTTGACTATCTACGCAATCAGCGCGGGGCGACCGCGATCATGCCCTACAGCGCAAGATCACGTCCGGGCGCCCCTGTGGCGGCACCGATAACGTGGGCGGAGATGAAGACAATAGATGCGCCCTCACATTTCCACGTGGGCGATGCTCCTGAATTAAAGAAACGCGCAGCCTCCAAAGCTCTGGCTGGATGGGGTCGCGCTGACCAATCCTTGCCCAATCTGTAGCGTCCGACGCGGGAAGAGGCAGTAAAGCCGGGATTTAAAGGGCAACGCGGCGCTGTTGATCTTGCCTGCTTGGAACCTGCGGAGATCGGCCTCGTTTGGCTGAAGCCATGGCAAAAACCGATCCCAGGACCGTCGCCGGTCTTTTGAGGGAATACGCGCTACGGTCGTCTATGCGAGGCGACAATCCCTATCGCACAAAGGCATACCTGCGCGCGGCAGACAGTTTGATGGCGCTGTCGCAGCCGCTTGATCGGATCATCGCCGCCGGCGCCCTCACCAAGATCCCGGGGATCGGTGATGCGATCGCAGACATCGTGACCAAGCTTTACCAAACCGGCACGCACCCGAGCCTTGAGAAGCTGCGCGAGGATGTTCCAGCGGGCGTGATGGAGCTGTTTGCCATACCCGGGCTTCGTCCCGATAAGATACTGAAGCTTCATCAGGCGCTCGGCGTGAACTCGCTGGCGGAGCTCGAGGCCGCAGCAAGAGAAGACCGCATACGCCCAGTCAAAGGCCTCGGCGCCGCGCTTCAGACAAAGCTCCTGCAGAACCTGGCCATTGTGCGCAGCGGCGAAACGCAACTTCACCTGCACAAGGCCGCCGCTCTTCTCGAACATGCGGTTCTATCGGTGAAGCAAGAGCATCCCGAATTTTCGCGTGTCGAGATTGCAGGTGACTTCCGGCGCGGTTGCGAGCTCGTTTCCGACTTCGCCCTGGTAGCGCAGGCCAAAAAATCGACTGGTATCGAGGAGACGACCCTCAGGCTTGTTGTCACGGACAGGAAGCACTTTGGCGCGAGCCTGCTCGAAGCGACCGGTTCGGCAGATCACCTTGAGCAACTGAAGACGTTCGCGGCCGACAAGGGATTCACCCTAAACGCCGACGGGCTTCATCGCGGGAGAAAGCTGATCGCGTCAGCGACAGAGGAAGAAATCTACCAAGCTCTAGACTTGCAGTTTATCGAGCCTGAATTGCGCGAAGGCAGGGGCGAGATCGAGCGAGCGGCAAAGCAGAAGCTACCTTCCCTCATTCGGGATGAATATCTGCATGGCATCCTGCATTCTCACACGACCGCATCCGATGGCACCGAAACGCTTGAGGCAATGGCTGAAGCCACGCGCAAGCGCGGTTTCGAATATTATGGTGTCGCCGATCATTCGCAGTCCGCTCACTACGCAGGCGGCCTTTCGTTGCAGGAGATTGCTGAACAGCACCGCGAAGCTGACCGGCTGAACAAGGCATACAAAGGAAAATTTCGCATCCTGAAGGGCATCGAGGCGGACATCCTGGCGGATGGCTCGCTCGATTACCCGAATGATATCCTGGAGCAGTTCGATTTCGTCGTCGCGAGCGTGCACAGCCGCTTCAACTTACCCAAGAAGGAGCAGACGGAGCGTATCATTGAAGCGATCGGAAATCCTCGGACGACAATCATCGGGCACATGACCGGTCGCCAGCTGTTGCGCCGGCCCGGTTATGATCTCGACGTCGACAAAGTCCTCAAAGCGTGTGCGAAACACGGCGTCGCTGTCGAAATCAACGCACATCCGTGGCGACTCGACCTCGACTGGCGCTGGCATCAAAAGGCACTCGATCAGGGCTGCATCTTCAGCATCAATCCGGACGCTCATTCGATCCGCGAGCTCGACCACATGCATTGGGGTGTCGAGATGGCGCGCAAGGGCGGTGTCCCAGCGAAGCGGGTCCTGAACGCGATGCGTTTGACGGCCCTCCTTGCGCATCTCGCACGCCGCAGGCAAACGTTCTGACCTGCTTATGCGCCCGGCCTATCAGCGCAGGAGTCCGTCATTCTCAAAATCTTCCCAGCCGCGCAAACTGGAATCCGAGTTCTCATCGGGGCCATGGCCAGCTGAAGCAGCAGTTCCACGCCCTCTTCTTTGAGCACGTTTCATAGCGGCTTTCCCCGCGGCTCGCCGCCTGTTCTCTGCAGCTGTCGCCGCATCCTGTTCGCGCCAGACCGTGACCAGGTCGCGGTCAAGCACATCCTCCACGTGCTGCGGGTCGAACACGTGAAAGGTGATGTTCCTTGCCCGTCCACGGAGTTTCACCGTTTTCGTCCCGGCATATAGCCCAATTCGTTAACGACGGCCGGCATTCAAGCTCCTGTCAGACTTGAGGGACGGTCGGAGGCTCCAAATCCAAGTCTCAAGCATGAACAAATTATTAAGCGCAAGCATGTAAGGGTTAACACCACGACAACCATCTCAAGGCACCGTGTGCGTCGTCGGCATTTGAAAGGCACATCGCAGGAGCTAACCTATGTATCAGATTTTCCGCGACTTCCTGGCGGATAGCGCAAACTTCGTGAGCGTCGCGACGGCGTTTGTCGCGATCGGTTATTGGCTGCGTCGCCGCAGGCGCTCACCGAAATGATTCGGATTCAAGCGAAAGATTTCTAGCGGTTTCGGCGGATCAGTCCGGATCGATGAACATCCCGCACAGAATGCAGCGGGTGCCGTTCCAGCCAGTAGGACCGCAGTTTGGGCAGTCGTAGGAGCTGTGCACGTTCTCGCCCTTTGGCCTATAGCCTGTCATCCCACCGGGCCCCCTCAGATAGTAGAAACGATCGTCTTGACCCACCACCTGGAG
>NZ_RZRT01000135.1:0-3120 GCF_003998295.1 Mesorhizobium sp. M7A.F.Ca.US.011.01.1.1
GTCAGCAAGGAAGTTATCGAGGCGGCCCGCCTCGACGGCGCCGGCGACTATGTGCTGATGACGAAGATTATCTGGCCGCTGATGGCGGTAAATCCGTCGTCGAGACTGGCTGAATCGGTATTCTCAAGCACGGCGGGAAAACCCAGCACGACGTCGCAAAGTGCGGGGCTACCGGCGCAGCTTCAGTCAAACCGATGAAGCCCGCGACGTGCGGCAAGATCATGCCGGTTCCACGTCTCTCTCTAGCCTCGGGCTTTTGGAAGCTGATAGAGGGCAGCCTTCTGGCCTTGGCTAACGGCGAGTAAACTAAGGCGAATCAGAACTTCGCCCCTGAAGAATGTTCCCGCAGGGGATTGGTGTTTCTCTCGGCTGGGTCAACTGCGATCTAAAAGCCAATTGTCAACCACGGATTGGTGTCGTATCCGAGACGCGGCTTTTCCGGCGTTGCTCCATCCGGCAATTTGGCCGTTCCGGTCAAACTGCAGTCTAGATCTGGTAACGGCTTCTTGGCCGAATGCTTAGAGCAGAGGGCCGCAGCATCACTGACCACCACCTTCTTTTCCTTGGCAACAGCGACACCGGTCGCAGCGATCACGATTGCCACGCAAAATATACCCACTCTCATCGTACTTCCACCACGGATCCGCATCCCCAAGATGCTGGCGTGACGTTACGTCACTTTTATATTAGCGCAAGCGGATATTTCGCCCGCCCGCCAGCGGCTCCGTCGTCGGCGAGGCCACGCAAAGGCCGCGGCTGCGCTCGCCGGGTTCCTGGCGGCCTAACAGGCCGGTCACATGCGACTTTGTCGCTTGGGACCGCTACGGCCGCTTCGTCGGTGACTGCCTGCGCGAGCAGCTATTTATTCCCAGAAGATAGTCACGGACCTCTACGGCATACTTAACCGTCGGTTTGGCCCCCTCACTTCGTCTGCGATGCTGCTTTTCGAACTTTCAGAGAGACGATGACCAGGCGCCGGCTGATTATTCCGGGCGGTTTGCTGGCAGCCCGCTTCGCGCCCTCGGCATGGGCTGCGCGCCGATCCCCAAGGCGTCTGAAACGTTCCGACCCACACGCCGATCTTCGCCGCCTTGGCGTTTGCCTGCTGCCCCGCATAGGCGCCGTGGCTGAAAGGGGGCCAGTCGAGCGCCTGGCCGTGCTTGACCATCAAGGCGTCCGCGCTGGCGCCCTGACGAAGCTCAATGATATCTTAAGAATTGTTCGTGGGGCGGGAAGGTCGACCGCGATAAGGACGGGATCCCGTGTGGTCTGGACACCCAACACCGCGTGTCGTGAAATTCTTCTATCGGGCCGCGATCGAACATCGATATGTTCGTGGGCGGAGACCGCTCAATGGCATTTCGATTCGTACACACGGCCGATATTCACCTTGACTCGCCGCTGCGTTCGCTGGCGATGCGAAACCCCGACCTTGCCGAACTGGTCGGAGACGCCAGCCGTCAGGCTTTTATCTCGATCGTGGATCTCTGCCTTGCGGAACGTGTCGATGCGCTGGTCATTGCCGGCGATCTCTACGATGGCGATCAGACATCGATGAAAACCGCGCGGTTCTTGGCGTCACAGATGACACGACTTCACCAGGCCGGCATCAAGGCTTTCAAGATCCGCGGCAATCATGACGCCCTGTCGCGGATATCGAAACAGCTGGTGTTCCCTGACACGGTCACGATCTTCGGTGGCCGTCCGCAGTCAGTGCTGCAGACAGCCGGCGGGCTTGACGTCATGTTCCATGGTTTGAGCTTCGCGAGCCCCAAGGCACCGGAGAGCCTGCTTCCCAAGTATTCAGCGCCGCGTGAAGGCGCGGTCAATGTCGGCATTATGCATACCAGTCTGGCCGGATCTCCCGGCCACGACGTCTACGCTCCCTGCAGCGTCGCTGACCTGCACAGCCATGGCTTCGACTACTGGGCCCTTGGGCACATCCACGTCCGCCAAGTCCATCCCGGTGCGAGCACCGTGGTGATGCCAGGAATTCCACAGGGCAGGGACATCAACGAGGCCGGGGAGAAATCCGTCACCCTGGTGACGATACGAGACGACCGCACCGTAGAGATCGAGGAGAGACTGACCAGCATCGCGCAATTCGAAAGGGTGAATGTCGACCTGACCGAAACGGTGGAATGGTCCGATGTCGTCGGACGAGTCCGCTCCGCGCTCGAAGATGTGCGCGCCTCCGTCAGGTCCCGTCACGTTGTGGTCCGCCTCGGCCTGACCGGGGCTTCACCCTTATCCTGGCGGCTGATCCGTGACCGCGACCTGCTGCTCGCAGAAGCTGAGCAGGTTGGCGGAATCTGGGTGGAGAAGCTCGAACTTAACGTTGCTCCATCCGTAGCCGAAGCATCCGAGGGCGTCGCTGATCCGATCTTCGAACTCGCTCAATCCATGCGCGCCGATGCCAGGTCGGAAGCTTTCCGTGCCGAGGCGAGGGCGTTGGTCCAGAAGATGATCGGGGATCTTCCGCCTGACGGGCGCGATTTCGCCGGTAAGAACGAGGCTGAGATGGAGTTGTTTCTCGACAGGGTGGTTGCCAATGGCGCCGACCTGGTCACCGCCCGCCTTAAGGCTGGTGGGTCACAATGAGGCTCCGGCGGCTTGATCTCATTCGTTATGGCAAGTTCACCGACAGGACGATCGACTTCGGGTCGAAACCGGAATCCGGTCCCGACCTGCATATCGTCTTCGGCCTGAACGAGGCCGGCAAGTCGACTGCGCTTTCTGGCTATCTCGACCTGCTGTTTGGAATCGAGGAACGCAGCCGCTACAATTTCCTGCACGAGTACAGCGCGATGCGCATCGGCGGGGTGCTCGAACTCGGCGGCGCGGAGCTCACGTTCACACGCACGAAGCAGCGCACCAACTCATTGTTGAACGCGACTGGCCAACCGGTTAGCGAAATGGCGATATCCGCACATCTCGCGGGGCTGTCTCGCGACGCATACGAGACCATGTTTTCGTTGGACGACGAAACGCTGGAAGCAGGTGGAAAATCAATCCTGGAATCGCGCGGCGACCTGGGCAAGTTGCTGTTTACGGCGAGCGCCGGCCTCGGGCACGCAAGTGATACATTGAGCGTACTCGAGACCGAAGCGGACAGGCTCT
>NZ_RZRT01000136.1:0-3055 GCF_003998295.1 Mesorhizobium sp. M7A.F.Ca.US.011.01.1.1
GGGTTGGCTACCGCATTCCCGATTGTGCGTCCGGGGCTGTTCCTATCTTACTGCGGGCGTCGGTCGATTTGCCGGCCACAAAGCGTCTGACGGGCGTTCCCCTGCCGTGGTCCCGCCTCCGCCCATGTGCGAAAAATGTATGTCGCCGCGGCGGCGACTGATCAGGCTGGTTGCGCCTCCCTTGCGACGGCCCACATGAAGCCGGCCAGCTCCCGGGCGATCGCTGTGCAGACCACCGTTGTCTTCTTGCCTCGTCCGCTCAACATTCGATAGCGGGCCGTCAGCCGGGTCTGCGCCTTCCAGGCAATCTCTCGCACCTTTGGCGATGCTTGTTCCAGACGGTAGAGCTTTTTCGCACCGACCCTCGGCGGATGTCTGTAGGTCCAGGCGCTCTCGACCAGCATGTGGCGAACGCGGCCGTTCCCGGCCTTGGTGATGCCGCCCCGTTTGACTGTCTCGCCGGTCGATCGTTCTCCAGGAACGAGGCCGAGATATCCCATGAGTTGGCGCGGACTCTCGAACCTTTGCACGTCGCCGATTTCGGTGGCGAATGTTACGGCGACGATCAGTTCTACGCCGCGCAATGTCTGCAGCGCACTCACGACCGGCGCCAGAGACCAGGCCGGAACGAACTCCTCGATCACATGCTCCAGCCGCTCGACCCGTTCTTTCGAGATGCGGACCGCTTCGACCATTTCCTGGAGCGCGATCTGGTGCGCGGGGTGATCGAACGGTTGCTCTTGCAACCAGCGCAGATAGCGCATCGTCCAGCCCTTTTTGCGGGGATAGATACGTCCGTGCTTGAGCATGAAGGCGCTCACATGCTGCCGGTGAACGCGAAGTGTCTCGACCGCGGCCGCCCGAGAGCGGACGAGATCCCGCATGGCTTCGTGACCTTCATCGGGAACCCATACCGCCGTCAGTTCGCCGGCGCGCAGCAGTCGAGCCAACGCAAGGGCATCCCGCCGGTTTGTCTTCACACGATCGCCAGGCTTCCTCGGGATCAGCGACGGGGCGACCACCATGCATTCATGGCCGAGCGATCGGATCAGCCGATAGAGACCGTAGCCGGTCGGGCCAGCCTCGTAGCAGAAATGGACTCGATCGAACTTGGTAGCGATCCGCTGGATAACTCGGCGCATGCTCGTATTCGATGCGTCGACCTCGCCGAAGAAGCGAACTTCTCCTTCCCGGCCGGAATCGGCAATCGCGATGGCGTTCCTCAGCTTCGCGACATCGATTCCGACAAATGCTTCCCTATAATCTGCCACGGCTCGTCCTCCTGTGATGAGGATCGGCTCGGCCCGTCCGAGCAACCCTCGGACGCGCAGTGTAGGGCGAGCCACCTCATCGACAGAGGCGGACATACGGTCTTACTCTTGAGTACCTTTAGGGCGGGAATGCTACAGACCAAACTGAGGCAGGTGGAAGGTGGAAGGCTGGGCCGCGGCGGTATTGCGCGTCGACATCCTCCAGCGGATGACGAGCCTACGCAGCGGGTTGGCTGCGCTCGAAACGGCGACCGGAGACGAGCTGACCTAGATGACGCGGCTGAACGTGAAGGAGACCGTTCGAGCCGAGCGGGAAAAAGCCGAGGAAGCGCAGGGCTTCTGGGCTTCTATGTGACCGCGCAGGAGAAGCGTAAAGTCGAGGTGGAAAAGCGCATCGTACGTTGTCCTGGAGTCGATCGTGGAAATCGTGACGACGTCCGCGACGGTCGACGGGCGATCACTGCTTAGCGAGAAAATCAATCGTTTGAGAAGCAAATTTGTTTTAGTGGCCGCACCCGTGCCGATACTTTCGGTAGGGGGTTTGGAAGCTCTGTTTCCTATTCACCACAGCTATTGCGACGTGCGGAACCAAGCCGATCATGCGCACTGGAGGGCAAATGTAGTCCTGACGGACCACGATCGCTGTAGAGCTCAGAGCTGACGTTCCTGCCAACTGGCGAGAAAGGCCTTTAGCCTTCCGCTCTGTGGTTTGCTGAAGAGATCATTCGGATGACCTTGTTCAACGATGCGCCCTGCATCCATGAAAATCACCCGGCTAGCAACTTTAGCGGCAAAGCCCATCTCATGAGTGACAATCGCCATCGTCATTCCCTCGGACGCGAGCTGCTTCATCGTTCCAAGCACTTCCCCAACGAGCTCGGGGTCAAGCGCAGAGGTCGGCTCGTCATAGAAAATAACTTCGGGCCTCATGGCCAGCGCGCGGGCAATCCCGACCCGTTGCTTTTGACCGCCTGATAGCATCGATGGATATGACACTGCTTTGTGCGCCATCCCTACCTTCTGAAGAGCTTCCATCGCGCGTTTTTCAGCCTCAGCGCGCGTCAGTTTCAGAACCGTCCGCAATGCCGCACTGACATTGCCGAGTGCGGTCATGTGGGGCCATAAATTGAAATGTTGGAACACCATTCCAACGGATCGGCGTGTTTCCGAGATGTCCTTCCGGCTGGCTAGGATGCGTTTGCCCGCGGTTTCTCTGTAGCCGAGCAGGCGTCCGTTGATATGGACACTTCCTTCGTCATACCTGTCCAAGAACGCGAGGCTCCTTAAAAGCGTCGACTTGCCCGAACCCGAAGGGCCGATGATGCATACGACCTCGCCACGCTCGATCGTGAGATCGACACCATGAAGCACTTGGAGTTCGCCGAAACGCTTTGTCACGTCCTTGGCGATGAGGATCGGTTGTTGAGACTTCATTTCCGCGCTCATTGATATGCTCTCGCCTTGTTCTCGATAATGCCGCCGGCATGTGCGACGGAGGCGTTGAGTAGCCAGTAAAGCACTGCGATCGCCAGGAAGGGTTCTGCGAAGACGAATGTCTCGTTTGCCATTTGCGTTGCCGCCTTGGTGAGGTCTGCGATCGTCAGCATGGACAGAAGGGCCGAGTCCTTGACCAGCGAAATCATTTGGTTCGTGATCGGCGGTGTTATGAGCGCCCGCATCTGCGGCAACTCGATCTTGGTGACGATCTGCAGCCGGCTGTAGCCAAGCATGCTCGCGGCTTCGAGCTGGCCGTGAGGGACTGAGAGAAAGCCGCCTCTAAAGAT
>NZ_RZRT01000137.1:0-3003 GCF_003998295.1 Mesorhizobium sp. M7A.F.Ca.US.011.01.1.1
CGTTCGGCGGGGGCGTTCATGCATGTCGATGCTGCGCAAGGGCTGGGTAAGCTTCCATTGGACTTTTCGGAATTCGATCTTGCGAGCGTATCGTCGCACAAAATGTACGGCCCAATGGGTATCGGCGCACTGTTCATATCATCTGCCGCTCCTCTCCGCCCGTTGCCGGTGTTGTTCGGCGGCGGTCAGGAGGCTGGCATCCGTCCTGGGACCGTACCGACGCCGCTCGTTGTCGGGTTTGGAGCCGCCGCCAAGGTCTCCAGGGCGCGGCTCGCAGCGGACGCCGCCCATTCAACGGGCTTGTCGGCTCTGTTCCTGGAAGAGTTGCGCGGCAGGCAAGTGCAATTCATCGAGAATGTTTCCGCCTCGCAACGGGTGCCCGGAAGCTTAAGTCTGAGGTTCCCCGGCAATGACGCGATGTCGATAATCGCGAAGGCCGGGGATCGGATTTCGATTTCCGAAGGATCAGCTTGCACGAGCGGGCAGATTACTGCCTCGCACGTGCTGCTTGAGATGGGATTTACTCACCAACAGGCAGCGGAAACTATTCGTCTATACTTTTCGCGCTATAATACCGAGATAAACGCCACGGACGCCGCGATCGCGCTGTCGGAAATAGTCGGCCGCTAAGGATTGCCAACTGGCGACGGTCTCCAGTAGCATCCCCTCCCATGTTGAACGACCTTTATGATCCGGCCACCGCGATTCGCGTTTCGGGCCACGAGACCTTCTCGCTTCGGCTACTGTGGCTGAAGAAGGCGTTTGATCATGCATCCGGCCCGGACGGCGTCGATCGTAGAACATTTCAGGAACAAAATGCAATCGCCACGTTCGGCGTCGGTAAGAACATGGCGCTCTCGATGCGTCATTGGGCACTGGCAACGAAGATCTTGGATGTCAGCCCTACTCATCTCCGGGCCACCGATCTGGGGCGGTTGATCTTCGCGGACGGCACGGGCCTCGATCCATACCTCGAGCATCCATCGACGCTCTGGCTGATGCACTCCAACCTCGTGAGCGAACCGCGTGTAGCAACGACGTTCTACTACGCGTTCAACCTGCTCAATCAGCTCGCTTTTACCCGGGATGATCTGGTTCGAGCCATGGCTGCCATCGTTGATGCCCGCGGCACAGAGAGAGCGACGGCTGAGACGTTGAAGCGAGACGTCGAGGTGTTCGTGCGAAGCTACGCGCCCCGTCACTCCGATACAGGAGAAGATGCCGTAGAGCCGCTCCTGGTCGAGCTCGGCCTGCTGCGCGAGCAGCGGTCGACCGGCCAACTCGAGTTCGTCCGTGGGCAAAAGCCCTCGTTGGAGGACAGCATATTTGCGCTCGTGTTGAAGCAGTTCTGGGAGCGTCAGCACTCGCTGTCCCCCACCCTATCGGTGGAGCAGGTGCAGTATGACCCCGGCTCTCCCGGGCGCGTCTTCAAGCTGGATGAGGATAGCCTGGTTGCGCGGCTGATGAGCATCGGGGACGCGACCGCCGGGAAGATGATGTGGACCGACACCGCGGGCCTTCGGCAGGTCGCGTTGAACGGCCGTCTCGACGATATCGACGAGTTCGACCTCATTAAAGCCGGCTACCGCGGTCGGAGGGCCGCATGACCAAGCTCGCCGAAATCGTCAAGGTCGAACGTCGGTTCGCGCTATCCGCTAGGATCGACACCGATCTCAACGGAACGCCGCCGCTCACGGGGTACGTGTTGCAGGCGAGCGTGCGCAAGTCGCTGGTGGCCATGCTGGCAGGGATCGCGGACGGATCGCAGTTTGCATTCACCTGGACCGGTCCGTATGGCGGCGGCAAGTCCTGTGCGGCGCTGCTTGTTGCCAATCTTGTCGCCGGCAACAAGAAGCAACGGGCTCTGGCCGAAGGGATAGTTGGGCCAGACTTGGCGGAGCAGTTTTCGTCCGCATTTCCCGGGCGTGGCCGCTCGTGGGACGTGCTCGCCCTGACTGGCAGGCGCACGAGCCTGGCGGGTGCCTTGGCGGACGCGGCGGCAGAGCAATTTGAGTGGCCTCAAGCTACGCAGGATGCGGCCCGTGACGAACGAGCGCTTATCGACGAATTGGAGGCGCGTGCTCGTCAAAAGGGAGGATTGCTGATCGTCATCGACGAGCTCGGCAAGTTCCTCGAGCACGCGACGAATTCAGCCGGCGACGTACATATTTTGCAGGATCTCGCGGAACGAGCAGCACGCTCCAACGGTCGGCTGGTCATTGTCGGCATTCTGCATCAGTCCTTTGAGCAGTATGCCAATCGGCTGAGCCGGACTGGTCGAAACGAATGGGCAAAGGTCCAGGGCCGGTATCAGAACGTCCCCTTCGTTGCGCAGGCCGACGAGGTCGCGGCGCTCATCGCTCGTGCGATCGGCAGCGACCACGCTCCGGCAAGCGCCAAAGCGATCGCCGGGCTGACGGCAGAAGCAATCTCGCACCGTCGGCCAGTCGATGTCGCGGGGCTGACGGAAATCCTCACCCAAACATGGCCATTGCACCCGGTCTCGGCGCTCCTACTTGGGCCGGTATCCCGCCAACGGGTCGCCCAAAACGAGCGGAGCGTTTTCGGTTTTCTCTCATCGTCTGAGCCAAACGGATTTCAGGCGCACTTGGCGCGGACCGACGTCGACGGAAACGCTTGGTACGGGCCGGATCAGCTTTGGGACTACCTGGTCGCCAATTTCGGCAGCGCCCTTTCTGTTGGTCCTGAAAGCAATCGGATGACACTGGCCATGGAGGCCGTGGAGAAAGCTGCGCTCTACGGCCCGCTGGTTGCCAAGCTCGCCAAGGCCGCTGCGGTCGTCGAGCTGTTCAGGAACGGGTCCGGGCTCGCGGTTGCCGACGACATCCTCTCACTTTGCGCACCAGAAGCCAAAAAGGCCGAAGTCAGCGCGGCGATCGACGAACTGGTTAACCGGGCGATCCTCATTCGGCAGCCGCGGCTTGGTGGATATGCCCTCTTCGCCGGCAGCGATTTCGACCTCGATGAGGCCATCTCCAAGGT
>NZ_RZRT01000138.1:0-2999 GCF_003998295.1 Mesorhizobium sp. M7A.F.Ca.US.011.01.1.1
GTGCGTCATGCACGCATGTTTTTTGATCGGCCCGATTATGACCTCGCTTCTGCCGTACCAGGGAGCTTCGCGATCGACCCGACGCCCAAGATGGTCGATGCACTTGCGCGCGACTACGACAACACGACCGCGATGATTTTCGGCGTAGCGCCCAGCTTCGATGACATTCTCGCCTCGGGACGACAGATCGAGCGGGAACTCAACACCCGCGCTTAGACGCCGGTGCGAGAACGTTGCCGTTCCCTGCCGCTGGCCGCTTTCCTTGCCACGCGCAGCTCCTCGATCGTGGGTTGTCTCCAGATCGCGTCGTCAACCTTCGATCCGGGACGGGAGGGCCAGGTTTTCACCAGTTCGGCCAGCGTAGCCGGACGCCATTGCCCCCAAACGCTATCGGCTGAGGTTGGAACATCGGCATAAAAGGCAAGAAGGATCTCCGGATCGGCCGGCTCGCCATCGCACCCGATGAAAACGACCACGCCGTACGCAGAGGTCATCACGGGCCGACCAAAAGGCGGTAGATTCTCCGGATCGAGCGGATACCGCCTGCGGCGCCGTTCGGTGGCGCGCGCCCGCGCGGCTCGTTCCTTTTCAGACCCGCGATTAGCCTCTCGGCGCTTCTTGCGTTCCTCCGGCTCGTTGCGCCTGGCCGCCTCTTCGACGCGGCTCCAGTGGCGGCGCAGGGCGTCATATGACCGGTATGGAACCGTCCAAACACGGCGGTCGGAATCCCAGGAGGCAAACGGAACCTCGCGCATCTCATCGACGACGGTACGGGAATAGGGCGTCACCACTTCCAAATGATCATCAAGGCGCCGAAGATACTTCGAGACGGTGGGATTAAACGCAAAGGCGTCACGGCCCTTGAGGTCGGCATAGTTTTGCGTCTGAGAGCGCTCTCGTTCGAGCCATTGATCGAAACGCCGCGCCGCGGTTTTGCCCGGAACGAACCACGCCTTCAGATCGTCGTTCCAGCGGGCGCGAGGAAAGGTCTTCCGAAACCGTTCGACCGTCATGCGGTCATAGGGAAATGCCGCCGTCACGCCGGGACGATCCTTTCCGTTCGAACTTGCCTTGCTATCGCTCATGGCTGATCAACGCGCCGCAATCGACAATCACTTTGTTCGACAACGTTTCAACCAGACGCTCGGTTCTGAGGAACCTCGATTCGGCGTTGTCGTCGACATCGGGTTGTTCATGGCGACTCGGTCGGCGCTTGTTTCGGGTAGTCAGGAGGGAGGGCGCCAAGTCAATGGTCGCCCTGAGGCACACCTAGCTCATCCATGTTCAGCGCCTCGATGACACTCGACCTGATCGTCTGGCAGTATCGAAGGACGCTCTCGTCGGAGATGTCGGTGCGCTCTCGGGTCACCACGTAGCGTGCTCGCACGTAGTCGTTGTTTGCCGATAGTTTGCGGGACTGGGCGAAAATCTGAGCTGGCAGTTTCAATCCCAGCGATTTGGCGCGAACGACCATCTTCTCGAGGTCATGGCCCAAGGACCGCAGGACTTCGATGGTTTCCCCAGCGGAACGCATGTAGGTTTTGAGAAAGAGCTCAGCCGCATGGTAGGTCATCAATCGCACGGGCCCTGTGCCTATTTTCGGGTCCCGGGAGGCGAGCTTTGCGGCAGACAGATAGTCATCTGCCAGTAGGAAAATGCCGTAGGGCGTGGCTCCGGCCGATTCAGGTATCATCGTCACACGCTTTCTAGCCGGGCCTTCATGAGTCGATCAGCGGCGGCATTCGGGTTGTATTGTTGCGTTTCACGAGTTCTACAGTAGTCTGCAACTGACTGATTTTCATGGGGCTGCGCTGGAATTCCAGGACGGTCGTCAGCGCAAGGCGGCAGTCGTGGGGGAATAACGCATGCCGACCAACAACTGGATCCGGTTTCTTCGGAACTACGGACCCATTCCGACCAACGATAATATGTACGACGAGACCATTCAGCGGGCGCTGGCTCGCTTGAAGATGCAGCCCATCGAGCTGCCGGCTCAGCATCTGGCATGGTTGGTCGATAATTTCAGGTCAGACGAGTGCCAGTCCATCATCCTCACGGGCACCGCCGGCGACGGGAAGACCTATCACTGCCGACGCGTGTGGCTTGAGCTTGGAGGCACAATTGAAGATTGGAACGCCGGCGAGAAGATTCAACGCCTCAGCTTGGGGTCTCGCCAACTCATCGTCGTCAAGGACCTGAGCGAGCTTCGCTCCGACGAGAGTAAACCGCTGATCGAGCAGATGGCGTGGGACGTCGCAGACCCCAATTCCCCCAGGGTCTACTTGATGGCGGCCAATCACGGTCAGCTTCTCGAAAAGATGAAGACCGCCGGCAGCGACAAGACGACGAGCGCTCTAGTCGCGGTAGTCGAGAATCTGCTGGTCGTTGGCCGCAGCGGGAATTCTGCAATTAAGCTCGATTTGAGGGACCTTAGCCGGTCTGCCGCCGCCGTGATGATCGATCAGGTCATCGAGGCGGTGACGCTGCACCCCGGTTGGGACGGATGCGCGGATTGTCCGGCGCTGAATGGGGCAACCTGTCCAATCCGCGAGAACCGCGAACGGCTGATCGGAACCCACGACAATGGTCTCTTCCGGCGACGGCTCGGCAATCTGGTCGAAGCCAGCGAACAGAATGGTGGTCACTTTACCATCCGGCAGGTTCTATCCCTCGTCACGAACATCATTCTTGGACATCCCGACGCACGCGACGGACTGATGGCGTGCACCGATGTCCTCGAATTGGCAGCTGCGGGAACTGCGGAGCGCGCCAGTCCCTACCGCAACGTGTTCGGCGGCAACTTGAAACCAAGCCGAGCAGAAAGAACCGAACCCTTTCGCAAGCTTAACCTGTTCGGCATCGGCTCGGAAACGAGCAACAAAGTCGACAATATGCTTGTCTACGGCGTCGACGATCCGGCACTGGTGGAAACCTACAGAACCCTCGTGCAAACCGATCAGGTCTATGGCGAGACGCCAGCCTATAAACGAGCGCAACAG
>NZ_RZRT01000139.1:0-2741 GCF_003998295.1 Mesorhizobium sp. M7A.F.Ca.US.011.01.1.1
GCTCTGCCAGGCTTTCCGGGATAACGTGGTCGACTTCCATTTCGGCCAAGCTGACCGGCTCGCGGCAAATCCAGCACTTTTCACCGTGGGCGGTGAAAATCGCGTACCTTTGCGCCTGCGTGAAGTTGGTCTTCGCCATCGCCGCCACATAGTGCAAATGCGGAAATGAAAAAAGCCCCCTTTACGGGGCCGGCGAAACGAATGCGTCTAGCTAGGTAGTAGCCTCCGCCATTGCCGTGCCTCCGGCAATGCTCAAGGCTTGGGGCATTCGTTACGCCTCGAACATATGGGCGCAGGGCGCACCATTGGACGCAGAAATCAGGGCGATGACGGGAGCACGAAATCTGCTGCGGGAAATTGTTTCGGCCCTTCGCGAGCGCCTGGAGCAAAGGGTAAACTAGCGCGCAGCCAGGTGCCGGCAATGTCTGCTTTCAGGTCGAGGCTCCTGCCTCATCAACGACCGACATCAGGCGCATTGCTGCCATCCAACTTGATCATTCTGTGACGATGCGTCGTTTTGATAGACCTCAGGACGCTAGGTTGGCCCTTGCTCAAAGCTCGTAATCGTTATCGTTTGAGCGCTGGGTCTTCCGGTCCTGCTCTTCCGACTGCCCCGCCTTCTGTTTGTTGTCCTTCTGCTTGGCTCTCACCTGCTCCTGCTCGGTGCCTGTGCGCGGCTCGCCCGGCTGGCGGGGATCGTCCCGCGTTGGAAGATCTCGCCCTCGCGCCTCGCGCTCGGGAATTGGCTCCTCACCGCCACCACCACGACGCTGTTGCTGCCGCTCGAATTGCAGCCGCGCCAGACGGTCGTGCATCTTGTCGTTGACCTCTTCATGATACTGTTCGAACTGTCCTTGATGCGCCGGCGGCAGCGTCTCGCGCATATTGTCCAGAGCCTGATTGACGCGGGCCATCTGACGTCGCATTTCCAAGGGGGTGTGCGCCATGTTCAAATCTCCTATCAGTGCATTCAATTCTCTCATACCGGGATGGGACAGGAAAGACTTCTGCCCCGATTGATCAGCTCCGCGACCCGCAGGACCTGGCTGCCCCTCCCCTGTCCGATCGCCGCGGAACTGGAGAAAATTGTTGCCGATCGACTCCGCCGCCGTGAGAGCCTGACCGACTATCCCCGCGGTCCGCATCGTCGTCACAGTCTTTTGCCATGCGGCTGCGATTGCATCGCCGTTCACGACAAGGGATTGCACATCGAAACGGCGTTGCCGTTTGGCCTCCACGCGCTCGATCGTCCTGGCGCTGACCTGGTAGCGCGGATCGCTCTGGGCGCGGCTGTAGGCTCCGGCATGCTCCTTCGTGAATGGCCGCGTCATCGCATGATCCATGCGCCGCGTCGCCACCATCGCAATGCCGTTCTCGCGTGCTTTTTCCGCAAAGGTCTCGCGCCAGGCCGCGAGATCCGGCTTATAGAATTTCAGGCGCTCGCCATCGGCTGACCGTGCCTGCACCATCGCATGGATATGGACGTGCTTGGTGTCCTTGTGATGCGCCAGGACGAACTTGTATCCTGGCGCGCGCTCCTCGAGTACAGCGCGCGCCGCAGCCATAACGGCGTTGGCATCGGTGCCAGCTCTTGCCGAGAAAAGGAGGTGATAGGCATTGCGGCGCTCACGCCCTGAAAACTGCGGGCGCCATTGCTCGTAGACCGAAGCCGCCGCCTTGGCGGGGTTCCGCGCGCCCAGAATTGGCTCGCCGTTCGCAGTGCGGACGTCTTTGTTTGTACGGATGAACTTTTGCAAAAAGTATTTCGCTTTAGGTTCACGGCTGACGGCCGCCGTTACCTCTGCCTTGGCTACCACCCCCGCCGCGCCCATGCCTTCAGACAAGCGCGCCTCGATCTTGTCGAGCGCCTTGCTGCGCGAATTTTCTCGACCACCGGCAAGGACCCTCGCAATAGGTCCTGCCCGCTCATCGGTGTGCGCGTAAACCTGCACCGTCTGTCCGTCCTGCGCATAGACGAACGGTTTTGCACCGAAGGCCTCGTTCAGCGCCTCGCTCAAGGCGGCATCGGTGACCTCGCCGGCGAGATCGAAACTAACTTCGATAAAATTGGTATTTTCCAAGGGCGGTTCGAACGTTTCGCAAAATGTTTCCAGGTACGCTTTTCGTGCGCCGCCTGTCGCCAGGACCTGCCCATCCTCGTCAAAAATCTCGATGTCGTGTTTCTCGCCTTTTTCGTCCTCGCGCTTCCCGATGTAATTGAGCAGCCGAGCAGCGGCTTCCCTGGTCGACGGAGGATTGGGCATGACCTTGAACACAGCAGGCTGCGCGCCCGCCGCATAGCCTGCCCGTGCCGCCACGGCCCGCGCCTGATAGCCCGTCCGCGCCGGTCGTCCTGTACCGCTCGGGCGACCAGCACCACGGCCGCCGCCGCCGCGCCGCTTCCAGTCTTCCTCCTCCTCTTCCGGCCGGAAACCGGCGAGCGTGGCGCCATAGACCAGGATCGGCGCGCTAGGGGCTCTGGGCGAACTCGCAGCAGCAGTAGACTTCGGTGCCCTACTGGACATGGAACTCCCCGAAGCCCCCAATCCTCCCGGCGACGAACGAGGGGTGTTGCTGCCGCCACCTAGCGTCGACCCGGCTTGTCCTTGCCCGAGGCGTCCGCCGCCACCGGTCCGCTCATAACTCTTCATCGCCTGGAATTCACCGGCCTCGCGTCGGGCGCCCGTCAGTGACTTGTCGTCGTCCAGGTCCTCGCGCTTCACGCCGGACTCGCCTCGAAG
>NZ_RZRT01000013.1:0-123433 GCF_003998295.1 Mesorhizobium sp. M7A.F.Ca.US.011.01.1.1
CGGTCGGAACTGTCGGGGTTCCCGGCCGCTTACACCGCCGTACCGACCAGCGCGCCGATGCCGGCGGTGAGCGCCATGGCGAAGGCGCCCCAGAAGGTGACGCGCAGCGTTGCACGTAGGAGGTTGGCGCCGCCCGCCTTGGCGCCGATGGCGCCCAAAAGGCCAAGGAAAAGCAGGGACGCCACCGAAACCGCCAGCACCAGCATGGAGGCCGGCGACAGTAGCACCATGATGAGCGGCATCGCGGCGCCGACGCTGAAGGTCGCCGCCGAGGTCAGCGCCGCCTGGATCGGCCGTGCCGTAGTCATTTCCGAAATGCCGAGTTCGTCATGGGCGTGCGCGGCCAGTGCGTCCTTTGCCATCAGCTGATCGGCGACCTGGCGCGCCAGACCAGTCTCCAGCCCGCGCTTGACGTAGATCTGCGCCAGCTCCTCGCGCTCGAATTCCGGCTGCGTCCTGAGCTCCTCTCGCTCGCGGGCGAGGTCGGCGTTCTCGGTGTCCGACTGGGAGCTGACCGAGACATACTCGCCAGCGGCCATCGACATGGCGCCGGCGACCAGCCCAGCTATGCCGGCGACCAGAACCTGCGAAGTCGGCGCGGCGGCCGACGCCACGCCGACGATCAGGCTCGCGGTCGAAACAATCCCGTCATTGGCTCCCAGCACGGCGGCGCGCAGCCAGCCGATGCGAGACACAAGATGGTTTTCGACATGCAGGCGGCTCATGCTTTTCTCCTGATCGTGCCTTCGAGTTTCGTGGCCGCCGCGACTGTATTGGAAATTGTACCGTACTTGCGGACGTTCTTGTGCAACAGCTCCAGCCGCGGGTCGGTTTCATCGGTGTCGACGACAAGCTCGTAGTCGATCGAGGCAATCCCCGGCGGGCTGTCGCGCCGAACGGCATGCAACGCGACCTCGACGCCGCGCAGTTCGAAACCAAGCATTGGCGTGACGCGCTCGATGCCCTTGATCATGCAGGCGGCAATCGCCGCGAGAAGCAGTTCGGCTGGATTGAAGGCATCTGCCCGGCCATCGAGACAGGTGTCGAGTACAAGCGCGGCGCTCTTGGTCGTGGCCACGCTGCCTCGTGCATTGGTCCGTTGGGCTTTAACGCTGTATTCGAACATTCCGCGGCCTTTCTCGCTGGCGCTTTTCCTGTTAAGTGACGCCTGGGCGTTCTGGCACTAAATCGGGCGCCCGGTATTGATCGAGGTCAGATCGCGGCGTGCCGCCGAACGTCCTAGGCCGAATCGACATTCAGCGTAGCCAGATCATTGCGGCGGCGAGGTGCATGAAGCCTGTGAAGTGAACTGTGCGTCGGTCATAGCGCGTAGCGAATCTACGGAAGTGTTTGAGGCGGTTGAAGCATCGTTCGATGCGGTTTCGGTGCTTGTAGATGTCGGTGCCGTGAGGGATGGCGACCTTGCGGTTGCGCTTGGATGGGATCCCCGCCTCGGCCTTCATGCCGGCGATGCGTTGGCGTAAGTCGTTGCTGTCATAATGTCGGCCAGCACGGCACAGGCCTGCTGGCCCTTCAGAAGATCAGGAGCAGCGGTGATGTCATTGGCTTGGCCAGGTGTGATCAGAAACCGCAAGGGACGGCCAAGCGTGTCGCAGAGCATGTGGATCTTGGTGGTCAGTCCACCTCGGGAACGCCCCAGCGCCTGATCCTTGGCCCCCCTTTTTCCGGTCGCTGCCTGCTGGTGGGCGCGAACGATGGTACTGTCGAGCATCAGGTATTTGTTGTCGCGGTCAGCGGTCAGCGTGTCGAACACGCGTTCCCAAACGCCGGCATGGCACCACCGGCTGGAACGCCGATGAGCTGTCTTCCACTTGCCATAGCGTTCGGACAAGTCGCGCCAGTGCGCGCCCCACCAGGCGGTCCCGCTTCCCAAGAGCAGCTTTCCCAGACCCTGGCACGCCCAGGTCGACGGCGACGCCTTGCATCGATCGAGGATCTGTCCGGCAAGGCGTCGCCCGTCCTCCACATAGGCGCGGAATTTTCGCCAACCGAATAGCCTGACATCGGATCTTGCCAATCGAAGAGGAGGAACGGCTAGGGCACATTCTGGAAGACAATTTGTGCCTTCAGACGGCTGGAAGAGACAGCCCGTGCTTTACGCCTATCTCCGCCAGTTCAGATCCGTCCGTGGCGACCAGCGTCGATCTCGTTAATGATGCCGAAGCCGGCATCCTTCAGAACGGCCGTCGTGTGTTCGACCGCCGCATCAAAGCTGGAGGCCAGCGTCTTGGAAAATAGTAGCTCATGATCTTGTCCTTGCTGGCTCACGCGGGAGTTGGGGTTGGTTCGTCGGCCGCCGTGAGCTCTGCCGGCGCGTCGCTGTCGGTGCCCGGCTTCGAGCCGCCTCGAAGCGCCACGTAGATGGCGGGAATGACAAGCACCGTCAGCAGCGTCGACGAGGCGAGGCCAAACAGCAGCGAAATCGCCAACCCTTGGAAAATCGGGTCGGTCAGGATGACCGCCGCCCCGATCATCGCTGCGATCGCGGTGAGCAGGATCGGCTTGAAGCGGATGGCGCCGGCCTCAAGCAACACGTCGACCAGCGGCCTGTCGGTGCCCTTGGAATGGCGAATGAAATCCACCAGCAGGATCGAGTTGCGCACGATGATGCCGGCAAGTGCGATGAAGCCGATCATCGAGGTGGCCGAGAACGGGGCGCCGAAGGCCCAATGGCCGATCATGATACCGATCAGGGTCAGCGGGATCGGCGTCAGGATAACCAGCGGCAGCCTGAACGAACCGAACTGCGCCACAACGAGAATGTAGATGCCCAGGATCGCCACTATGAAGGCCGCGCCCATGTCGCGGAAGGTGACCCACGTCACCTCCCACTCCCCGTCCCACAGAAGTGTAGGCTTGGATTCGTCGCCCGGTTGGCCGTGCAGTGCGATCGTCGGTTTCGGCAGGTCAACCCAATCCGCTTTGGCAATGGCCTCGTCGACAGCGAGCATGCCGTAAACGGGCGCCTCGAACTCGCCCGCGAGTTCCCCCGTCACCATTTCGGCGGGCCGGCCGTTGTGGCGGAAGATCGGGTAGGATGCCGGCTCGCGCGTCATCCGCACGACGTCGCCGAGCTCCACCACGTCGCGTGCGCCGGGCAGAGCGTTCGCCGGCACCGGTGTCGTCAGGGCGCGCTGGTCGACCACGCCGTCACTCTTCGAGAGCGCCACGCGGATCGGGATCGGCTGGCGGCCGCCGCCGCGATGTGAGTAGCCGACTGTCGTGCCGCCGTAGAGGTAGTTCAGCGTATCGTACACGTCGGACTGCTCGACCTTGTAGTATTCGAGGTTGTCCTGGTCGATCGACAGCCGCACGCGCTGCGGCTGGTTGTGGAAGCTGTCGTCGACGTCGACGATGAACGGAATAGAGGCGAACGTCTCGCGCACCTTTGTCGCCACCGCACGGCGCGTCTCGGCGTCAGGCCCATAGATCTCCGCGAGCAATGTCCCCATCACCGGCGGACCAGGCGGTGGCTCGACCACCTTGAGCACGGTGCCTTCTGGCATGGCCATGCCCTTCAGCCGTTCGCGGATGTCAAGGGCGATGGCATGGCTTGGACGACTGCGCTCTCCCTTCCCCACCAAGTTGACTGCGACGTCGCCCTGCTCGGGCCCAGAGCGAAGATAGTAATGGCGCACAAGGCCGTTGAAGTTGAACGGGGCTGCCGTTCCGGCATAGGTCTGGAAAGAGACCACCTCGGCCACGTCGGCGAGGCGGTTCACCACCGCCGCCAACAGCCGGTTGGTGTCCTCGACAGAGGAGCCTTTGGGCAGGTCAGCAACCACCTGCAATTCGGTCTTGTTGTCGAACGGCAGGAGCTTCACCGTGACGTGCCTGGTGTAGATGAGCACCATGGAAGCCATGGTCGCGGCGCCGACGACGAGCAGGAAGGTCCACGACCGAAACCGCGACTTCAGGATGGGCCTTGCGACCGCGATATAGGCGCGGCCGAGCGCGCCACCGGGGCTACTGGCATCATGGACATGCGCCGAGGCGTGGCCCTTCTTGCCGAATTTCATCATCAGCCATGGCGTCAGCGTCACCGCGACGAAGAAGGAGAACAGCATCGCCGCCGAGGCGTTGGCCGGGATCGGGCTCATATACGGCCCCATCAGGCCCGACACGAACAGCATCGGCAGGAGCGCCGCGACCACGGTCAGCGTCGCCACGATGGTCGGGTTGCCGACCTCGGCCACGGCGTCGATCGCCGCCTGCTTGCGGGACCGCCCATCGTCCATGGACCAGTGCCGGGCGATGTTCTCGATCACCACGATGGCATCGTCGACGAGGATGCCGATGGAGAAGATCAGCGCGAACAGGCTGACCCGGTTCAGCGTGTAGCCCATGATGCGCGAGGCAAACAGCGTGAGCAGGATGGTCGTGGGGATGACAAGGGCCACCACCAGCGCCTCTCGCCAGCCGATGGCGACTGCAACCAGCACGACAATGGAGATCGTGGCAAGGCCGAGATGGAAGAGCAGTTCGTTCGCCTTCTCGTTCGCGGTCTCGCCATAGTCGCGGGTCACGACCATCTCGACGTCCTTCGGGAAGATTTCGCCGCGCACCTGGTCAAGACGCTTGACGATCGTGTCCGCGATGACAACGGCGTTGGTCCCGGGCCGCTTGGCAACCGCCAGCGACACGGCCGGCGCCCGTTCAAGCCCCTTGTCGGACTTGACAATGTTGGTGACGAGGTTCTCCGCAGGCGACGTCGCCAAGACAATTCTGGCCACGTCGCGCACATAGACCGGCCGCCCGTCGCGCGCAGTCAGAAGCAGGTTACCGATGTCGGCGAGCGTCTGCAGGGTCTGGCCGGCCACCAGCACGCGCTGCTTGCCCTCATCGCGCACCGTGCCGATCTGGAAAGACCTGTTGGCGCCGGTGATCTTGGCCGTCAACTGCTGCAGCGTGATGCCGTAAAGAGAGAGTTTTTCCGGGTCCGGCTCGATCTGGATCGCTTCCGGCTCCTCGCCGACGATGTAAGTCAGGCCAATGTCCGGCAGCTTGGCGACCTCGACCTGAAGCTCGTGCGCCAGTCGGCTTAGATCGGCCGAGGAATAGCGGCCGGCCGCCTCGGGTGTCGGCGTCAACGTCACCACCACAATCGCGACGTCGTCGATACCGCGCCCGACGATGAGCGGCTCGGGGATGCCGACCGGGATGCGGTCCATGTTGGCGCGCACCTTGTCGTGAACACGCAAAACGGCGGCGTCGGAACTGGTGCCGACCTTGAAGCGGGCAGTCACCAGCGCACCGTCGTCCACGGTTTGCGAGTAGACATGCTCGACACCGTCGATGCCCTTGATGATGGTTTCCAGCGGCTCGGTCACGAGCTTGACGGCATCCTCCGCCTTCAGCCCGTTGGCCGCGACATGGATATCCACCATGGGCACGGAAATCTGCGGTTCCTCCTCGCGTGGCAGCGTGGCCAGGGCCACAAGCCCGAGCGCCAGTGCCGCCAACAAGAAGAGCGGCGTCAGCGGCGAGGCGATGAACGAGCGGGTGAGCCCGCCGGCGATGCCAAGTTTCATGGTACGACGACCTTGTCGCCTTCGGCGAGCCCGGTCAGAACCTCGACCCGCGGCTGGCCGCCATCCTGGTACCGCTCGCCGAGCACGACTGCCACGCCGAGCGGTCCGTCCGCCGTATTGACTGTGACGTAGTCGATCCCATGCACCCTGGTGACCGCCTGCGGCGGCACGCCCAGCATGGTTCGCTTCGCGACTGGAATCGACACCAGCGTGCGCTCGTTGACGAAGAAGCTGCCGATGTCGGCGACCTCGACATCGGCGATGACGCGGCCGTTCTCGATCTCCGGATAGACCTTGGCGACCCGGCCCTGGCGGGCCTTGACGAAACCGCCATCCGCGCCGGCACCGCGTTCGGCGATATCGACCTGGGCCCCCTCCGTGATCTCCGTCGCATGCCGCTCCGGCAGCGACAGTCGCAGATAGTATTGTCCCGAAGCGATCCGGGCGACCGGTTCGCCTGCCATGATCACCGAGCCGGCCGTCACTGGAACTGTCAGCACCCGACCGTCGGCTGGAGCCAAGGTATCGCCTTCCTTGGCGCTCTGCTGGGTAACGGCCTTTTCGGCAACGGCAGCCGCCAGCTGGCTCGTGATGACGTCGAACTGGGTCTGAGCTGCATCGACCCGGCTCTGGGTCGCGGCGCCTTTGGCCAACAAGTCCTGGGAGCGCTGCAGATCGGTCTTGGCATTCTCCATCTGGGAATTGAGAGCGCCGATCTTGGCATCGGCTGCGCGAAGCTGCAGAGCTATTTTGTCGTCGACGACGGTAGCGACCACATCACCCTTTTTGACGACCTGGCCTTCCGTTACCCGCACGTCGGTGATGGTACCGGAAAGGCGAGCGCGCGCCGGCACGATTGTGCGGCTCTCGACCTGACCGTAAACGGCCTTCATCTCGATGACGGTGGCTGCCTTGACTGTGAAGTCCCCCGCAAACGCGCCGCCGTTGACGAGCAGCGTGATGCCGAGCGGAAGCCCGTTGGTCAGGAGGAATCGTACGTATCTCATCGCTATGTGCCGTTCTCGGAACGAATTGAAAGGACGGGAGGCGCGAAGGCACCTCCCGTTCGGGACGGCGGTCCTGGAAAGTCGGGTGTTACTTGAAGGCGACGCCGCTCTTGCAGCCAACTTTCTTGAAGACAATAGCTGCCGGGCACCAGCCAGTAAGCGAGGCCTGGACCATGTTAAGCCCAGCAAAGGCGGTCAGGAGGAACCAGTAGGGCGAATAGTAATAGCCGAGCGCGACGGAGATCAGCACCATGAACCCCGCGAACATCAGAACTGCCTTGTCAATCGTCATGATCTTGTCTCCTTAAATCTGCGCCGTGCCTATTCGGCCGGCTCCATGTGAATGGCCTTGAGCTTCTTGATGCCGAGCAAGTCGAGTGCCAGTCCCTCGTAGAAGGTCTCGCTCTTGCCCTGCCGGACCTTGTGCAGGAAATATTTCTCGAACCCGACCTTGGCCGCGTGCACCCACTTTCCCTGCGATGACCAGTTGACGTTGCGTGGCGGGATCTGCGGCTGCGCCACGAAGGCGATGCCCTCGTCGCCGAAGTCGGCCAGGCAGACCGCGTTCCAGGTCGCGACAGCCCGCGGTTCCTCGCCGCGCAACAGCGCGCCAATGTTTTCCGCCGTCGCCGTGACCATGGATTCGATCATGAAGCCGGTCTTTGGAACGCCGACCGGTAGCGGCGTCTTGCCGAGTGGAGGAATGGCGACGCAGACGCCGATCGAAAAGATGTTCGGATAAGTCTGGTTCCGCTGATGCTTGTCGATCGTGACGAAGCCGCGCGGATTGACCAGGCCCTCTATGTCCTTCACCGCCGGCACGCCACGGAAGGCCGGAAGCATCATCGAGAAGGTGAACGGCAGGTCGTGCTTGGCCTTCAGCGCACCATCCTCGTTCACTTCCTCCACATGCATGGTTCCAGCATCGACTGACGTCACCTTGGCGTTGGTGATCCACTTGATGTGGCGATCGCGCATGGCACTCTCGAGCAGACCCTTGGTATCGCCGACGCCGTCCAAGCCGAGATGACCGATATAGGGTTCCGGCGTTACGAAGGTCATCGGCACCCGGTCGCGCACCTTGGCTCTGCGCAGCGCGGTGTCGAGGATGAAGGCGAATTCGTAGGCGGGTCCGTAGCAGGATGCCCCCTGGACGGCGCCGACGATCACAGGGCCCGGATTGCGGACGAGTTCATCGACCTTCGCCTTGGTGGCGGTCGCATGGTCGATATGGCAGATCGACTGCGTATATCCAGCAGGTCCGAGGCCGGGCACCTCATCGAACGCGAGGTCCGGCCCGGTCGCGATGATCAGGTAGTCGTAGTCGACAAACGTCCCGTCGTTGAGCTCGATCCGGTTTTCCTTCGGATACACTTTCTTGGCGCCTTCGGGTTTGAGCGCGATGTTTCGCCGCTTGAAGGTTGCGGCGAGATCGACTGTGATGTCGTCGCGCTTGCGCCAGCCGACTGCTACCCAGGGATTGGAAGGCACAAAGGAATAGGATGTGCCGAGATTGACGACGGTGAGGCTGTCCTCACGGCGCAGCGTCTCTCGCATTTCATAGGCCATGATGGTTCCACCAAGACCGGCCCCGAGGACGACGACATGTGACATAGGGTTTCTCCCGATGTTTCTCGTTCGAGCAAACTGACAGCAAGGCAGCCGGCTTGTGTTGATCTGGCGCAATTTCCGAAGGCGGGGAGCGCGATGATAAGGATTTCACTGCTCGTGCGCCTATCGATGGGCTTGCAATTAACATTCAAAAGTTTTAAATTCAAGAGTATGAATGTAAAAGAGATGATCCCAGCTTCGGGAAAGGCGGCGGAGCTGCTCAGGAGCCTGTCCCATCCGCAACGGTTGCTGGTCCTCTGCGCGTTGGGGAAGGATGAACGTTCAGTGGCGGAACTGCGCGAGTTGCTGGGCATCGACCAAGTGCCGATGTCTCAGCAACTCATGCGATTGCGTGCTGACGGCCTGGTCGAATCGCGCCGCGAAGGCACGACTGCCTATTACCGCATCACGCGGCCGGAGGTGCTCACCGTCGTCGAAGCGCTTCACGCGGCTTTCTGTCCCTGACGATAAGCTGTTGCTATCGACATCTCATAGGCGGCGCACAGCATGCTGCCTCCGGAAAAACAGGAGAAGTGCAATGTCTGGATGTGGAACGTGGTCGGCGGCCAAGACACTGACGCCGACGCAAGTGCGTCAGCTGGGTGACGCTGTCACGCTTGTCGATGTCAGGGAGGACGGCGAATGGGCATCTGGGCATATAGCCGGCGCCGTCCATATTCCACTAGGCAGGCTTCGTGAAGAGATGGACCGGATTCCATCCGGCAAACCAGTCGTGTTTTATTGCCACGCCGGCGGCCGGTCATCGCAAGCGATCGCCGTCGCCATGGCGGCAGGGCAGGCGCACGATACGCATATGGGTGGCGGCATCAGCGCCTGGCGTGGGCAAGGTTTCCCGTCTGCGGCTTGACAGCGAAGGTGTTGTCGCAACAGGTTTCGTTGCGGCGCCTCATGGGGCTTCCAAGTGCTCAATTTGCTCGGACGTTTGGGCGCGAACCGCGCGCAACTCGTACCAGAGGGCATTCAGGATGCCGACCGTGGCGGCCAGTCCGAGCCCGAGGATCCAGGCAAAATACCACATCGTTGCAATCTCCAATCTCTTTTCAGTACACCGATGAACCAGCCCCGCGTACCGAAGTTTCGCTGACCTTGCCCCAAAGCACGCTGTAGACCCAGGCTGTGTAGGCAAGGACCAGCGGTAGGAAGATGACAGTTGCGATCAGCATGTTGCGCAGCGTCGCCCGGCTTGAGGATGCGTCGAACACGGCAAGCGAATGGCCCGGATTGCTGCTTGACGGCAGAATGATCGGAAACATCGCCAGGCCGACAGTCGCAACGATGCAGAGCACGCCAAGCTTCGATGCGAGGAAAGTGAGGCCTTCGCGACGCGCTCGGAAGCCGGCCGCGGCGACCAGCGGCGCCACGATGCCGAGCGCGGGCACCAAGCAGAGGACCGGCGTGGCACTGAAGTTGCGCAGCCACGCGCTCGAATTCGCTATCACTGTCTTGCCGAGGGGATTGGACGGACCACCCCAGACGATGGCGCTGGTCACTTCATAGCCGCCGAGCAGCCCGAGCCAAACAAGCACGCCGCCGCCGGCAAACAGGGCAGCGGTGGCAAGCGCGGCCTTGCCGCCGATCAGGCGGGCGCGGTCAGCCACCGGCCCTTCCGCCTTGAATGTCAGCCAAGCCGCGCCGTGCATGACAAGCATGGTCAACGAAACCAGGCCGCAATAAAGCGCCACCGGATTGAGCAGGCCGAACAGGGTGCCCTCATAGAACGGCCGCAGGTCGGTGGAGAAGTGGAACGGCACGCCTCTCAGCGCATTGCCCACCGCCACGCCGAAGATGAGCGCCGGCACGGCGCCGCCGATGAATAGTGCCCAGTCCCAGTTCGAGCGCCAGCGGGGATCCTCCCGCTTGGAGCGGTATTTGAAGCCGACCGGCCGCAGGATCATCGCGAACAGAACCAGGAACATGGCGAGGTAGAAGCCCGAGAAGCTCAACGCGTAGAGCGCCGGCCACGCAGCGAAGATGGCGCCGCCACCAAGCACGAACCAGACCTGGTTGCCCTCCCAGACCGGCCCGATCGTGTTGATGGCAACACGCCGCTCGATATCGGTTTTTGCCACGAAGGGCAGCAGTGCCCCGACGCCCATGTCAAAGCCGTCGGTCACCGCGAAGCCGATCAAAAGGACGCCCAGCAGCACCCACCATGTGATCCGCAGCGTTTCGTAATTAAAGAGGAAATCGATCATCGTCGTTGTTCCTTGCAGGTCCCGCGTTTACTGGGCGGCGACCAGATGGATTTTTATGCCTTCGCCGACGGGAGGCGTGATATCCGCGGCGACAGTCGGCCCTTTCGCTATCGCCTGCAGCATCAGCTTCACCTCGATCACGGCCAGCACGCCATAGACCAGGGTGAAGCCCAGGATGGTAATCACAAGGTCGGGAACGCCGAGCTCGGACGTTGCCAGGAACGTCGGCAGCATGCCCTCGATGATCCAAGGCTGGCGGCCGAATTCGGAGACGAACCAACCGAGCTCCACGGCAAGCCATGGCAATGGCATCGCGATCAGCCCCATGCGCAACAGCCAGCGCGGCGCGGGTGTCTCGCGCATCGTGTGCCAGAGCGAGAGTGTAAAGACCGCAAGCAGCACGAAGCCGCACAGGACCATCAGCCGGAATGTGAAGAAGATCGCCGGCACCTCCGGCACGGTCGACCAGGCTGCCTGCTTGATCTGATCGTCAGTGGCCAGGCGCGGATCCTCGACGTAGCGCTTTACCAGCAGCGCGTAGCCAAGATCCTTGCTTGTCGCGTCGAAGCTGGCGCGTGCTGCTGCGTCGGCATGGTTGAGCTTGAGTTTTTCGAGAGCGTCATAAGCGGTTAGCCCGTTGCGAATGCGCCCCTCTGCCCTCTGGACGAGTTCGATGATTCCGGGGATTTCCTTGTCGATCGAGCGCGTGCCGATAAGGCCCATGACCCAGGGGATATGCACGGCGAAATGGGTCGTGCGATCGCTCATGCTGGGTACGCCGAAGGCCGTGAACGAGGCGGGAGCCGGCTCGGTCTCCCACATCGCCTCCATGGCGGCGAGCTTCATCTTCTGGTTGTCGGTGATGGCATAGCCGCTCTCGTCGCCAAGCACGATGACCGACAGCGAGGAAGCCATGCCGAAGGCCGCAGCGATGACGAAGGAGCGCTTGGCGAGATCGATGTGCCGCCCGCGCAGCATGTAGAAGGCCGAAACGCCGAGCACGAAGACGGCGCCGCAGACATAGCCCGCCGAAACGGTGTGGACGAACTTCGCCTGCGCCACCGGATTGAAGATGACGGCCATGAAGTCCGTCACTTCCATGCGCATCGTGTCGGGATTGAAGGCCGAGCCGACGGGATTCTGCATCCACCCATTGGCGATCAGGATCCATAGCGCCGAGAAATTGGTGCCCAGCGCGACAAGCCAGGTTACCACAAGATGCGCGCGCGCCGAGAGCTTTTCCCAGCCGAAGAAAAACAGTCCGACGAAGGTCGCCTCCAGGAAGAACGCCATTAGGCCCTCGATCGCGAGAGGGGCCCCGAACACGTCTCCGACATAGTGAGAATAATAGGCCCAGTTCATGCCGAACTGGAATTCCATGGTGATGCCGGTGGCGACACCGAGGGCGAAATTGATGCCGAACAGCACGCCCCAGAATTTGACCATGTCGCGCCAAATCGCGCGGCCAGTCATGACGTAGACCGTCTCCATCATCGCAAGCATGATCGAGAGACCCAGTGTCAGCGGGACGAACAGGAAGTGGTACATCGCAGTCAGTGCAAATTGCAGCCGCGACAACTCCACAAGCAGTGGGTTGGTCATGGGAGAGCTCCGTTAGGCGTGCCCTTCGATAGCGTGTTCGGCGGTCGCGCCTTTTGATGTGCGTCAATTCACTGATGGCCCCGGCATGAGATTGAGCTGTCATGCTCGAAACTGTCCTGAAACACTGCGGCAAACGCCCAACGGAGGCAAATCAGCCGGAAGCGGCCAAGCCAGGGGCGCCTGCCCCCGGCAAGACACTTTGCGTTGCCCGCGGCCTTGCCGCTTCCGGTCTGCGTTGCGCCCTTGCATTGCAAGCGGCGCGCGCGGTGCTGCGGCTTGCCTTCGTAGGTCTGGCGGCAATGTTCGTGGGCCGTATGATCTCCGGGAATGCAAGCTGGCTGCTGCTTGGCGCGGCGCTGGTCAGCCTGATTCTCGGCTCTGTCGTCGGCCTGGGGGCCGACCTAGCCGTCGCCAACACGGAATTGAAAGTCGCCAACGGCCTGCTCGAGTCGGTGCGTCGAGCCCTGGCCGCGGCTCTTCCCGGCGACATCCAGGCGAAGCCGCTCGGAGCTTTGATCGCCGGACTGCAACGCTATCCGCAAGCCGTGGCCGGCCTGGCGGTCGGGCATCGCCTCGCGTCAGCCATGCTGGGGCTGGGCCCGCTGCTTGCCGCAACCGTGATCGTCGCTGTTTCGTGGGAGGCGGCACTGGCGCTCGTCGTTCTGACCCCGGTGATGATCGTTTTTTTCGCTCTGATTGGCGGCGCGATCCGCAGCGGCGCCGAGGCTCAGGAAAGAGCGTTCGGCCGTCTCGCTGCACAGTTCGCCGATCGCATCCGCACCTTGCCGACCATTCTTGGAAACCACGCGCTGAGCCGGGAAAGGCGCAAGCTCGCGGTGCGGCTGGATACCTACGCCTCGGGCACGATGGGCGTGCTCAGGATCGCCTTCCTCAACGCCGGCATCATCGACTTCTTCTCGTCGCTGTCGATCGCGATGCTCGCCGTGTTTCTCGGCGTCGGCCATCTCAAGCTCGTCAACATCCCTGGCTTCGCCGACCTCCAGCTCTGGCAGAGCCTGTTCATCCTGATGATCGCGCCGGAGTATTTCGCCCCGTTCCGGCGCTACGCGGAGCAGTATCACGCCAAGGCCGAGGGCCTCGCCGCCGCCACCGCGCTCGATACCCTCGTTCTGGCCGCTCATCCGCAATCGTCGGCTTTCGAAGCCGCCATCGTGACCCGAGATCTGGCCGGTGCCGCATCGCTTCTGCCCCGCACCGGGTTGGTAGCCATCACCGGACCGAGCGGATCGGGCAAGTCGACCCTGCTGCGCCACCTTGCCGGGATCGGGTCCGCGCCATCTTTCGAAGCGGATCTCTACACCCGCCCAGGCATCGCTTGGTGCTCCACCGACATCTATGTGCCGGAAGGCACGCTTGGCGGCGCCATCGCCTGGCGAAACGGCCCATGTTGCCGGACCCGGCTGTTGCTTGCTGCGGGCACTGTCGGTCTTCTCGACGAAGTGCTTCTGCCCGGCGGGCTTGACGCGCTGATCCAGGCCGGCGGTGAAAACCTCTCCGGCGGACAACGGCTGCGTATTGGCCTGGCGCGTGCGCTGATCTCGGGCCGGGCCATCTTTGCCGACGAGCCGACCGCCAAGCTTGATCCCGGCAGCGCCGCGATGGTGCGTCGTGCGCTTGTGGAGGCGGCGTGCAGCCGGATCGTCCTGGTGGCAACGCATGACACAAGCCTGGCCATGCTTGCCGGCACAACCATAGACCTCGGCGCGGACAACGGTCAGGCACGGGAGAACGTCGCATGAACGCCGCCGCGTCCTCGGTCACCGAGCAATCGCGGATCGGCCCACCGCAAGAGCCAGTTCGAAACAGGGCACCGTGGCGCCTCGCCCTGGGTTTGGCGCTTGCCGCCCTGGCGGGCGGAATCCTGCTGACCGGCGTGTCCATTTGGTTTCTCGGCGCTGTCGCACTGGCGGGCCTGACGCCCGCCGCGTTGACATTCAACTTCCATGTGCCGGCCGCATTCATACGCCTGTTCGCTCTGACCCGGACGGCGGCCAAATATGGCGAGCGCGTTGTCGGCCATCGGGCGGCGCTCACCGATCAGGTTCTTCGCCGTTCGACGCTGTTCGCCGCGATGGCCGCGGCACCGTCCGTGCGCAAGGCCGGCTGGCAGCTTGGCAATCAGGACCGCCTTGCCGACTATCTCGACGAGGTCGAGGACGTGGATTATGCGCGCCTGCGCGTAAGCCTGCCGTCAGCGACCCTTGGCGTCGCCATTCTCTTGCTTGTCGCACCGACCCTGTTGATAGCGCCGCTGGCAGTCGTGCCGATCCTGTCGCTCATCTCGGCAAACATCGTCGGGGCCTATTTCCTGGCAAACCGAGCCGACGCCGATCTGGCGGCCATGCGCGAAAGCAGGCAGCAGGCCTCCCGCCTGCTTGGCGCCGCGATACAGGCCGTGGTGCCATTGCAAGGCGAACGCCGCTGGGGTCTCACGATCGAAGCGCCGTTCGACGGTTACGCCAATGCCCAGACGCGCGCGATGGCGCTTCGCCACTGGCAGGCACTGCTCGACACGCTGGCCAACTGCCTTGCGCCTTGTGCAATGCTGAGCATTCTGGTGTCCGCCTGGTTGTCAGGTCTGCGTGGCGAGGCACTGCTGCCGCCTGCCCTACTGGCCTTCGCCTGGCTGGCCGTCGCTGAATCGGTGTTGGGCACATCGAAGATCGTCGTCGCCTTCGCGCGCGAGAAAGCAGCCCGATCGGCTCTGGCTCAATGGAACGCGCCGGATGGCGTAACGCGTAAGCATGTCACGGAACGGATCTCGTCGTTGACGTTGGACCGGTTGCCGCGCCACGCAGCGGATGGCCGGCTGATCGGCAGGCCAATAAGCGCGACCCTCAAGGCCGGCAGGCCAACTGTCCTGCATGGTGCCAGTGGCTGCGGCAAGACCTCGCTGTTGAAGCAGATCGCTGGCTGGCTCGACGCCAGTGACGAATGCCTCCTGGGTGATGATATCGAGCTCAGTGCGGATGCGCGCCGCGCCATGAGTTGCTTCTGCGCCCACGATGCGACGGTTCTTGCCGACACAGTGCGCGAGAACCTGTTTGCCCCGCACGCCAGCGACGATGAGCTGTGGCGCGCGCTGGACGCAGTGGAACTCCAGGGCAGGATGAGAGCGGCTGGCGGCCTGGATGGATGGATCACGCAAGATGTGCTGTCACTGGGTGAGGCGCAAAGGCTGAATCTCGCCCGATCATGGCTTTCCGACAGGCCCGTCATCCTTTTGGACGAACCAATCGAGCATCTCGCGGCCGAACAGGGCAAGCGCATCCTCCATGCGCTGCTGCAGCGGCTGCGGCAACGCATCGTCATCCTCTCGAGCCATGGCGAACTGATACCGAAAGGGGCCACAGCGATTAGGCTGCAAGGTTAGATAATAAAATCCGCTACAGCCGTCGAAGAAAGGCGTCATCCTTGCCGCCCTGTGCCGATCTCCGCTCGTCGGAGCCGATCTCGACCTTGACCTCTTCGCGAAGAAAGGACGCAAGGCGGAGATCGATCTGGCTGAGCAATACCACAATCTGCTGGCTATGCTTAGGCTCACAGGCCGTCGACAGCTTTTGATTTTGCGCAAGGAAGTTTGCCGCCGCGATTTCTACCTTCCGCGAATGGCCCTAAATCTTCTCATCGGCACTGTCGTCATCAGTCTGACCGTTCTCGTCCACACATTTGGTCTGATCGCCGTCACACATGCGATGGGGCACATGGTCGCCCGCTTCCGCATGCACGGGCGCCGCAGCCGTATCGTCGCAATGATCAGCGTAGTGATGGGCCTTTTTGCGATCATGACCGCCGAGGTCTGGCTTTGGGCTGGGTTGTACCGAATGCTCAACATCTTCGCCGACTTCGAAACTGCGTTGTACTTCTCCACCATCACTTTCTCGACGGTTGGGTACGGCGACATTGTGCCCGCCCATGCATGGCGTGTCCTGGCGGCACTCGAGGGCGTCAACGGCTTCTTGCTCATCGGCTGGTCGACCGCCTATCTGATCGCTGCAGGCACCCGCATCGGACCGTTCAAGGCCGGCGAGCATTTCTGACGCGGCCAACTCAGACTACTAGGGAATGTCGCGCTTGCCGGTTTCGGCCTATGTCGCGATGCTCCTGACAAGGGGCCGGCATTCGGCGCGACGAAGCGGTCACCGTTGCGGCAAGCCACGCTGTTGGTGAAACGAGCACCATTGCAAATGGCATGTCCGCGCCATCTGAAAAATGCCACCGCCGAGGCCAGCGCCGCCTGGATCGGCCGCGCCGCAGTCAATTCCGAAATGCAGAGTTCGTCACGCGCTGCCAAGCGCGTCCCTGGCCATCAACTGGTTGGGACTTGCAAGGCCAGTGTCGGCTCCGCGCCGCGCTTGACATAGATGCCTGCAAGTTCCTGTCGCTCAGAGTCTGGCTGCGTTGCTAACTCGCCTCGCTCAATGGTCGAGGTCGGCTGGTATCGGACTGCGAAATGACCGAGACACATTCGCCGGCCGCCATCGACATCGCACCGGCGACCAACCCGGCGACGCCGGCCACCAGAACGTTGACGCCGTTGCATTGGCCGCCGCCACGCCAACGATCAGGCTGGCCGTCGAGACGATGCCATCATTGCCGCCAAGCACGGCCGCGCGCAGCCGGTGGCGATACGAGATGGTTTTCACTGTGCAGGCGGCTCATCGCATCACGGCGCGCGCCGTCCAGCGGGTCGCAGCATCCTGACGAGGACGTCCGATTTCACAAAGAAATGCTGCCATAGCGCCGCCACGGCATGGAGCCCGACGACAATGATGATCACTGGCTTGGCGAGTTCGTGTATCTCACCCATCGCTCGAATGTTGAAGTACCATGCTAGCGCTCCGGTAATCGGCATCCCGAAAATGAACAGGTAGAGCAGGAAATGGGCGGCAGCGGCGAGCCGCTTTAACAATGCGCTTTCTTCCGACGGTGCAGCCGGCACACCAACCATAAGTCGGACCGCAAACCGCCAGATCGCCAGCACCAGGACCGCCAAACCGACATACACATGAATATTCGCGTTGAAGATATCGCCAGCAGCCGGCTCGGTGCCGCGTGAGAACGCCCGGTAAGCCGGCTTGATGTCCTCACCGAGGATGAGCTGTAGGACGATCAACGCCGCAATCACCCAATGCAGCAGAATCTGGGTTGCGGTGTATCCGGCCGGCTCATTGGCAACAGTCATGGCAGCTTCCTCGCTTGAGAGAGCCCTCTTAGCTCGGGCTTCATGCGAATATCTTGATCTATGACAAATCGACTTGATGTCGTCCATGAGCGTTGACGGGTCGCAGCCCGCTGACAGCCAGTTGTCAGCTTGGCCGTGGGATATTGCATCCGAAGCGGACCAGACGGGTCACCCTGCAAGATTCAACGTGGAAGCACATTCCGATGAAACAGATTGCCTTGTCACTTTTCGTGATCGCCGCCTCGGGCGCTTATGTCTGGGATCAGGCCGGCAAGGATCCGGCAAACGATATGCTTGGCGAAGCGCTGCCGGCCGATGCAGCAGATGTGCCTTCCGAGCAGCCAAAAGAGCCCGCATCCGCTGCGGCTTTGCCGATGCTTCGCACCTCCCCGGCGCCCCTCGATCCCCAATTCAGAACAAGGTTCCCGATTGCCCGGGAAACGACAGCGGGCATAGCAGTTCCCGCCGAACGACCAAATGATCCAGTCAAGCAGACAGTGCCGGTCGCACCACAACCGTCGCGAACGCCACTGGCGCAGCCAGTGGCTCCGGCTGCCTCCGATCCAGCGCCATCGGTACCTTCATTCGCCGTAACTCCTGCCGTCTACATACCTGTCCCACAGCCGCGGCCGGCATATCCGGATGCGCCAGCACATGTCGTCCGGGTCGGCATGAAGCTCGCCGCACACGGCTATGCCGACGGCGTCTACACCGGCCCCACGGCCGATGCCTACTACGGCATCATCCAGATTCAGGCCCTCGTACAAGGCGGCCAGCTTACGGCGCTGAAAGTGCTGAAATATCCATCCGACCGCCGCACCTCCATCAGCATCAACAGGCAAGCGCTGCCCATGCTGCGCGACGAAGCGATCAGCGTCCAAAGCGCCAATGTCGACATCATTTCGGGCGCGACGCTAACCAGCAGGGCTTTCATCCAGTCGCTGCGTGGCGCGCTGAAGAAAGCGTCGTCATAGCATCATGCGCGACACGCGAATTTTGATGGGCATGCCCATCACGGTCGACATCGGTGGCGCGTCGACCGGTGAACTGATCGATACGGTCTTTGGCTATTTTGAAAATGTCGACAGGCGCTTCAGCACGTACCGGGCCGACAGCGAGATCGCGGCCATCAACCGCGGCGACGTTCCGGTCGTCGACTGGAGCGGCGAGATGATGGAAGTGCTGGCCATTGCCAGACAGACAAAAGACGAGACGGACGGATACTTCGATATTCGCAAGCCCGACGGGTCGCTCGATCCTTCCGGCATCGTCAAGGGCTGGGCCATTCGCAATGCCGCGAGGATTGTTCAACGGGCCGGCATCAGCGATTTCTTCATCGAGGCGGGTGGCGATATCCAGTCCAGCGGCAAGAATGCATCGGGCCAGGACTGGAGCGTCGGCATCCGCAATCCGTTCAATGCGAACGAGATCGTAAAGATCGTCTATCCCCGCGGCCGCGGCGTCGCGACCTCCGGCACCTATGTCCGAGGCCAGCACATCTACAACCCGCATGGGATTGGCAGTCCGATCCAGGACATCATCAGTTTGACCGTCATCGGCCCGGATGTGCTTGAAGCCGATCGTTTCGCCACCGCGGCGTTCGCCATGGGGCGGGACGGCATTCTCTTCATCGAGCAGACGCCTGGCCTGGAGGGCTATCTCGTCGACGCCAATGGCCGCGCCACGCCGACAACCGGGTTCGGAGCCCTTTGCCTGCCATGATCAAGACCATCGACCGATTTCTGGATCACCTGACCATGTACAGGCTGATCCTCTACTATCTGATGGCGCTGGTCGGCGCGGCGTTCGTGTTCGGCTTCGTTAGGCTCGTGCCACATGATCCGATTGCGCTCGCCTTCACGACGGCTTTGGCGTTGGCCGCCTGCTGGATCACCAACAGGATTTTTGCGTATGTCTTCGCGGTCCCGGCCAACAATGAATCCGTCTACATCACCGCATTCATCCTGGCGCTCATCGTCGATCCGGTAGCGGTCACGGACATCAAAGGGATTGCGGCGGTGGCATTCGCATCCGTCTGGGCGATATCATCCAAGTTCATTCTCGCCATCGGCCGGAAGCACCTTTTCAATCCGGCTGCGCTGGGCGTGGCGGTGTCCGCGCTGCTGCTCGACCAACCCGCCACCTGGTGGGTCGGCGGCAATTTCCCGTTGCTTCCTCTCGTGCTCGTCGGTGGCATGCTCATTGTCCGCAAACTGCGCCGGCTTGATCTTGTCTCGACCTTTGTTGTCGTGGCGCTGGCGACCATTTTGGCAACCACGGACCCGTCGCAGTACCGGACCGCACTCGCGGAGACACTCGGTTCGTCGCCTCTGCTGTTCTTTGCCTTTGTGATGCTGACCGAGCCGCTGACCGCGCCGACGATGCGTTGGCCGCGTATCGCCTTTGCCGCCATCGTCGGCTTTCTGTTTGCTCCCAACATCCATATCGGCTCGTTCTATTTCACGCCGGAACTGGCGCTGCTTGCCGGCAACCTGTTTGCCTATGCGGCAGGCCCCAAGGGACGCTTCGTGCTGACTCTTGAGCGCATTGAGCAATCGGCTGTCGACAGCTTTGACTTCGTCTTCCGGTCGCCGCGCAAACTCGCCTTTGAGCCCGGCCAGTATCTCGAATGGACGCTTGGCCTCGATCGTGCCGACAATCGCGGCAACCGCCGCTATTTCACGGTGGCCTCGGCGCCGACGGAGGAAACGATCCGTCTCGGCGTCAAGTTTTATCCACAATCAAGTGCCTTCAAGCGCGAATTGATGACCATGAGGCCGGGCAGCACGATCCACGCCGCGCAACTGGCCGGCAACTTCACGCTGCCCGCCCGGCATGAAACCAAGATCGCTTTCCTGGCCGGAGGCATCGGCATCACGCCGTTCCGCTCGATGCTGCAATATCTCCTCGACCGCAAGGAGCGGCGGCCGATCGTCGTCCTCTACGGAACCGAAGGCCAGCAGGATATTGCCTATCGCGACGTGCTTGGCGCGGCCAGGCAGGAACTTGGCATCAAGACGGTCCACGCCGTGGCGCGCGGTGGCGAGCGCGGGCAGTATCCCGGTCACATCGACGAGCGCCTAATACGTTTGGCCATACCTGACTATCTCGAACGCACATTCTATATTTCCGGCCCGCAGGCGATGGTCAAGGCGCTGCGTCAGAAACTGCTGGCCATGGGCGTGCGCCGCTCGAAGATAAGGGTCGACTACTTCCCAGGTTTTGCTTGAAGCAGGGTCAATTGTGTCGTGGCAAGGAAATGGTCACGACCAGGCCCGGGTCGGCGTTGGTCATGGCAAGACACCCGCCGTAGGCTTCGACGATGTCGGAAACGATGGCCAGGCCGAGGCCGTTGCTGCCGCCCTTGCTGTCGAGCTGAACGCCACGTGACAAGGCGGATTGGCGATCCGCATTCGGTATGCCGGGTCCGTCGTCGGCGACAGTGATGGTCACCTTGCCAGCGGCGGCGGATGCATCGACCTGCACTGACGATTTTGCGTAGCGCGCCGCGTTCTCGACCAGATTGCCGAGGATTTCCGACAGGTCACCCTCATCGATCGGCGCTGTGAGATCCTCCGGGACAGTCATCTTGAATGAAAGCTGCTTGCCGCTTGGCGTCCGTTTGACGACGGCAATGACGCCAGCCGCGACTTCCGACACGAGGCAGGATGCCTTGCCGGAGATGCCGGGCGCGAGGCGGGCGCGCGCGAGCTCCCGCTCGACATGGCGCCGGATCGCTGCGGCGCTCTTCTCGATCTCGTCGGCCAAGTCCGTCTCGCCCTTCTTTCTCAACGCACGAATGTCGGCCGACAGCACTTGCAGCGGCGTCTTGAGGCCATGTGCCAGATCGGTGGCACGCGAGCGGGCTCGGGCAAGGGCCTTTTCCTGGGCATTGAGAAGACGATTGATTTCGTCCGCGAGCGGCTGCACCTCGCTTGGTGCCGCCACATCGAGCCGTGTCGTTCGTTGTGCGATCACGTTTCTGACGGCGACCCGCAAGGTCTCCAGCGGTGCAAGGCCGATGGTGATCTGGATGAAAAACGCGGCCATAAGAACTGCAGCGAGCATCAAGAGAGCCGGAGCAAGGTCGCGAACATATTCGCTTACAGATAGCTCAACGGTTCGATGATCTTCCGCCACGATGGCGCGAAACGACCGGCCTCCGGCATCGATGATCGTACGCTCGACTGCAATGCTGAGTTCTCCGCCCGGGCCCGTGAACTCCTCGACCGTTCGCAGCCCACCACTTGCGCTCTGGGCAGGCAGGAGCAGCTTGGCGTCCCACAATGATCGCGAACGCTCGAGGCTGCCGGTGGTGATGTCCTCCACCTGCCAATAGTAACCGGAGAGTGGGTTGGCAAACCGCGGATCGGTCAGCACTGGGGTCACGACAAGGCGGCCATCGCCGGCGAAAGCCGTTGCGCCGATCAGTTCGTTGAGGTCGACCGTCAACTCGCCCACCACGCGCCGCTCGACGTGGAGTTCGAACAGATAACGCAAGCCCGCGCCGGCGATGCCGAGCGCGACAAGAATCGAGATTGTCGCAGCCAACCACAACCGGAAGCGGATCGAGTTGCCCATCAAGCGGGATCATCGGGCATCAGATACCCGAACCCACGTCGCGTTTCGATGACATCGCTGCCGAGTTTCCGTCGCAACCTCGCTACAATGACCTCAATCGCATTCGGATCGCGATCGTTGCCTGAATCGTACAAATGCTCGGCCAATTCGGTCGGCGCCACCACCCGCCCGGCGTGATGCATCAGAAATGCCAGGAGCCGGTATTCCAGCGGCGACAGGGAAACGGGGATGCCGCGTAGCGAAATGCGCATCTGGCGTGTGTCCAAGAGCAGCGGCCCTGACCTCAACACGGGTGCCGCCTGCCCGGCCGAGCGGCGCAGGATGGCGCGCAACCGAGCGAGCAGTTCTTCCATTTCAAAAGGCTTGGGAAGATAGTCGTCAGCGCCGGAATTGATGCCGTCGACACGTTCGGTCCACATGCCTCTTGCGGTCAGGATGAGAACCGGAAACCTGCGCTCATTGGCCCGCCAGCGCTTCAAGACCGTAAGACCATCGAGCTTGGGCAATCCGAGATCCAGAATCGCGGCGTCGTAATTCTCGACATCGCCTGCGAACCAGGCAGCTTCACCATCCCTTACGATATCGACCGCCATTCCGGATGCCTTGAGGGCGGTCGCGATATCGGCAGCGATACGGGGCTCGTCTTCGGCGAGGAGGATCTTCATCAGTCACCCTCCCCATCGCGCATGATGACACCGGCGCCGGCGTCGACGTCGACGGTCTTTCGCCTGCCATCGGCACCCAAGACCTGGAACCGGTAGACCCATCTGTCGGCCTCGCGGATGAGATCGACCGCAATAACATCGCCGGGAGCTTTGGCGCGGACAAGGTCCAGTATGTCGGCAAGGCCCTTGATTTCGCCGTGCTCGTACAAATCCCGCGCCCGGTCATGGTCGCCGTCATCGTCCTCGTCGGCACGGGCAACGAGAGGCATTGCCAGGATAAGTCCAGCGAGACCCAGCACCGCCAAACGCTTCCATTGTCTTCTCATCGGCAAGGCATGTCGCACGTTGCAGCTTTCAATTTGCTGTCAGTTATCCTCAGCCCACGGCAAGCAAAGGGTCCATATCAGGGCATCATCGCGTCCAATCATGGCCGCGCCGAGAAGGATACCAGACCATGCGCAATTCCATGCTTGTCCTTGCAGCACTTGCAAGCCTCACGATCTTTGCCCTACCCGCGGCCGCTGAATCGGACGAAGGATCATGTGGGGCGTCATCGTCTGTTGTCCCATCCGGCCCGATTGATCTGCAGGCCATCCCGATGCAGGACGCCTCCACTCCGAAAGCGATTAAGGGTGGCGACGATGAGTGTGACGACCGGCAAGGCGATGAGGCCGACGAAAACGACTAGGTCTTCCCTTCGCTGTGCGTGGCGGGCCAAGGCTCGCTGCAAGGCTGGCAATTATCCAAAGTCCCTTACCAATCCCTGGAGCATTTCATGGTCCCCATTCAACACATCCACCCCATTCTTGTTCATTTTCCCATTGTTCTGATCTACACGCTTGCGGCTATCGACCTTGTAGCGCTGGCTGGTGGCAACGCCGTCACGAGAAAATCGGGCGCCGGCACGATTTCCACGTTTGTGGCCCTGGCTGCCGGCGTGTTCGCCCTTGGAACCTGGTTCTTCGGCGGTCTTGCCCTGGATCACGCCGAAGCGGCCGGCTTCAGCAGCGATATCGCGGAAATCCACGAAAGCCTGGGAGGTATCACTGCTTTTGCCTTCCTGATCTGGGGATTTGTGAGGCTTGCGCTTTGGATTCGGAACCGCGAGTTCCGGGCTGTGACGATCGCCATTCCTCTGATTGAAATTGGCGGAGCGGTGCTGGTCACCACGACTGCCTATTATGGTGGTCTGCTTGTCTACGAACTTGGCGTGAATGTCGCCAAGACCGCGATCTCTGGTTGACGGGCACGGGCCCGTCATTCGCGACCCCACACATGGACCATTTGTCTCGATGGCAAAATGATGCAGATCAAGGCGCTTTATACATGTGACTCCTAAGAAGCCGGAGGTTTTGGAAAACTCCGGAGAACGAAGATGCAAGCCGCAGCCATAATGAGCAAGCCGGTCGTCGGCATAGACCCGTCCGCATCGATCGCCGAGGCGGCCGGGTTGATGCTCGCCAAAAAGGTGAGTGGCCTCCCCGTCATTCGCAGCGACGGCAGGCTGGTCGGGATCCTCAGCGAGGGCGATTTCCTGCGACGAGGAGAACTGGGCACGGAACACAAGCGCTCGCGCTGGCTGGAGTTTCTCGTCAGCCCCGGGAAAGCCGCCGACCAATATGTCCGGGCCAATGGCCGACGGGTTGAGGAGGTGATGTCGCAAGATGTCGTGACGGCATCCCCAGCGGCATCGCTCGCGAAAATCGTCGAGCTCATGACGCGTCACCATGTCAAACGCATTCCGGTCATCGACGGCGGGAAAGTCGTTGGCATCGTCACCCGCTCTGATCTTCTGCGGGCATTGCTCGGCATTCTTCCGGATGGTGCCGCCACGGTCATCGACGACGAACAGATTCGGCAGAACATCATAACCGAGCTTGCGGCGCAGAAATGGGCCGGCAACGACTTGATCAACGTGACGGTGGACAGTGGCATCGTGACACTGGGCGGCGCCATCTTCGACGAACGCGAGCGCCAGGCAGCGATAGTCGCCGCCGAAAACGTCGCCGGCGTCAATGCTGTCAAGGACAATCTCTTCTGCGCCGATCCCGTGTCGGTGGTCCTTGTTTCGTAGCGGAGCTGACATTGACCGGTGGCGAGGCACACCATTGCCTCTCTGTGTTGCTAGTGGTCGCCCAAGGCTTCGCCGCGCTTAAGGTGCGACCAGGGTGATCAATGGCCGATGGCGTAACAGGGCAAAGGCAATAAGCGCGCGCCCGCAACTTTTTCTGCCAGTGTTTTGCCTTGCGCCCGTCGAATGCAAACTTATCAACTGCAAAACGTGGGTTGCGTTGACTCTCGTCAGAACACGCACAGCACGACATGGTCCAGGCCGAGGACTCGAACGGCTAGCGTTGGCCAGCCGCATGCTGCAGTCGAGCGATCAAGTCGCTATTGCGGCAATAGTCTGGCGGGTTGTCGGCTTGCTGGTGTTCGTTGAGCCAGACCGAGCATTCATCCTGATGCCCACAGGAACGGCAGCGGTCCACCGCCCGGCCGGTGACGGCCTCATGGTCGGCTACGACCTTCAATTGTCTGTCGACGCCGAGCTTCTGCATCATACGACCCATCAAAGCGGTTCTGGCGTCGACTGAAATCACGTAATCGAGAAAGGTCATGGTGATCACTCCTGTCTATTGCTGATCATTGGCATGTTGGCAGCAGGCGGCGTTGATCTCGATCAACAGGCGATCAGCTGACAAGCCCTTGACGGCTAAACCGACGCGACGAGGCGGTCGAGAAAAGGCCGTTGACCGACCACCAGCTTGTCCCTGGCCAGTGTTCAATCCAGCCATTCACCACGATCGATCTTGGCAAACGATTGTACCCGATCGCTGCGTGGCGGCCATTCCACCTCAAACAGGTTGCTGCGCAACGTCGCGGTATCGAAGTCGCCTTCGAACGCGAATGCAGTGATGAGTTTGCCTCCTCGCTGGCGCAATTGACCCAGAGTGAGCAGGGCTCCCGTGGGCTCCCAGTCTCTCTCTTCCGTGAACTCACGTCGTGCCGCTGCCTCGGGCAGCTCGCTTTCGTCATACTAGCCTTTGGCAATCGACAAGGCGCCAAGATCGCGCCTTTGCCACAACGGGCCTCCAGGATGGACAAGCAGCACCTGCAGACCCTTGTCAGATCCTCGATAGGGCAGAATTCCTGCGCTTCTTTTCGCCGTCGCTTCAAGCGTCCGCACGGCCCTATGATCTCGGACAGGCTGCACGAGGCTTGGCCTCTCTTTCAATCGAATGCTCCCTCTTCCGCGAGTTGCGGTTCTCTTGTCCGAAAAACCAGCGCTTGGTCGCCTCAGAGGCGAGTAAATAGAGCGCGGTAATTACGACAAGCACGGCCAGCACGGGCAGAGGCAAGGGCACGAAGCCGAACCAGGCTGCAAACGGCAGATAGGGGATCATGATAGCGATAATCCCAACGGCCAATGTAAACCAGGCAAGCAACGGGCTCGGACGGCTCGCCCAGAAAACCCTGTGCGTGCGCACAATGAGCACAATGGCAAGCTCCGTCAGTAACGACTCGACGAACCACGCGGTCTGGAATGCGGCCTCCGTGGCGTGCGCAAAAAACACAAGGAATGCGAAGGTCGCGACGTCGAAGAGCGAACTGACGAGGCCAAAGCTGATCATGAACCGCCGCACAAAACGGATATCCCAGTGGCGAGGCCGGCGCAGTTGGTCGGGATCGACGTTGTCGCTTGCAATGGCGAGTGAAGGAACGTCGGAAAGGAAGTTATTGAGCAGGATCTGCTTGGCCAGAAGCGGCAGGAAAGGCAGGAACATCGAGGCAACGGCCATGCTGATCATATTGCCGAAATTGGCGCTGGTGGTGATGGAAATGTACTTCATCGTGTTCGCGAAGGTCTTGCGACCATCGTCGACGCCGCGCACAAGCACGCCTAGATCCTGTTTGAGTAGGATGATATCGGCCGCTTCGCGCGCAACATCGACAGCGCTGTCGACCGAGATGCCTATGTCGGCCTCATGAAGGGCAGGCGCATCATTGATACCGTCGCCAAGGTAGCCTACGACATGGCCCCTGCTCCGCAAAGCGTGAACGATGCGCTCCTTCTGGTTGGGGTCGATCTCGACGAAGAGGTCGGTGTGCTGCACGCCTGCGAAGAGGGCGCTCTTCGTCAATTTCGAAAGCTCCTCGCCGGTCATAATCCTGTCGGCGTGCAAGCCGATCGTCTGGGCGAGATGTGCGGCAACGTAACGGTTGTCGCCAGAAATGACCTTTACGGCGATACCACGCTGGGCGAGTTCGGCGAGCGTCTCCTTGACGCCTTTCTTTGGCGGGTCGAGGAAAAGCAGAAAGCCCGCGAAGGCGAGATCGATCTCGTCTTTCCTGCTGAACGGTTTTGCGCTCTCAAACCGACGGATGGCCAGGCCCAGAACGCGGTAGCCGTCCGCACTCCAGCGCCGGAATTTTTCGTCGATTGCAGCACGGTGCATTTCATTGAGAGGTTCCAGCCCCTTGGCCGTTCGCACAAAGCTGCAGGTTTCGAGGATATTTTTTACGGCGCCTTTGGTAATCAGAAGATCTTCGGCGTCATTGGTCCGCACTACAACGGAAAGCCGCTTGCGAATGAAATCATAGGGGATTTCGTCGACCTTGGAGAAGGCGGCCAACGATCCGCCCTCGCCCGGAGCGGTTGCGATCGCTTCGTCCAGCGGGTTCTTCAGGCCGGTCTGCAGGGTCGCGTTGAGACGTGCCCAGAGCAGAACATCGGTAGACGGACTGCCATCGACATCGAGCCATCCATCCAGGTGGATGACGCCTTCCGTCAGCGTCCCCGTCTTGTCAGTGCACAGCAGATCCATGCTGCCCAGGTTCTCGATGGCGTCGAGACGGCGCACGATGACGCCATTGGCGGCCATGGCGCGGGCACCACGAGCAAGGGTCACGCTGATAATAGCCGGGAGAAGCTCCGGCGTGAGGCCCACCGCCAGTGCCAGCGAAAACAGCAGCGAGTCAATCAGCGGTCGATGCAGCAGCAGATTGGCGAAGAACACCACGATGACTATCGCCAGCATGATCTCGGTCATCAGATAGCCGAACAGCCGGATGCCTCGGCCAAACCCTGTTTCGGGAATTTGTCGCTCCAGGGCCGCGGCGATCGACGCGAATTCCGTGCGGGTCCCGGTTGCTGCTGCAAGCACGGTTGCGGTGCCGCTACGGACGGATGTGCCCGTAAAGACCGCGTTGGTGCGCAGTGTGAGCGCGGCATTCGGCGCGGATCGTCCGGGGGTCTTCACGGCGGGGAAGGTCTCGCCGGTCAGCACGGCCTCGCTGACATTGAAATCGCGCGCGTCCAGAATGACACCGTCGGCAGGGATGAGGTTTCCTGCCGAAAGCCGGATTACGTCACCCGGCACGATGTCTTCGGCGGCGACCGAGCACTCGACACCATCACGCAACACGATAGCCTTTCGCGAAATACGCTGTTTCAGTGCTTCGGTCGCCCGCGAGGCACCGTACTCCTGGGTGAAGCTCAGGACGCAGCTTGCCAACACGATCGCGCCGATGATCGCAGCCTCCTGGCCCTCCCCCACGAAAGCGGACACGCCGGCCGCGAAAATGAGGATCAGGACCAGCGGGCTGCGGAACTGGCGGGCAAACACTGCCACGGCCGATGCGCTCGACGTCGACGCCGGTGTGTTTCGGCCGAATTTTGCCAGCCGCGATGCGGCATCGGAGGCGGCAAGCCCCGATGGCGACGTCTTGAGGCTCCGCAGGAGGTCATCGGTCTCGATCGACCAATAAGCGGCGCCGTCCGGCGGCACGGATTGCTGGTCAGCTTCGCTTGTCATCAATACGACATGAAGCGGCTTATGCCGCTCTCTTCGATGAGCGTGCGGGTGACACCGCCAAAAGCCCATTCCCGCAAGCGGCTATGGCCGTATGCGCCAGAGACGATCAGATCCGCATGGATGGAGCGTGCGAAAGTCAGCAGCCTGTCGCCATCAGCCTCGCCGGTGATCAGCTCGGTTTGCGCCTTGATGCCATGGTGTTCGAGAAAAACCGCGACATCGGCGAGGCTGTCACGAATGCTCTCGTCACGACTGGTGTCAATTGTGGCGACGACGACCTCGTTCGCCTTGCCCAGGAAAGGCAGTGCATCGGCTATCGCCCGCCGTGCCTCCCGTGTGTCCTTCCAGGCAACCAGCATGGTTTTCGCGCGGATATGCTCGATATTGCTGGCAGTGACCAAGACTGGCCGCCCCGTCCCGAGTGCAAGGCTGCCGATATCCACGGCGCGAAAGACATTGTCGCCATCAACGCCGCCGGTGACGATGAGATCGGCCGCGGCCGCTTCTGCACTGAGCAGGCGGGTCGGACTGCAGACCGCTTGCTCCCATTCGGTTGTGATCGAAGCTGGGACAAGCGACTCGAACACGTCACGTAATTCTGCGAGCCGCTTTTCGATCTCCGTTCGCTGGATCTGCATGACCTCGCCTTCGTAGACCATACCGTCGCCAGTCGCGACCAAAGGCGGAACATCCGCAGCCGCCAGGCCGATCAGATGCGCTCCAAATCGTTCGGCAAGTTCGATCCCCACCCTCACTATGGGTTCAGGAGCGGCATCGATGGCGAGGTTCACGATGATTGACTTGTAGGACATTGCGGGTGCCTTTCGCGGAAATGGCGCAATTCTCGATGATTGCAGGCGCCAGCGCCCGATGCCTTGACGCGCGTCAAAAGACCGCCAATTGCGGCTGCCAACGGCATATCGTCTGAAAGCGTCATTTCGATCTGTTTTGCGTGTTCTGCGAGAAGTGGTAGTTAGCCCAGGTAGCACCGTCTCAACCCGAGGAATTTCACGTGATCAAAGACGAAGCGCTCAGTCTGTCGCCCGCTGGGACGACACTGAAAGCCCTCTTGTCGCGGATGTTCGATCAGGCTCCGGGCTTTATCGCGCTCCTGCGCGAGCCGGGTCATATTTTCGAATTGACCAATGCCGCCTATCAGCGATTGATCGGCAACAGGCAGGTCATTGGAAAGTCAATCCGGGATGCCTTTCCCGAGCTCGAAGAACTTGAGTTTTTCGAACATCTGGACCAGGTCTACACGACCGGCGAGCCCTACAGGGGCGCCGGCGTGAAGGTTGGCCTTCGCAACCAAGCCGACGGACCGGTCGAAGAGCGCATCCTCGATTTTGTCTATCAGCCGGTCAAGGCTGACGATGGCCGTATCACCGCGATCTTCATTGAAGGCACGGATGTCAGCGAACTCTCCTTTGCAAACGCAGCACTTCGGCTGCGTGAGGACCATCTGCGATCGATCCTTGCCACGGTGCCGGATGCAATGGTCGTCATCGACGAACAGGGCGGAATTCAATCCTTCAGCACTGCGGCCGAAACGCTGTTTGGCTATCAATCAGGTGAAGTCATCGGTCAAAACGTGAAAATGCTGATGCCCCCGCCCTACCGCGACGAGCATGATGCCTATCTGCTTCGCTACCTGACGACGGGAGAGCGCCGGATTATTGGGCTCGGCCGCACCGTCACCGGGATGCGCAAGGATGGTTCGACCTTCCCGATGGAGCTTTCCGTCGGCGAAATGAACCCTGGAACCGGACGCTTCTTTACCGGGTTCTGCCGCGACCTGACCGAGCGCCATCGCGCAGAAGCACGAATTCAGGAGCAGCAGCAGGAGCTCCTCCACATGGCGCGGTTTACAGCACTTGGCGAAATGGCTTCGACGCTTGCTCATGAGATCAACCAACCCCTAACAGCCATCACGAACTACCTGAAGGGCAGTCGTCGGCTGCTCGAGAAGAGCACGGAAGAGAACGCGCCCATGCTGCGGGATGCTGTGGAAAAGGCGGCTGAGCAGGCGCTGCGGGCAGGCGACGTCATACGTCATCTGAGGGATTTTGTTGCAAGGGGCGAAAGCGAGCGTCAGGTCGAACGACTGCCGGCGCTGATCGAGGAAGCTTCGTCCCTGGCCCTGGTTGGCGCCAGGGAGATAAATGTCCTCGTCAGCTATAAGCTTGACCCTGCCGCCGAACTGGTCTTGACCGACCGCATCCAGATTCAGCAGGTTCTGCTCAACCTCATGCGCAACGCGGTAGAGGCCATGCAGGATGCGCCGCGCCGCGAATTGAAAGTCACGACCGTTGCCAAGAACGATGGTATGGCCGAGGTAAGCGTCATCGACACCGGCGCCGGTCTGGCACCGGAGGTTTCCGCACAACTGTTCCAGCCATTCGTAACCACGAAAAAGCAGGGCATGGGCGTCGGCCTTTCCATCTGCCGCACCATCGTCGAGTCACATGGCGGTCACATATGGGCCGAGGCAATGCCGGCCGGCGGTACCGCCTTTCGGTTTACGTTGCGCATCGTCGAGAAAGATGAGGTCACCAATGGCCACTAGCGATCTGGTGCACGTGGTCGACGACGACGTGGACGTCCGCAAGTCCCTTGGATTTCTATTGGGCACGGCAGACTTTGCCGTGCGCCTGCATGAATCGGCCACAGCCTTTCTAGCGACCGCGACGGGCAAGCTCGACGGTTGCATCGTCACCGATGTGCGCATGCCGGGGATCGACGGCATAGAATTCCTGCGGCAGCTCCGAACCCGCGGACATTCGCTTCCGGTCATTGTCATGACGGGCCATGCCGATGTGGCTCTCGCCGTTCAGGCGATGAAGGAAGGCGCTGCCGATTTCATCGAAAAGCCCTTCGACGACGAGGTGCTGATCGAAGCGATCCGCTCCGCACTGGCCAACCGCAACCAGGCGAATGCAGCGCATCCGCGGTCCGCAGATATCCGCGGGCGCCTGTCAACCTTGTCAGAGCGGGAACGGCAGGTGCTGGATGGACTTGTTGCGGGCCTGCCGAACAAGACGATAGCCTACGATCTGGGGATCAGCCCGCGCACGGTCGAAATCCACCGGGCCAATGTCATGAGCAAAATGGGTGCGGGCAGCCTGTCCCATCTCGTGCGCATGGCGCTGATCTTGGAATCCCGACCTTAGGGAGAACCTTCGAGAGGGTTGCCAGTGCTGGCCTGAACCTTCTCCTCGTCCCACTCGCGCCAGTGGGTCGGACGGATGTCGACACGGGCGCCGGTGACGGCATTTTTCCAACCTTCGCGGCTCTTTATGCAGGGAAATACCAGCGCATGCGCCCCCTCCTCGTCGAAGACGGCGAGTTTGAGATGGCGACCATAAGGTGCGCTTTGGATAGAGTTCCACATCATCCTAGCTTTGACGAAGACAGCGCGACGCGCTTTGACCTGGATCATTTTCAAGAATTGCTGAACGCTTGTCCGCAAGACGGCACTTGCCTTTGATCGTGGTCAAGGACGCTCCCGGTGCGCAGCCTATCATTCCTGGTCAAAGGAGAATTGCGATGCAATACATCAAAGTCGACGAAGCGCTATGGGCGTCCAGCTTGCTGCCCGAGGGCATCCTGGCACGTTGGTTCATTGCCAGCGGCGACACAATCAAGGCCGGCGAGCGAATAGCCGAAGTTCGCGTCGAAGACGCGCTTCACGAGATTGTCGCGCCGGCAGATGGCCGCGCGACGATTGTCGCCACAGCAAATGCCGTCATTGAACCCGGCTCAATCCTGGCAACGCTGGACTTCCAATCGGCGTGAGGCATTCGAGGCCTAACCGCGACGATTGCGCCATTAATCCAAGGAGGTATAGACATGCAGGCCCAACATGCCGTCGCCTGGCTGGACCATCGCGAAGCCAAGGTGTTCCTCTTCAACCATGAGACAGCCGCGTGAGGCTTGCCACCGCACTGGCGCATCATCAGACCCACAACAAGGCTGGCACCGTGGACGGCAAGGGTGCCTGGAGAACGGGGCTTCCTACTACGATGTCGTCAACGCCCTGCAGCTGGCAGGGAATGGCTGATCGTGGAACAGGATCGGCAAGGATGAACTGGCCAAGCATATCCGCGACCACCATTCTCACCTGAAGGATCGCATTGTCGGCGTTGAACCTGCGGATCATCCTACGCAGGCCCAGATCGTGGCGCATGCGCGGACGTTCTTCCGGGCCGCTGACCGGATGTTGCCCTAGCTCAGTCTGGAGTGGCTCTGATGGCGCCGCAATTGGCACGCTCGGCCGACTGCTGCGACTGCGGCCTCGATCACGGTTGCTGCAAACTGCTGATATAAGCAATTATTGCCTCGATCTGGTCAGGACTCGCAACCCACTCGGGCATGTCCGGGTGGCCGGTCGAAATGCCCTCCGCGAGGGCTTCCTCGAGGTCCGTGATTGGGTAGCGTTTCGACAAGGTGCGAAATGCTGGCGCGTCGGGATGGCTGCTTTTGTCAGTTTTTCCAATGGCGTGGCAGCGAGCGCAATTGAACTCAACCAGTGCCTGACCGCGTTCTGTTAAGCTGTTGGCCTGTGCCGGCAGCACGGAACCAAGCAACACCGCCGCAAGTGCCCAAACTGATCGACGCCGCCAGCGAAGCCCATTACCCATATAGCCGCTCATGGTTGCAGGCGCCTTCCAATTACGCGACTGTCTTTGCCAGTACATCCTCGATGCTGGTTCTGGCTTCCTTGCGCAAACACTTTGCCGTCTCCGAGGCGAGTTTGGAGGTCAGCGCCGCGAGCTTGCCGGCTTCGGTGGTGTATTGCAATGTCGCATTCTGCAGGAAAGTCGAGACAATGTCGAACGCGTCGTTGAATTCGAAACCAGCGACGAGATCGTGGGCCAGCTTGGCATCCTGCTCGTAACGGTTTTTGAGAAACGCGAGCGTTTCGATCTGATAGCGCATCACCGCCTGAAAAGCGTGCGCCTGAAGAGACGCCGCAGCGAGGACGACCTTCTGACTGTTTTCCGCCATCGGCAACTGTTGCATGCCGCATTGCGACGGTTCGGGATGAGTCTGCATGATCGCTACTCCATGTGAGGCGGCGCAAACAAAAGTCTGCGCCCACAACGCTAGCCCCTTTCGTCGCCGGGTCATTGATCCGGATCAACCGACGTATGACCTTTGCCGGAATGTGCGAGCAATCGAGCGGCACCGGTCGATTTGAAGCGTTTGACACGCATCAAGGTCGCTGCCCTTCCTTCGTGCTGTTTCGCTTCAACGCAAAAAGGTTGCAGCGATGGCTTTCAAGACGATCATGGTTCAACTGGACGTGGACACCATCGCCACGCCACGCATCTCCATGGCTTGGGATCTTGCCCAGCGGCATGATGCCGATCTGGTCGGCTTCTGTGCGGCCGAGCCGCATTTTGTCATGCCCACCGGTACCGACGACCAGGCCGCGACCAAGGCGTTGTGGTGTCAAGTGGAGGCGATAGAAGCCCGCCTCAACTGCTTGAGAGAGGACTTCCTGAGCACTGTCAACGGCAGCAATCGTGCCTCTTGGCGCGGAGAGATAGGAAATCCCACTCGCCAGCTTATACTCAATGCGCGTGCCGCCGACCTGATCCTCACTGGCTCGCCGGCGGTTGACCTGATCGTCGACCATCATCGTATGCTGGATCCGGCAAGTCTCATTCTTGCAGCCGGCCGCCCGATCATTGTGGCGTCGCAAACCCTTGCCCCGATCAAGGCCGAAAGCATCCTGATAGCATGGAACGACACGCGGGAAGCGCGCCGCGCCGTCGTCGACGCCATGCCCTTCCTGATCACGGCGCGGGATGTCGTGATCGCCACAGTGAACCATGGAAGCCCCGACAATGTGGCGGACGTCGAGATGTTCTTGGCGCGCCACGGGGTGAAGGCGCGATCGGAAGTTCTGGATGCTCGCTGCTCCGAGCCGGCGGAACTGCTCCTCAAGATCGGTCGGGAGATTACGGCCGATCTGATCGTAATGGGTGGCTTCGGTCACAGCCGCCTCCGGGAAATGGCCCTTGGCGGCGTGACGCGTTCTGTACTGCGCAGCGGATCATTGCACCGCTTCATCTCGAACTGAACAAAATGACATATCAGGCTCCTGGTGTTGACACGAATCAACGTAGGCCTCTTCCGCAAACAGTTAGGCTAACGTCGCCCAGTTGAGCGTGGCTGATGACGTGCGGGCGCAAGACACCGCAGGAAAACGCGGGCGTGCAGAGCACGTGGAGAGCAATTGTCATGCAGGCGGTAACAATTGGGAAGGGGCCGGTCCTTACGCCAAATAGATGAAACCAAGCTGCGGGGGCGGCGCGGCGGAACAAGCGATTGCCCAACAGGCAAGGAATTCAGGACATGAACTACTAGCGGTTCTTCGAGGAAGTGATCGACCAGGTCCATCCAGAGCGTGGCTATCGCGTCTTCGCCGACCTCGAACGCATCGGGCAAGTTTCCGCGCGCTATCTGGCACTCCAATGGCCGCGCCGAGGAAATCACGGTCTGGTGCTCCAACGACTATCTCGGCATGGTCCAGCATCCCGATGTTATCGCCGCGTGCAGAATGCGGCCGGCAAGATGGGATCGGGCGCCGGCGGCAGCCGCAACAGTTCCGGCATAGCAACCATCGCGCATCTGGAAAGCCTGCTGCAGGCGGCGGGCCCGCGATCGCGCCAAGCTGATCGTCTTCGAAAGCGTCTATTCGATGGATGGCGACATCGCGCCGATCAGAGAGATCGTCGAGCTCGCCGAGCGCTACACGCGAAGGCCTGGCTGATCGCATCGACGTCATCAAAGGCACGCTGACCAAGGCGTTCGCCACGCTCGGGGCCACATCACCTGCACAAGTGCTGCCATCGACGCCGTGCGGTGCGGCTCTTCGAGTTGATAGCTGCCGCGCTGAAAAATGAAGCGGGACAGCGCATTTTTGACCGATTTGATCCGGCTCAATGCTCAAAATTTTTCGATGACCGAGAATGAAGTTCAAACTTCAAGGAGCATCGCCATGGGTCATATTTCACACACGTCCTTCGCTGACTTCACGCACGCTGGCCAGCAGGCGCAGCAGTGGGTCAAGGAGCTTGCTAAGGATCTTTGCTGGAGCGAACCGAGCGCCTGTCGCCTCCTGCGATCCGTTCTGCACACGGTGCGGGACTGGTTGTCGCCAGCGGAAATGGCCGATCTTTCGGCGCAACTGCCTGTTTTGGTCCGCGGCATCTATTTCGAAGGCTGGAACCCCTCGGTGTCTGCGCGCGAGCGTACGAAGCGCGACTTTGTTCTCAGCGTCAGAAACAGTTTCGGCTACGATGAGGAGATCGATTTCGATGTCGCGATCAACGCGGTGTTCAAGCTTCTCGACAGGCACGTCTCGCATGGCGAGATCGTGCAGGTCAGAAACTCGATGAAGAAGTCGCTGCGAAAACTGTGGCCGGTGGATTGACCGATGTTCCGCGACCGGGAAGACGCTGGAGTGAAGCTTGGCCTGGAGCTGAGCAGGCTGCAATTGCATCAGCCTGTCGTGCTGGCATTGCCGCGTGGCGGTGTGCCCGTCGCGGTCGAAGTGGCCAAAGCTCTTAACGCTCCTCTTGACCTGCTTATTGTCCGCAAGGTGGGCGCGCCCGGCAATGCCGAGCTGGCTGTTGCCGCAATCGTCGATGGTGATCCTGGAGAGATCGTGTTGAACCGTGAGATTGTCGAAACCTATGCGCTCGACGAAGACGCGCTACGTGTCTTGATTGCCAATGAACGTCCCGAACTGGAACGTCAGCGCGTTGTCTATCGAGGGAAGAACAAACCGATGTCGATCGCCGGAAAGACCGCGATCATCGTTGATGACGGTGCCACGACCGGCACGACCATGAAAATCGCGATCCACGCACTCAAGCGTCGGTCACCCAGGGAAATCATTGTGGCTGTTCCTGTTTCACCGCAGGAGACAGTAGCCGACCTGGCACGGGAAGCTGATCGTGTGGTTTGCATTAGTCAGCCAGGACAGTTCCGTGCCCTGAGCTACCATTACTTGCGGTTTCCGCAGCTGTCGGACAGCGACGTCGTTTCTGCGATGGACGAGGCTGCTCGATCGCACACGGCTGGGCAACACCGAACTGGGCGGCACGCCGTCAGCGCTAGTTCAACGACCGCCACGAAATCAATGACACGCAACAACAAAGAGAAATAGGAGATCACGTCATGCTGGTCCGCACGCTTTCTGCCTTGGAATGCACGAAAATGCTGACGGCCAACCGGGTTGGCCGCCTGGCGTGCGCGAAGGACGGACAGCCTTATGTCGTGCCCTTTTACTACGCTCATGCCGACAATCATCTCTATGCCTTTTCAATGCCGGGCAAGAAGATCGAATGGATGCGAGCCAATCCTCTGGTGTGCGTCCAGGTCGACGAACACGGCCAAGGTCGAGGATGGAGAAGCGTCGTTGTTGATGGCCGATACGAAGAACTGCCTGACCGGATCGGCCACAAACTCGAACGAGATCATGCCTGGTCGGTCTTGAGCAAGCACTCCGACTGGTGGGAACCTGGCGCGCTCAAGCCCGTCGTTCCACCCACAGCCGACAGTGCACCGCACGTTTTCTTTCGGATTCTCATCAAGCAAGTGTCCGGACGAGAAGCAAGCGAGTAGTCGCCCCGTCAAGTTTTGCCAGAAACAAAAAGGGCCGGCGCGATCTGCACCGGCCCTTTTTCCTTACCGTTGAAATTGCTATCGCGCCATCAAGACCGGCAGCGATTGACCCGCAAGCATCGACTTGGTGACCCCGCCGAAAATTCGCTCGCGCAACCGGGAATGACCGTACGCCCCCATCACCATCAACTCTGCACCAACATCGCCGGCATGCTGGCGAAGCACATCGGCAACCGAATGATTCGCGCTCGGCAGCCGGTCGACCGTAACCTTCACGCCGTGCCGCGCCAGATAGGCTGCGGCATCTGCACCCGGCTCTTCGCCATGATGGAACTCATTTTCGATGGGATCGACGATGACAAGGCGCACTTCTTCGGCGCCTTTCAGCATATCGAGCGACTCGCGGACAGCGCGCGATGACTCGAGACGGGCATCCCATGCTACGAGGATGCGTTTCGGCTTTAGCGTCGGGCGCGAGCCCTTGGGAACGAGCAGTATGGGTTTTCCCGATGAGAACAGCGTGCCCTCGATGACCTTGTCCTTCAGCGTATGGCTTGCCAGCAGATCTGGTCCGAGAATGGTCAGATCCGCGTAGCGGGCACGCCTTCCGATGACGTCGTCCGCCCATCCCATGTCGGGATAGTCGTCGCTCAGATCAGCCGATACGGCGGTCTGGGAAAGAAAGCCGGCGACCTCCGAAATTCGTTTCTCGAGCCTTTTCAGCTCGGCCTGACGTTCCTCCAGCCACGCTGGTGAGACGACGGCAGCATACTCGCCTCCTGAGGGCGGTGCGGCCAGTTCGAGAACGAGCACGGAAAGATGGGCACCGATCTGTTCGCACAACGAGGCGGCTAGCTTTAGATCGCCCTCACCCTGGTTGGGCCCGGTAACGGTAAGCAGTGTTCTGAAAGTCACGGCGGCGACTCCTGATTTCGATTGAAGGGTCAGTCGTGGTTTCAGTCATTAATGAGGGCGCTCGATGCGTTCATTGCGCTGAATCAAACACCGTGACCGCAGCGGCATTTGATCCGCATCAACGCACTGCCAAACCCAGCCTGTTAGGTTTCAACTCATCAATTGGGTAAACACAGATGAGATTCCTGATCATGGCGGCGCTGGCAGGATTGGCCATTAACGCGGCCGGCGCCCAGGAGCTCGGCGACGGCAAGGGCGAATACATGAACTCATGCGCCGTCTGCCATGGTCCCGAAGGCAAGGGCGATGGCCCATTGGGCGAAGAGCTGTTGAAGCGGCCGAGCGACCTGACACGCCTCTCCAGGCGCAATGGCGGCGAATTCCCCTACTGGCGCGTTTATGCCGTGATCGACGGTCGCGCGGTGGTGCCGGCGCATGGCGAGCGCGACATGCCAGTGTGGGGCAGCCAGTTCCTGCCTGGCGACGTGAAGAAATATGGCCCAAACGCAGGCGAAATCGTCACCAGGGAACGCATCCATGAGTTGGCAGGTTATGTCCAGACATTGCAGCAATGAGCGCAGATCGCGGAAACGAATTTCGCAAGACAGCCTGGGAAGGCCGGCCATGATCGTCGACGACCAGCAAGCCGCTGCCGCGTTTCTGCGCGATCCGGCTTCCTATGGCGCCTCCGGGCCGGTCGAGGCGATCGAGACCCACATTTCGCGTATCTTCCTGGTTGGCCAGCGCGCCTATAAGATGAAACGCGCGGTCAAGCTGCCCTATGTCGATTTCTCGACGCCAGCCCTAAGGCTGGCCGCCTGCGAGAGAGAGGTAGAACTCAACTCGAAAACCGCTCCCGGCCTCTATCTGAGGGTGCATCGCATCATGCGGGGAGCCGACGACAAATTGGCTTTTGGCGGCACCGGCCAAATCCTCGACGCGGCGATCGAGATGATCCGCTTCGACCAGTCGAAGCTTCTCGATCGAATGGCAACTGCGGGACAATTGACGCCGGCGCTGATGACCGCCGTCGCACGGATGATTGTAGGATATCATCGCGCAGCGCCCGAAGTCCACAATGGCACCGGCTCGTTCAATTTGATGGGCGTGCTCGACATCAACGAGGCCGGCTTTGGCACCAGCCATGTTTTTACGAAACGGGAGATCGAGACCTTTGCCGGGGCCTTCCGCACCGCACTTGCCCGGCATTCCGGATTGCTAGACCGCCGGGAGGCCGCAGGCAAGATCCGCCGCTGCCATGGCGATCTGCACCTGCGCAACATCTGCCTTTTCGATGGCGAGCCCCGCCTCTTCGATTGCATCGAATTCAATGACCAGATCGCCAGCATCGATGTCCTCTATGACCTTGCCTTCTTGTTGATGGACCTTTGGCATCGCGGTTTTCCGCAGCTCGCCAATCTTGTGATGAACCGCTATCTCGATGAGGCCGACGACGAGGACGGGTTCGTCCTTCTGCCCTTTTTCATGGCGGTGCGGTCTGCTGTGCGCGCCCATGTCACCGCAACGCAGGTCGAGGAAGGCAGCGCCGACAGCGACACGCTGATTGCGGAGGCGAGATCCTATTTCGAACTGGCCGTGAAATTTCTCCAGGAGACAGAACCGCGGCTCGTTGCCATCGGCGGCCTCAGCGGTTCCGGCAAGACGACCATTGCCGAGGCGCTCGCTGCCTATGTCGGAGCGCCGCCCGGCGCACGCATTGTCGAAAGCGACCGCATCCGCAAGGCTATGCACGGTGTGCCGGCCGAGACCAGGCTACCGGACAAAGCCTATCGGCCAGAAGTCTCCGACCGCGTCTACCGGGAAATGGCATGGCGGGCCGGCCTGATCCTTGCGGAGGGTGGATCGGTTGTCGCCGATGCCGTGTTTGACAGACCAGCCGATCGTGACCGTATCGAAAAGGCGGCAAGTTCCAGGGGCGTCGCATGCTCCAGATTCTGGCTGGACGCGGCTCCGCCTGTTCTTTGGCAACGTGTCACTGAGCGCCAGATTGGCCCTTCCGACGCCACCATAGATATCCTCTCGCGACAGTTGCAGCGAAATGCCACTCAATCCACCTGGCGCAAGGTCGACGCTGATCGGAAGCCTGCCGATATCGTCGCGGAGTTGAGAAGGTTTTCCGATGGCGATGCCTCCGAAACCCTGCGCACAGCCTCCTGACTGGCAAGGTGATCCACCTCAGCCGAGATCAAGTATTGCCTCGACAAGGCCTGGTTCGCTCGGATGATGCCTTACCGAAAAGCCGAATTCGCGGCACATGGCCAGCATCTTGACGTTTTCGCTAAGCACGATGCCTTCGATCCGGCCGATCCCATCGGCCTTTGCATAATCTACGATTTGCTTGAGTAATTCCCAACCCAGGCCATGACCCTGCAGGTCCGTGCGCACCAGCAAGGCGTATTCGGCGACAGCATGGTCCGGATCACAAGACAGGCGGCTGATACCTGCCAGCAATCCAGTGCTCGTCTCCAGAGCGACGAAAGCCATGTTGCGGTCGTAGTCGAGCTGGGTGAGCCGCTTCAGCATCTGGTCGGAGAAGCTTTTGCGCGGCGCCAGAAAACGCAGGCGCAGATCATCGGGCGAAATCCTGGCAAGGAATTCGGGATAGAGCGCGATGTCGGCCGGCTTGATCGGCCGGATATGGTAACGCATGCCACCGGCCGAAAACTCCTTTTCCCAGCCCGACGGATAAGGCCTGATGGCAAGCGCCGGATTGGGGCCAGGCTCCTCCACGCGTTCCGGCTCGATCTCGATGCGGGCGTCAAGCGCAATCACGCCCTCTGCGTCGGCCAGCAGCGGATTGATGTCCATCGAAACGAGGCACGGAAAATCGACGATCATTTGCGACAGTCCGTTGAGTGCCGTAACGATTGCTCCACGATCGGCCGGCTTGCGGTCCCGAAACCCGGCCAGCAGGCGGCCGATCCGCGTTTGCGCGATCAGGTCACCGGCAAGCACGTCGTCGAGCGGTGGCAAGGCAATCGCTATGTCGTCCATAACCTCGACCGCGACGCCACCGGCTCCAAACAGGATGGCCGGCCCGAAGATCGGATCCCGGCTCATGCCGAGGATAAGTTCCTGCGCCTGCTTTCGCACCACCATCGGCTGAACAGCATAGCCTTCAATATCGGTTTGCGGTGCGTGTTTGCGCACACGCGCCTCGATTGCGCGTGCGGCCTCCCCGGCAGCGGCGGCGTTGGCAATGCCAAGCACCACCCCGCCAATGTCCGATTTGTGTGAGATGGCCTTGGACAGCAGCTTGACGACGACCTGCTCGGACGACTTGAGGAGCCGGCCGGCCGCCGCTTCCGCCTCGGCAGGAGTTTTGGCGACGATCGTTTCGGGTACCGGCATGCGGTAGGCGGAAATTGCCGCCTTGGCTTCGGGCTCGGTCAGCATTCGCCGCCCCTCCTTGGCGACCTGCCTGAATATGGCAAGCACGGCCTTCCGGTCCCCCGCGACGTCCTCGCTGCTGCTTGACGGTGCGCGCATCAATGCCCGTTGGGCACGCGACCATTCGCTGAGATAAGAGACGGCGGTTGCCGCGTCAGCGGGCGTTGCGAAACTGGCAATGCGGGCATCCTGTAGGATTTGCCGCCCGGCGCGTGCCGTGCGTTCACCGAGCCAGCAGGTCAGGACCGGTTTGCCGGCGATCATCCCTTCTCTTGCGAGGTCCGCCACAGCACTTGCCGCGGCAAGCGGTGAGCTCAACCCGGTCGGACAGTTCATCACCAGGACGACGTCCGTTCCGGGTTCGGCCGCCACGGCTTCGACAGCGGCCTTGTAGCGCTCCGGTGTGGCGTCACCGATGATGTCGACCGGATTGGCGCGCGACCATGTCGGCGGCAATACGACGTTCAGGCGTTCGATGGTGGCAGGCGAAAGCGCCGCCAATTCTCCCCCGCAGTCGATGAGCTGATCGATGGCGAGTACCCCTGTCCCGCCGCCATTGGTGACGATGCCGACGCGGGCTCGTTCGAGGGGAGTGAAGCGGGCGATCGTTTCAGCGGCATCAAACAGCTCGGTCAGGCCTTTGACGCGCAGGATACCTGCGCGCAGCAATGCCGCATCGACGACACGATCGGCCCCCGATAACGCACCGGTGTGGGTCGCAGCCGCTTTGGCCGACTGCTCGTGCCGACCCGCCTTGATCGCGATGACAGGCTTGACCCGTGCCGCCGCACGAGCGGCTGAGATGAACTTGCGCGGATTGGGAATTGTCTCAAGGTACATCACGATGGCGCGCGTGCGCGCATCCCCCGCCAGCATGTCGAGACAATCGCCCACATCGACATCCGCCATGTCGCCAAGGGACACGATCTGTGAGAAGCCGACATTGTTGTCTGCCGCCCAGTCGATCAACGATGTGGCAATAGCGCCGGATTGCGACAGAAGCGCGATGTTGCCAGGCTTGGCGGCCATGTGCGCAAATCCGGCATTGAGCTTCAATGGCGGAATCATCAGCCCGACCGTGTTTGGCCCGATGATCCGGAAAAGCACGGGCTTGGCGGCGTCGAGCATCGCCTGACGCAGGCCATTTTCGCGCGTCAGCCCCGCAGTGATGACCACGGCCGCTCGCGTACCCTTTTCGGCAAGGTCGCGCACGATGCCGGGAACAGTCTCGGGCGGCGTGACGATGACACCAAGGTCTGGAATATCTGGAAGATCAGCCGTTTTGGCATAGCAGTGTCGCCCAGCCACTTGGGTATATTTCGGGTTGACCGGCCAAATCTCGCCCTCGAAACCGCCGCTGACGATGTTGTCGAAGACGACACGACCGACGGAGCCGCCGCGCGCCGACGCACCAAAGACCGCAACCGATTTCGGGGCGAACGCCTGTTCAAGATTTCGGATCGTCACCCCTTACGTCTCCTGTTCGTGGCATCATCGCCAGTCGATCTTGCCCGTTCATTGCGTTGGATCAAAGCCTCCTCCGCTTGTCGCGATTAGCTCTTGCGCGAGGTCGCTCGCAAAGTGGAGACGCGCTGTTGCGATCTAAGGAGTGGAGAGTTGGATGAGTTACTATATCAGCAAGATCGTCGACATGCCGTTCACCACGGCGATCAGCCACGTGACCAACAAGCTCGCAAGCAAGGGGTTTGGCGTTCTGACCTCGATCGATGTCCAGCAGACCATGAAGGCCAAGCTTGGCGCCGAGTTCAGGCCCTATGTGATCCTGGGCGCGTGCAATCCGCATTTCGCATGGCGGGCCCTTCAGGCCGAAGACAAGATCGGAACCATGCTGCCTTGCAACGTCATCGTCACGGAGGTCGGACAAGGAAGGGTAGAGGTCGCAGCGGTGGACCCGGTCGCTTCAATGGGCGCCATCGGCAATCGCGAGCTTGCGCAGGTCGCGAACGATGTGCGTCGCCTGCTCGAGGAGATGGTCGGCGAACTCTAGTGCCGGGGGCCATCACGGTCGAGGGACATCGTATGAACGAGTCTGCACTGCGACGCGCATTGCTGGTCATCGCCATCCTGGGCCTCGCGATTGGGTTAGGAATCTGGCGAACCGGGGGCGGCCCCCTTAAGGCCGACACGATCTGGACGGCGGCGACGTTGCCCGTGGTCATGGCTCTCACCATTTCGATAGTGCGCGATTTCTGGATTGGCCGCTTCGGCGTCGATGCGATTGCTTTGGTGTCGATGTCCGCTGCACTGCTGCTCGGCCAGCCGCTGGCGGCGGTGGTGGTCGCCATCATGTATGCCGGCGGCACCGTGCTCGAGGACTTTGCACGCGGCCGCGCCGAGCGGAGTCTCAAGGCACTGACCGACCGCTCGCCGCGTGTCGCGCATCGCAAATCGGCAGCCGGAACAGAAATGATCCGCATTGAACAGGTCGCTGTCGGCGACAATCTTTTGGTGCGCGCCGGCGAACTGCTTCCCGTCGACGGCATCTTGCTCGATGCTTCGGCCTCGCTCGACGAGTCGGCGGTGACCGGGGAGCCATTGCCGGTGCGGCGCAGCGCCGGCGACATGCTGCGCAGCGGCACCGTCAATGCGGGCGAGACCTTCACCATGCGGGCTTCTGCCCTGGCAGAGCACAGCACCTACGCCGCCATCGTGCGCATGGTCGCGGCGGCGCAGACCGTGAAAGCGCCCTTCATTCGCTTGGCCGACCGCTTTGCCCTGTTCCTGCTGCCGGCCACTTTGCTAATCGCGGGCGCGGCCTGGTACATCTCCGGCGATCCGATCCGGGCGCTGGCCGTGCTGGTTGTCGCGACGCCCTGCCCGCTTATTCTTGCTGCCCCCGTAGCCTTCATCGGCGGCGTGTCCCGCGCCGCACGCGCTGGGGTCCTAATGAAAGGCTCGGCTGCGCTGGAGGCTCTTGCGCAAGTCCGAACCGCGATCTTCGACAAAACCGGCACCCTGACCATCGGTGGCGCCGAGCTCATCGAAATCGAAGCCGCACCCGGCCGCAACGTCGACCATCTGCTGCAGTTGTTGGCATCCCTGGAACAGGCCTCGCACCATGTGCTCGCCGACTCCATCATCCGGGCGGCGCGCGGCAGGCAGCTGGCGCTTTCGCATCCGTGTGATGTGCGCGAGCATCGCGGCGCGGGCCTGAAGGGCAAGGTCGAAAACATGTCGATCGCGGCGGGATCGCGGGCTCTCGTGCTCGCCGACAAGCCGCTGCCCGGCTGGGCGAAAAGCGGCGAAGAAAAGTACCGGGACGAGCCTGTGCTCAGGGTTTTTGTAGCACTCGGCGGACGGCTTGCCGGTGTTTTCACCTTCGGCGATGCCCTGCGTGTTGATGCGCATGATGCACTCGGCAAGCTGCGCTCAGCCGGCATTGCGCGCATGATTATGCTGACAGGCGACGACGGCGTGGCAGCCAAGCGTATCTCCGCATTGCTCGACCTCGACGCCATTGTCGCCGATGCGACCCCTGCCGAAAAAGTCGACGCGGTCGAAGCCGAAAAGGCCTTGGCGCCGACGATGATGGTCGGCGATGGCATCAACGATGCCCCAGCGCTTGCGGCCGCAACGGTCGGTGTCGCCATGGGCGCACGTGGTGCCACCGCCTCCTCCGAGGCAGCTGACGTCATCGTGCTGACCGACAGGCTGCAGCCCGTCGCCGATGCGGTTCGGATTGCACGGCGAACGCGATCGATCGCCCGGCAAAGCATCATCGCCGGGCTGGCGCTGTCGGGGCTGGCAATGATCGCGGCTGCCTTGGGGCAGATCACCCCAGTTGCCGGAGCGCTGCTTCAGGAAGGGATTGACGTGGCGGTTATCCTGAACGCGTTGCGCACCCTTGGCGATGGACATCTGTGGCGCGCATAGTGTTTGAGAGCAAGATCGGTAAATGGCCATGGCACAGCAGAACTTGGTGGTTTGCAGCAAATGTGGTGGGGTCAACCGCCTGCCACTGGGCCGCAATGCCATGGAGGCGAAATGCGGAAAGTGCGGGAACAGGCTGTTTTCGGGTCAGCCCGAAGATGTCGACACCCGGGTTTTCGATTGTCAGATCGCCCGCAGCAGCCTTCCAGTCGTGGTCGACGTCTGGGCACCGTGGTGCGGCCCCTGCAAGATGATGGCTCCGGCCTATGCAGCGGCAGCCAATGAACTGGAGCCGCACGCTCGCCTGATCAAACTCAATTCCGACAATGAAAAGGCTGTTGCGGCCAGGCTCGGCATTCGCAGCATCCCGACCATGATCCTCTTTCATGGCGGGCGCGAAATCGCGCGCACATCAGGCGCAATGACGGCAGGCCAGATCGTCAGGTGGGTTCGCGACCGCCTGCCGACGGTCGCCGCCTGAGAGGCGCCGCGCCAATGGATCCGCTCATCGCCCGGCTCGGACTGGCCCTCGCAATAGGTCTGCTCGTCGGCCTGGAGCGCGGCTGGCAAGAGCGGGATGCGCCCGATCGCAGTCGCACGGCCGGCATCCGGACGTTCGGCATAACCGGCCTGCTTGGCGGCGTTCTCGCCGCACTTGCCAACGCGCTCGGCGCGGCATCCGTGCTGGTCGGCGGCTTCATCGCCTTTGCGGCAATTTTCGCCTGGTACAAGGCGCGCGAAGCTGTCCACGACGAGGATTTCAGCGTCACAAGCGTGATCGCTGGCCTCGGCGTTTTTGCCCTTGGCGCGCTCTCCGTCGCCGGCGACTACCGGGCTGCTGCTGCCGGTGGGGCGGCATTGGCGGCAATCCTAGCCAGCCGCGAGATCCTGCACGGTCTTTTGAAGCGACTGACCTGGATCGAACTGCGTTCAGCTCTGATCCTGTCCGTGATGACGGCGATCGTTCTGCCCCTGCTGCCAAACCGGACGATGGACCCGTGGGGCGGGTTCAATCCATGGGAAGTGTGGTTCCTGACGGTGCTGATGGCCTCCATATCGTTCGCCGGCTATGTGGCTGTTCGCATTCTGGGAAATACCCGTGGTCTGCTGGTCAGTTCGCTCGCCGGTGCGATCGTTTCCTCCACCGCCGTAACCTTGGCGCTTGCCCGCAACGCCGCCTCGGCGAGCAATTCGCTGCCGCTGGCCGGGGCGGCATCGCTGGCTGCAATGGTTTCGGTCCTCCGCGTCTGCGCCGTGGTTCTGATCATCGAGCCAAGCGTGTTGGTTTGGGTCGCCATACCAGCGATTGCCGCGGCGCTCGCCTTCGCTGTCTGCGGAACATTGCTGCTGACTCGCGACAGCGGGAACGGCGAAGGCAGCGCGATCGCGCGCAATCCATTCGAACTGGGCCCGTTGCTGCTCTTCGCCTTACTCTTTGCGGTAGTCGCGACCGCAAGTGCCGGGCTGGCCGCTCAATTCGGTGGGCGCGGTCTGCTGGCGAGTTCGGCGCTGGCCGGCGCATTCGATGTCGATGTCTCGGTGCTCAGCGCGCTGCGCCTGATCAAGCATTCGGTGCCTGTCGACACTGTGGGCCAGGCCGTGCTCGCGGCGCTGGCAGCAAACGCGATCGGCCGCCTGTCGTTCGCAATATTTGCCGGTCCCGTCAGGTTCTGGTCGCCACTGGCCGTCGCAACCCTGATCGCCGCGATCGTCGGCGCCTGCGCGATGTTGTTGCTCAGCCCTTGATTGAAACCCGGTTCTCGAGCCTTCTTTGATGCGGATCAAGGGCCAGGTCCCGCCACCGCTCTATGAAACTCCGTGAAAGGAGTTCGTTATGACCAATCTGAAGGATCTCACCCCGAAATTCCGCCATGTCCGGCTGTTGCTCGCGCGCGAGAAAGGCCATCCGGAAGGTGACCGCGAGGAGGGTTACGACGTACTCGCTCCATTGACCGGCGAAGGCCGGCTCGATGCGGAAGCGTGGAAATCGCACAAGGCCTCTTGCCGTGTTCGCCGGTTCCGCAATGGCGAGGAAGATTTGATCGGCCGACTGAGGCGCAAGCCAGGGGGGCAATGGTATTTCGACTATGCCGAAGGCGATCGCGACGACGAGATCGGCTTTCATCTCGGCGATGAGCGCTTCGTGACCGGCGAATATGTGTCGATCGCGCGCAACGGCACCATGCACACCTACCAGGTGGCACAAGTGGAACGGCCTTGACCCCTCGGGGCAAGCTCACTGGCGGTATACCATGTCGCGACGCATCCTCATTGTGGTCGGGCATCCCGATCCGTCCCCTGACCGGCTCTGCCGTGGTCTTGCAAAGGCCTATGGCGAGGGTGCGGAACAGTCGGGACATGTCGTCCGTCGGGTCGATCTGGCAGCAATCGATTTTCCGATGCTACGCACGATGCAGGAGTTTGAGCACGGTGCTGTGCCCGACAGCCTCAAGGACGCCGCCCAGGCGATGGCCTGGGCCGAGCACATTGTCTTTGTCTTCCCGCTGTGGCTCGGAACCATGCCGGCCATGCTCAAGGCATTTCTGGAACAGGTGATGCGGCCTGGAACGGCCTTTGCCTACCCGGACAAGGGCAGCGGGTTCACCAAGACGCTGCTTCGCGGCCGCTCTGCGCGGGTCGTGGTGACGATGGGCATGCCTTCCGTTGTTTACCGGCTATGGTTCCTCGGACACGGCATCGCCGGCATGAAGCGAAGCATTCTGCATTTCGTCGGCATCAGTCCGGTGCGCGAGACCTTATTCGGCATGGTCGCTGGCGCCAACGATGCGACCCGTGCGAAATGGATCGGACAAATGCGCAACCTCGGTGAGCGTGGGCTTTAGCTGGCGGCCCAGAAACCGGGATAGCGGTTCAAAGCCATCCTTTGCCGGCGCCGCAAACAAAGCCAGAGCCACCAGGGCTTTATGCGGCGCCCAAACCGCCAATCGCGCGAGTTTTGGATCGCGCAGGGGGCTACAGGGACAGCCACGCATGTGAAATGAGAAACCCGCCGCACCTTGGCGCGACGGGTGTTCTCATCAAGGCGCGCCTTACTTGACCAGGATTGTCGCCCACATTCCGTTCATGAAGTGGCCAGGAATGTTGCAGAAGACTGCATAATTGCCAGGCTTGAGGCTGAGCGTCAGCGATCCGGTCTTGCCCGGATCCAGCTCGGAAACCTCGCCGAGATGGCCTGCCGCATCCTCGTTGACACGACTTTCATTTGGCACATATGGCAGCGTGGTCTTCTTCGCATCGGCGATCGGGACGACGATCATCTCATGGACTGTGTCCTTGGAGGTATTCTGGACTTCAAAGGTCACCTTCCCCGCGGGTACGACGGTCTGGTCCAGCTTGACCCTCATGGCTGCCATGCTCATGTTGGCCGGCATGCCCATGCCCATTTTTGCATCGGCGTTCACGACCCCTTCCTTGTCCCATAGCTTGACGTTCACGGTCGTGTTGGCGAAGGCGGGTGCCGAGGCTGTTAAGAGGACGAGGACCAGTCCGGTCTTGAAAGGCTTCATGTCTAAATGCTCCTGATCGCTCGCGGCGACCCCGTGAGCGCTGGTTTTGAGAATCATTCCCGGTCGCGGCACCCGGCTAGAACAGCCAAGCTGACAACGCGCTGACAGCGGATATGAACGGAGACCAGGATGCGATGGACCTTCACCCGAAGCGCTGCATGTTTCATGGACTCATGGATCGACGGTGAATTCCGTCCACATGCCCGCGCCGTAGTGACCTGGCACGTTGCAAATAAGCAGATATTTTTTAAGCTTTTAGATCGACGGTCAGCGTGCCTGACGTGCCGGGATCGAGCTCTGATACTTCGCCCTTGTCGCCAGCTTTATCCTCATCCACGCGGTTTTCGCCTCAACATAAGAAAGCGGCTTGCCGGGATCGGCATGGTACATCACGATCATTTCATGGACTGTGTCCTTGGAGTCGTTTTTCACCTTGAATGTGACCTCTCCAGCCTTCACCGCCTCGGGCAAGGCTTTGATGCCCATGGTCGCCTTGGCGAGATCGAGTCCGGCCGCCCATAGGCAAGACCCATTAGCATCTCTGTGCTTGCGCCCTTGTCCCACAGCGAGATCTGGACAAGCGCTGCTGCTTCGACGCCGCCGGTGCTGCTGGCCATGAGCGTGGCGGCGGCAAATGCGAGCCTGAATAGGGTCTCATGGCAATCCTCCCTCGGGACGGCAGCAGAAGCGCTCACGTCTCGGTCGTACCTGCTCCGACGGCCGCTGCCGTCCTTGCGCCAAATCAAGCGGATCGGTGCTAGTGGCTCATCAGCGGCGCGGATGCGGCTGTCAGCCAGTTGTCAGCTTGAATCGGCTACGTCGCACCAATGACGGTGACGTCGCCGCCTGACAGGACCAATCGAAATCCCAACCGCCGGCGCAACATTCGCGCCCAAAATTCCAAATGGAGTGATCATGTATCGCACACTCGTTCTCGCAACTCTCGCCGCTATGATTGCTGGACCGGCGCTCGCCGCCGGTGGCAGCTGCAGCACCGCCCCGAAATCGGCATTCAAGCCCAAGGCAACGCTCGAGGCGCAACTGACGGGCGAAGGCCTGACCGTCCGCCAGATCAAGGTCGAGAAGGGCTGCTACGAAGTCTACGCAGTCGACAAGGCCGGCAAGAAGGTGAACCTGGCCTACAATGCCGAGACGCTTGAAAAGCTCGACAATGCTGAAGCCGGCGAAAACTGATCCGAGCGTTTCGGCAGCCACGGACGCGCAGCCATCTCCAGAGATGGTGCGCGTCTGGGACCGCGTCGTGCGGAGCTTCCACTGGGCGCTGGTGCTCAGCTTCGTCACGGCTTGGCTCACCTCCCATTCCTCGCAGGCCATCCACCATTGGGCCGGCTACGCCGCTGCCGCACTGGTCGCCATGAGGCTCATGTGGGGCGTTCTGGGCACGCCCTATGCGCGGTTCTCGCAATTCGTGCGCGATCCGGTGACGGTGCTGCGATATCTCTCGGCAATACTGACTGGTCGCGAAGCCCGCTACATCGGCCACAATCCGGCTGGCGGCGCGATGGTGATCGCGCTGATTGCGGCGGTAGGTTCAACCGCGCTGACAGGATGGCTGATGACGACGGACGCCTATTTCGGCGTGTCGTGGGTCGAGGCTGCACACAGCACGGCGGCGCACGGCCTGTTGCTGCTCGTCTTCCTTCATATTAGCGGCGTCGCCCTGGCAAGCGTTCGCCATAGCGAAAACCTGGTCTGGGCCATGATGACCGGGCGAAAACGCAAGGCCGAGCGCACGGATGTCGCTTGACGATCTGCCAGCGCACAAGCCCGCTTCGCCATCCTCAGCTATTTGGGGGAACGGGCCAGATAATGCTCGTCGATTGTCAATCACGGCACCAGGACAGCGGCGCCGCTCAATCTCCCTTGCCTGAGATCGTCCAACGCCCGATTGGCTTGGTCCAGCGGATAGGCTTTGGTATGCGTGCGAACCCGCGCACTCTTCGCAACGGGAAAGAACTCTTCCGCGTCGTGGCGCGTCAGGTTTGCTACCGATATTAGTTCACGCTCTTCCCAGAGCAATTCATAGGCCATCGCCGGGATGTCACTCATGTGGATGCCGCCGCAAACCACCCGGCCACCCTTATGGACAGCGCCAAGCGCGATCGGCACCAGGTCACCAAAAGGGGCGAAGATGATCGCAGCATCGAGCTGCCTGGGCGCAGATTCATCCGAACCGCCGGCCCAAGACACACCGAGCGAGCGGGCGAATTCCTGCGCTTGCCTATCGCCCGACCGGGTGAACGCGAAAACCTCGCGACCTTGCCACAGTGCGATCTGGGCGATGATGTGCGCAGCGGCGCCGAAGCCGTAGATCCCGAGCCGCTTGCCGTCGCCGGCCTTTTTCAGGCACCGCCAGCCGATCAGGCCAGCGCAAAGCAACGGCGCCAGTGATACGGCGTCGACATCCGGGTCCAGATCGAAGGCGAATTGCGCGTCGGCAATGACATGAGTGGCGAAGCCGCCGTCGCGTGTATAGCCGGTGAAATCTGGCTGATCGCAAAGATTTTCATTCTGTGCGAGGCAATAGGGACAATGCCCGCAAGTGTGCCCAAGCCAAGGCACGCCAACTCTGCGCCCGATCCTGGAGCGCGCAACGCCCGTGCCGACAGAATCGATGATGCCGACGATTTCGTGACCGGGGATGAGCGGCAGTTTTGGATGACGAAGATCACCATCAATGACGTGCAGATCGGTCCTACAGACGGCGCACGCCTCAACCCTCAGCCTGATCTCGCCTGGCCCGGGCATCGGATCGGGCCCGTCGACCAGCTTCAAGGGCATGCCGATGCTTTCGAGCACCATTGCTCTCATGACCACTCCTGCCTTCTCCGCAAGGAACAAGGGAAACAAATCTCGATCCGCTTCCCTTTGACGTTCCGATGCATCAAGCGATTGTGATGTGGTCTTCGACCATACGCACTCCGGGCACAGCCCAGGCGGCGCGTTCTGTTGTGCGGCGTTCGGCCCAGCTGTTGACCTTGCCCTTCAGCGTGACCTTGCCGTCGGACACGTTGACTTCTATCGCTTTCGACTCGACTTCGGCACTACGCTTCAAGGCGTCTTCGATGCGTTTTTTAACATCGGACGCCGTTGCGTGCGGCATCACCTCGATGTTGTTGTGTACGCCGAGCACGCCGGCCAGGTATCGAATGGCCGCAAACGCTGCGGATCGCTGGTACTGCCACTCCACCTTGCCGGTGAGCGTCACCCAGCCATCTTGCACCCTCACCTGCACCGCTCCGTCCGGAACGACGGTATTCCAGCTGATCGAGTGCAGAGCGCGCTTGGCGATCTCATCGTCGGCTGTCAGATTGCTGCCGACAGGCCGCACTTCGATTTCCTGCGCGATACCTTTCACTCCCTTGACGCGGCGTACCGCATCTTCGGTGGTTGCCTTCTGCGCATAGGTCGATACATGGCCGGTCAGAGTGACCACGCCGTTGTCGACCGCGACGCCGATATTGGCCGCGTCGATGCTTGGCTGGAACTCCAGTTCATCGATGATGTCCTGCCTCAAAATATTGTTGTTCATGATTGCACCTCTCTTGGGAGCGGACCGCGCTCGCTCAGTTGAACGGTCTGACTATGAAGGGGCGAGCTCGTGTTGACGTTGATGAGGATCAAACCATCTCTGGTCGAGGGAGACGAGTGACCCTCAACTTCACGTTCGGAAATCAAACTTTTATTTGACCGGCATCAAAGCTGGCAGCTCTGTCTTCCTGTTCATTGCCTCCCATCAGAGTCTCAGATCTGGGAGAGCACCATGACTACGGCTGACTTCAACATTCCTGTTCGGAAAGTCGCGACCGCGACGCCAACAAAGCTTCGACTTGGTTCCCTGACCGCACTGGTCATTGGTTCGATGGTCGGCTCAGGCGTATTCAGCCTGCCGCAGAATATGGCGGCTGGTGCTGGCCCTCTCGCCATCCTGATTGGCTGGGCGATCACCGCGGTCGGCATGCTGGCGCTGGTCTTCGTCTATCAATCGCTTGCAACCCGCAAGCCCGAACTCGATGCCGGACCCTATGCCTATGCCAAGGCCGGCTTCGGCCCCTTCATTGGCTTCAACAGCGCCTGGGGCTACTGGATCAGCGCCTGGGTCGGCAACGTCTCCTACGCGGTAATCGTGTTCAGCGCCCTGTCCTATTTCTTTCCCGCCTTCGGCGATGGAAACACCTGGCAGGCGGTGCTCGGCGCATCGATCCTGTTGTGGTTGATCCACGTCCTGGTTCTCGCCGGCATCCGTCAGGCGGCGATCATCAACCTCATTGTAACGGTGGCGAAGATCGCTCCCATTGTCTTGTTCGTCGGGGTTGTTGCCGTCGCCTTCAAATTGCAAGTCTGGTCGCTCGACTTCAGCGGTCTGGGCAACGCCAGTCTCGGCTCGATCGCCGCTCAAGTGAAAAGCACGATGCTGGTGACCCTGTGGGTGTTCATAGGCATCGAAGGCGCCAGCGTCTTTTCCAGTCGTGCCGAGCGCCGCAAGGGCATCGCCATGGCGACCGTTCTCGGCTTCTTCACCTGCCTTGCACTTTACGCCCTGGTGTCTCTGCTATCGCTCGGCATCCTCAGCCAGCCAGAACTCGCGGCGCTGAAGAACCCCTCCATGGCGGGCGTGTTGGAGGCGGTTGTCGGCCCCTGGGGTGCTATCCTCATCAACATCGCGCTTGTCGTGTCGGTGATCGGCGCTTTCCTGAGCTGGACGCTGCTTGCGGCTGAAATTCCGCACGTCGCCGCCAAGGATGGGACGATGCCGAAATTCTTCGGTCGAGAAAGCGAGCGCGGCGTGCCCTCGACCTCGCTCTTGATCACCAACCTGCTCGTCCAGGCGTTCCTGGTGATCACACTTTTCGCCCAAAGCACCTACCAGGCACTATTCTACATCGCGTCGGCCGCAATCCTGGTTCCTTACATCTTTTCCGGAGCTTACGCGGCCAAGCTCGCCTTGACCGGAGAGAGCTTCGCGGCCGGCGAACAGCGCGCCGGTCCGCTTTTTGCCGGGTTGCTGGCAACGGTCTACGGGCTCTGGCTCGTCTATGCGGCGGGGCCTGCATACCTGTTCATGTGCGCGATCCTCTATGCGCCCGGCATCATCTTCTACGTCTGGGCGCGCCGCGAAACCAATCAGCGCGTCTTCCATCCTGCCGAAGCGGCACTCGCCGGAACCCTCATCGCTGTCGCCATCCTCGCCGTTTACGAGATGTGGACCGGCGCCGTCAGCGCGCTGTGAGAGGATTGACAGCGATGACAAGCCTGGGTGTCCACTCCGAAGTCGGTCGGCTGCGCGAGGTGATGGTCCATCGCCCGGATCTCAGCCTGCGCAGGCTGACACCGGAAAACTGCAAGGCGCTGCTCTTCGACGACGTGCTGTGGGTCAAGCGGGCACGCCAGGAGCACGACGTCTTCGTCGATGCGTTGCGCGAACGCGGCGTCGTTGTGCATTCCTTTGGCGAACTTCTTTGTGAGACAATGAGCCTGGTCAAGGCCCGCGACTGGCTCCTCGACCGCCGGGTTCATCCCGGCGTCGTCGGGCTGGACATGGTCGACGAGTTGCGCGGGTGGCTCAAGGAAATGCCGTCCGAACAGCTAGCGTCTTATCTTGTCGGCGGCATTGCCCGGGCGGAGCTTCCTTTCGAGCCCAAAGGTCTGACGGGAAGAACGCTCGCCCCCCAGGATTTCGTCCTGCCGCCGCTGCCGAACCAGCTTTTCACCCGCGACAGCTCATGCTGGATCTACGGTTCGGTCTCCGTCAATTCCATGTACTGGCCCGCGCGGCGCCCGGAAGCGGCCAACGTCGAAGCCGTCTACCGCTTCCACCCTCGCTTCCGCGACAGCGGCGTCCCCTTTGTTTCGCCGGACTTGGGAACAGGCACCAGCCTCGAAGGCGGTGATGTCATGCCGATCGGCGGAGGAACTGTCCTCGTCGGCATGGGAGAGCGCACCACACCGCAAGCCGTGGGCGACCTCGCGCGCAGCCTGTTCGCAGCCGGCGAAGCCACGCGCGTGATCGCTGCCCTGATGCCGCGGGACCGCAGTTTCATGCATCTTGATACCGTCTTCACCTTCTGCGATCGCGACCTGGTGACGATGTACCCGCCAGTGGTGGACCGGTTGCGCACGTTCTCGCTGCGGCCGGGCGATGGCGAGGCGGCGGTTGAGGTCACCGATGAGAAAACCCCGTTCACGGCCGTGGTTGCGGAAGCCCTTGGGCTGAAATCGTTGCGCATCATCGCCACCGGTGGCGACCGTTACGAGGCCGAGCGCGAGCAATGGGACGACGGCAACAATGTCATTGCGGTCGAGCCCGGCGTGGTTATCGGCTACGACCGCAACGTCTACACCAACACGCTCCTGCGCCGCGCCGGAATTGAAGTGATCACGGTCGAAGGCGCCGAACTCAGCCGCGGCCGCGGCGGCGGGCACTGCATGACCTGTCCGATTGCACGCGACCCGATCTGACCCGAAAGGAACGTTCCATGTCGATCAATCTTCACGGCCGCTCCGTCCTGACCCTGGACGATCTCACCGCCGACGAGATCCGCTTTCTTCTCAAGCTGGCGGCCGACCTCAAAGCGGCAAAGCTCGCCGGACACGAGATCCCGCGCCTTGCCAGAAAGAACATCGCGCTGATCTTCGAGAAGGATTCGACGCGCACACGCACGGGTTTCGAGGTGGCGGCCTACGACCAGGGCGCCCACGTCACATACTTTGGCCCCACCGGCAGCCATATCGGCCACAAGGAATCCATGAAGGATACGGCGCGCGTCCTCGGCCGCATGTATGACGCGATCGAGTATCGCGGCTTTGGCCAGCACCAGGCCGAACTGCTTGCCACGCATGCCGGCGTGCCGGTCTACAACGGCCTCACCGACGAGGCGCATCCCACACAGATCCTCGCCGACCTCATGACCATGCGTGAATTCACGCATAAGCATCTGTCGGACATGACCGTCGCCTTCGTCGGTGAGGGCCGCGACAATGTCGCGCTGTCGCTGGCACTTGGAGCAGCCAAGGTCGGCATAGACATGCGCATCGCTTCACCGAGAGAGCTCTGGCCGGACGAGGAGTTCTGCGCCCATGTTCGCGACCTGGCGCAGCGCAGCGGCGGCCGCTTCCGCCTCGACGAGGATGTCACGGGCTGCGTCCAGGATGCTGATTTTATTTACACCGACGTATGGATGTCGATGGGCGAGGATAAATCGGGCTGGACCGAACGTATCCGGCTTTTGACGCCCTACCGGGTCACGAGCGAAGTGATGGCTGCCGCAGGCAACCCTCACGTCAAATTCATGCATTGCCTGCCGGCGTTCCACGATACCGATACCGAGATTGGCGCCTTCATCGCGAAGGAGTACGGCATTGACTGCATGGAGGTCACCGACGAGGTGTTCGAGTCGGCTAATTCGATCGTCTTCGACCAGGCCGAAAACCGAATGCACACGATCAAGGCCCTGCTCGTCGCCACGATCGGCAACTGAGATGCTTGTCGTCGTTGCGCTTGGCGGAAACGCACTCTTGCGCCGCGCAGAACCGATGACGGCCGAAAACCAGCGCGCCAACATCAGGCGCGCCGCGGCTGTATTGGCGAATCTGGTCGACGCAGGGCACTCGATTGTAGTCACTCACGGCAACGGTCCGCAGGTTGGACTTCTGGCCCTTCAGGCAGCGGCGACTTCAGATGGCCGCTCATTTCCACTCGACGTGCTTGGCGCCGAAAGCGCAGGGATGATCGGCTACGTCATTGAGCAGGAACTCGGCAACCTCCTCAAAGAGAGGCTGTTTGCGACCCTGTTGACACAGGTGAAGGTCGATCCGCACGATCCGGCTTTCGCTCACCCAACGAAACCGATTGGCCCGGTCTACGACGAGGCAACCGCACGCAGCCTTGCTAATGAACGCGGCTGGCAGATCGCGCCCGACGGCGACAAATGGCGCCGCGTCGTGCCCTCGCCCAAGCCACTGGCGATCCTGGAAGCTTCCGTGATCTCTTTCCTGGTCGAACGTGCTGTGATCGTCATCTGCACCGGCGGTGGCGGAGTTCCCGTGATAGCCCGCGACGATGGCAGTCTTTGCGGCGTGGAAGCCGTTATCGACAAGGACCTTGCAAGCGCGCTGCTTGCCCGCCAGTTGCAAGCCGACATGCTGCTCCTGTTGACTGATGTCGACGCCGTCTATGTCGACTACGCAACGGCGACTGCTCGGGCGCTCCGGCGCGTGAACCCCAAGGAGCTATCGGGGCAGAATTTTCCGGCCGGCTCCATGGGACCGAAGGTCGCCGCCGCAATCGAGTTCACTGAAGCGACAGGCAAGCCTGCAGCAATCGGCAAGCTTGATGACGCCGTTGACATTGTCAAAGGAGAACGCGGCACATGGTTCGAGACCAGCGCCCTGCCCGCACCCCTCGAGCCTGCTGAACGTTAGGCTACTGCCACGACACCGATGACATAATTCCTGCCGTAGACTTTCGCGCATTTGGGGCATGTCGTGTAGAAGAAATACACATCGCGCGGCTCCCTATGTCGAGCGAGCGCGATCCGCTGCATTTCCTCGTGCCAGTCCCTTGCCTGGCTGTATGGGCCTTGGAACACCTTCGTCAGGAAGTCGCCCGACAGCGTGGTCGTCTCCTCCCCTGGAACCGGCCTGGTCACAGAGAAAAGATGCTCGCTCTCCAGGGCGAAACATCCTTGCTGAGAACGATGAACTGATCGGGGTCGGAGGCGCCGGCGTCGTCCATGTGCTCGTTAACGCGCGCGAACACGCTGCCCATGTTCTTTGGGATGTGCATGACACTGTGGGTTCTGGCTTTGACAAACCGCTTGTCCTTGAAGTGCAGTTCCTGCCTGTCCCAACCTGCGGGATTGAATTTGGGGCAGCAGCCGGTAGTGGTTCAGTTTGAAATCTGACAAGCCGTGAATCGAGGCTGACTGACTGTCGCGCGACAGGCCGAACTCCAACTACGGCATGAACAAGCTCGACACCAAGACCCGCTCGCAATTCCTGCACATGCTCTGTGAAGGTCAATCGATCCGCGCGACCACGCGCGTTATGGGCATGAGCAAGAACACAATTGCGAAGCTCCTTTCGGACGCTGGCGCGGTATGTGCCGCCTATCAGGAGGAAGCCCTTCGCAACCTGTCCAGCAAGCGCATTCAGGTCGATGAAATCTGGGCGTTCACCTATGCCAAGCAGAAAACGTCAAGATGGCCAAGGCTGCCCCGGAAGGCGCTGGCGACACATGGACATGGACGGCTATCGATGCCGACACCAAGCTTGTTATGTCTTGGCTGGTCGGCGGGCGCGATAGCGAATACGCAATGAGCTTCATGGACGACCTTTCGCGCCGCCTCGCCAATCGCGTCCAACTTTCCAGCGATGGCCACAGAGCTTATCGTTCGGCGGCGATGTCGACTACGTCATGCTGATCAAGCTCTATGGCGCTTCGCCGGACAGCGCCAAGGGCCGTTACAGCCCTGCGGAATGCACTGGTGCGCGGAAGAACGTATCGAAGGCAACCCAGACATCAAGCATGTCAGCACGTCATTTGCCGAGCGCCAGAACCTGACCATGCGGATGCATATGCGCCGATTTACTCGCCTGACCAACGGCTTTTCCAAGAGGTAGAGGCTCACGCCAATGCCGTGGCTCTGCATTTTTCATGTACTACAATTTTGTCCGCATCCACGCGACGTTGCGCATGGCCCCCGCGATGGCCGCTGGCGTGACAGGCAAGCTTTGGGAGATTGGCGACATCTAGGGCTGATTGAAGCGAAAGAAGCCGAGCAGCCAAAAGTGCGCGGCTCGTATAAAAAGCAGGGTCAGATTTCAAACTGACCCACTACCCAGCAGCCGGTCGTGTTGACGCTGGCGTCGTATCGAGGCGTTTGATTCGTCTGCATGGAAGTACCCCGATTGGCTTGCCGTCCATCTAACTGAAAGCGGGAAAGCCATCAATTCATCCTGGTCAACGTGGCTCTGAAACGTGATTGATGCGTATCAAAGCCGGCCGAACTCACGCCTGTTAGGCAATACCCATAGAAATCGGAGGCGGTCATGGCCCACAAACAGGTATTGTTTCGTTCCGCGGCCCGCGAAAAGATTCTTCGCGGCGCAACTCAACTCGCAGACGCCGTGCGCGTGACGCTCGGGCCGCGCTCGAAGTCGGTCCTCATCGAAAAGAAATGGGGCGCTCCCATCATCTGCAACGACGGGGTGACCATCGCCAAGGAATTCGACCTGAAGGATCCCGAGGAGAACCTTGGCGCGAGAATGCTCAGGCAAGCAGCCGAGAAAACCGGGGACATGGTTGGTGACGGCACCAGCACGTCTACCATTCTGGCTCATGCGATGTTCGCCGATGGAGTGCGCAACGTTGTTGCCGGCGCCAGCGCGATCGACATCAAGCGGGGCCTTGATCGCGCCACCAAACGCGCGATCGAGACGCTCAAGCAGATATCTCGGCCAGTCTCGACCCGGCGCGAGAAGGAGCAGGTGGCGACGATCTCCGCGCACAACGACCCGCTCATCGGCGAACTCGTCGGCGAGGCAATGGAGAAGGTCGGCGGCGAAGGCGTCATCACGGTCGAGGAAGCGAAGACAACGGAGACGGTTCTGGAGGTTGTCGAGGGCATGCAGTTCGATCGTGGATTCCTGTCACCTTATTTCGTGACCGATCCCGAGAAGATGGAGGCGGTTCTGGAAGACGCGCTCGTGCTGATCGTGGAGAAGAAGATCGCTTCGCTGAACGATCTCATCAAGCTGCTTGAAGCCGTGGCGAAGTCCGGTTCGCCATTGCTGGTGATAGCCGAGGAAGTCGAAGGCGAGGCCCTTGCGACTTTCATCGTCAACCAGATCCGCGGCACGTTCAAAAACTGCGCCGTCAAGGCGCCCGGCTTCGGCGATCGCCGCAAAGCCATGTTGCAGGACATCGCCATCCTGACAGGAGGGCAGGTCATCTCCGAAGATCTCGGCCTCAAACTGGAAAATGTCACGATGGAGCAGTTGGGTCGTGCAAAGCGGATAGTCGTCGACAAGGACAATACGACTATCATTGGCGGCGCAGGTGAGGCTAAGACAATCAAGAGTCGCGTGGAACAGATCCGGCGCGAGGTCGACAATACGACGAGCGACTACGATCGCGAAAAGCTGCAGGAGCGGCTGGCCAAGCTTGCAGGCGGCGTCGCCGTCATCAAGGTCGGCGCGCCGACCGAGGCCGAAATGAAGTCGAAAAAGGAAGCGCTCGACGATGCCATCAGCGCCACTAAGGCCGCGGTCGCCGAAGGCATAGTGCCAGGTGGCGGGCTTGCCCTGTTGCGCTGCATCGCTACGGTGGCTGACGAGGAACAACATTGCGAAGGCGACGAGCGGACGGGCGTGCAGATCCTCAAGCGCGCACTCGAAGCACCGGTCAGGCAGATCGCCGAGAATTCCGCAGTCGACGGCGGGGTTGTCATCGCCAAGATGATTGAAGGCACAGGCAATTTCGGCTTCGATGCCGGAAAGAAGGAATATGTCGACTTGGTCGAAGCCGGCATTATTGACCCGACCAAGGTCGTTCGCATCGCTCTGGAAAACGCGGTCTCGGTCGCCAGCGTGCTGCTGCTCACCGAAGCAACCATGACCGAAATCCCGGAACCGACGAAAGAACGCGCTCTCGAACCAGAGATGACGATGTAGGTGACGAGGTCCTGGACTTCGGCGAGAAGGTCCGCCACGGTTTTGAGTTCGCCGCCTCGGTGCCGCGTTGCGCGCATTCTCATCCAAGGCAGCCGTCCTCTCTTGGCGAGAGCGCCCGGCGTCTCGCCGGAAGCTGTCCTGTCTTCGAAAGGACCGGCGGCAATTTACCAAAGCCGGGCGTGCTCGCCCTGCGGCACCCTTTGGAGGAAGCGCGGAATTCATTCCCGAAGACGCCTTGGCGGGCACCAGCGTCAGGCTTCCCTTCGTTGCGGACCCAATCCCGGAGGATACTGGATTTGAGGCGGAAGGCGGCACGGCCGCCGATGACGATGTGCCGAGGCGGAGTGACAGGACAGGCAGGTTTTTGACGCACATCAAGGCGCAAAGTCCGACCTCCGGCGATGCTGCGATAAATCTCATCGGAGCAGAAAAATGATTTTCAATACCATCATGGTTCAACTCGATGTCGATTCTCCGGCAACGCCGCGAACGACCTATGCGCTGGAGTTGGCGCGGCGCTTCGAAGCCACGCTGATCGGTTTTGCCGCGGCCGACGCATATGTGTTTGTTCCTGGCGACGATGGCGGCATGGCGGCGGCGGAAATTATGCGTCAACGTCTCACCGAGATCGAGGATCGACTGAAGATCCTGAAGGAAGAATTCCTGGCCGTCGTCGGAGACGAGGCTTCCTGGCGCGAGGAGATCGGCGATCCGACACGTCTGCTCGCAATGCATGCCCGCGCCGCGGACCTCATCGTGGCCGGAGCTCCCGCGAAGGGCGCGGCCAATGATCACCGCCGGATGGTCGACCTCGGAACATTGGTGCTGTCGGCCGGACGGCCAGTGCTGATCGCGGCCGACCAACTTGCTCCGCCCGATCCCAAGAAGGTTCTGGTGGCGTGGAAGGATACCCGCGAGGCCCGGCGCGCGGTCATCGACGCACTGCCCTTTCTGACCAGTGCCCAAGATGTGCTCGTGGCGACGATCGAGGAACAGAACCAGAAAAACGCACGCGAAAGTGTCAGTGACGTGCTCCGGTTCCTGATGAGACATGGCGTCAAGTCAAGATCGGAGGTTCTGGACGTCGGCAAGGCGGACGCCTGCGAAGCCGTCTGCGAGATCGCCCGGGCGATGAGTGCCGAACTTGTGGTCGCGGGAGGCTATGGCCACAGCCGCATCCGCGAATGGGCGATTGGCGGCATGACCCGTTCTTTGCTGAAGCAAGGGGCGACTAACCGGATGCTCTCGAACTGACGCACCGACGCTGGAGAGGAGGAAGCGAAACGCAGTCGAGGCGAAAGCGAACGGGAGTTCAGTGATGGCGAAGAGAACGGACAAGATCGAGGTTGGCATGGATCTGGCCGTAAGGTGCCGCGTCACCGACACTTGGCAGGATGATCTGGGGGATCAGTGGGCCACGGTGCTGATCGAGGGTTACGACATCCCGGTCACGCTGAAGGCGGTCCACTTCTACCCGTTCGATGACGACGACTAGCGGGTTTCCTTGACGCAAGCACATTGGCGCAGTCGTCTGACTTGATTGGCCGACGAAGTGTCCGGGGGCTTGTCACGGGTCTTGGGGATTGGCAGGCGTCGAAATAGGACGAGGTTTGAAGATGAAGGAACTGCCGCTTGCCGAGGTTTACCGGCTGATCGAGCTCGGTCCCGTCGTTCTGCTGACAACCCGGCCAGAGGCCGCGCCAACTTCATGACCATGTCGTGGCACATGATGGTGGAGCGCACCCGACAATTGCCTGGGTCGTATCGAGCGGCGACTTCTCTTTTGCCGCGTTGCGCGACACAAAGGAGTGTGTGATCGCGATTCCGGCGATAGGGCTGCCAGAAAAAATTGTGGGGGTTGGCAACTGCTCAGGCCGCGAAAGAGATAAAATCGCGACGATTTGGCTGACGGGACGGAGAGATCATCCATTTCGCGTCAAGCATGCCTTGAGGTCGGCCACTTGATCGGCATCAAGGATGCTCATGCCATGCCCGGTCTAGTTTCGCTTTATCCAATTGATACAGGAAAAGAGCGCCACCGATGAGCTACAAATCCATCCTGCTGAATGTGGACATAGACGGTCCAATCGGGCCGATCACCAAGATCGCCATTGATCTTGCCAAGTGTTGCGAGGCTCGGCTGATCGGCTTCTGCGCAGCAGACGCGCCCTTGCCGGTCACGATGGCGGCCGAGGGTGCCGCGATAGCCGCCGACGTCTGGCAGCAGTTGAGGGATGACATCAAGAAAAGGTTCAAGGACCTGCATGCCGAGTTTGACAGCCTGGTTGCTGGTTCGGTGGCGACGGAATGGCGCAATACGCTCGACAACCCCAACCATGCCCTGGTCGCGACGTCGAGAATCGCGGATCTCATCATCACCGGTGCGGCTCAAGGGGCATCCTCCGGCGATTCCTATCGGACTGTCGATCCCGGCACCCTTGCGCTGCGCGCCGGCAGGCCGTTCCTTATCGCGTCAAGCGGCATGGAGCATGCGCCGACAGGCAGGATCGTGGTCGCCTGGAAGGACACGCGCGAAGCGAGGCGCGCCGTCGCTGACGCCATGCCGCTGATGGCGATGGCAGAAGACGTGATCGTGGTCACGGTCGGCTCCGAGCCCGACGACCGGACGACTGCCGGCATAAAGGATGTCGCGACCTTCCTGGCCACGCATGGCATCACGGCTCGCACCGAAGTGCTGAAGGCCGACGACGAGAGCGACAAGCTGGTCAACTTCCTGAGCTCCACCAACGCCGACCTGATCGTGTCGGGTGCCTATGGGCACAGTCGGATCAGGGAATGGGTATTCGGCGGCGTTACCCGCTCGCTGCTCGACGACAGCCGGCTCTGCCGTTTTATGTCAAACTGATCGTCTGCTCTGGAATCGCCCATGGCGTGTCGTCAGCCCCGACGATAGGCGCCAGCTTGGCTTTCCGAATGAGGGATAGCAATGCCCTATGCGACCGAGAAAGACCTTCCACCGTCCGTCAGCCCGCATCTGCCGCTGCATGCCTAGGAGATTTTTCGCGCTGCTCTCAACAGCGCCTGGGAAGAATATGCCGACCGAGGCGAAAGGCGTGAGGAAATAGCCCATCGCGTCGCTTGGGCTGCCGTGAAGCGCCTTTATCGCAAGGAGGGCAGGGATTGGGTGCCTATCTGAGCAGCCCGCCAATTTGATCCAGATCAAAACCATCCGCGCCGTGTTCATTCATATGATTTGGAATCAAGCCACTTGATAAATGCGAGTTCAATGACCGACATCGTTGCGAAACTTCTCGTTGCGTGCAACGCAAAGAAGAACAAGGGGGCGGATTTCCCGACAATCTGGAAAGATATCCTGCAAGGGCACCCTTACGTCGCGGGATCGCCAATTCAGGACCGCGGCGAGGACGGCCCGGTATTGAGAGTTCCCCTCATCACCGGTCAGGTTCTCGTCTTTCTCGGTTCAAACTTCTCTCTTCTCTAGTCGCGGCAGCTTCCGCGTACCGGTGATCCAGCCGATGCTCCGGATGTTCCCTGATTGAGATCGGGATCAGAAACGTCTGAATATCCGGGCGGGGACTCAAGCCGCCGCCAACGTGTTCTCGATGGCTTCGACGGAGTGTTTCGCGAGATCCTGGCTGAGTTCGCCTACCAGCTTTCCCCTCAGCGGGTCCTGGAAGTGCTTGCGTAGCTCGCCCAGCGTGCGCGGGTCGGCGATCACCATGACATGCTTGAATGCTCCGGTCAGCGCCTCGCGATTGAGATAGGCGGCCACGGCTGCGGCAAAGTCGTCTTCCCGCAGGCGGGAGTCGTCGGGATTGGCGGTGGAACTGCGATGCCGGCCGCCCGAGCCAGTGTTTGCCATGTGTAATCCTGGCTCGGGCATTTCGGCCAAGTCGATCCGAGGTTCGTGACTTTTGTTGCGGAACAGGCGCAGCTTGTCGCCGTCGGTTACCGCGACGAGGGTACCATTAGCCAGGATCATATTGTTTCTCCTTTCACATGGCTGGACCGAGATCCAGCGCACTCTCGGGCCATTGATGACGCGGCGGCCACCGATGAAGACGCCGCGTCCAACTCGTGCCCATCAGATTATGGATATACGATCGTCCACAGTTCTGACGCCCGGCGACGACCAGGCGGCACGTTCGGCTGCCTGACGCTCGGACCACGCCCGGACCTTCCCATCAAGAGTCACTTTGCCATCCAGTACGTTGACGCGGATCGCCTGTGCTTCGGTTTCTGCATCGCGCTTCAGCGCATTCTCGATGCGCTTCTTGATATCGGGCACTGACGCTCGTGGGGAGATTTCGATCTGGTTGGCAACGCCGACAACACCCGCCAAGCCGCGGACGGCGTCGGCCGCTGCGTTCTTCTGGTACTGCCATTCAAGTTTCCCGGTCAGCGTGATCCACCCATCCCGTACCTTGACTTGAACCTTGTCCCTCGGGATGGAGACGTTCCAGGTGACCGCATCGACCGCACGCTTGGCGATCTCGTCGTCCGCAGTTCCCTTCTGTCCAACCAGCCGGACTTCGATTTCCTCGGCGAGGCCCTTCACGCCTTTGACCCGCTTGACCACATTTTCAGCGGTAGTCTTTTCCCAAAAGGAAGAAACATGCCCGGTCAGGGTGACGATGCCGCCGTCCACGGCGACGCCGATGTGGGCAGCGTCAATGCTCGGCTCGAATTCCAACTCATCGAGAATGTTCTGACGTAACGTTAAATCCATCATGGTCTGTCTCCTGTTTGTCGAGGCGGACTTCTCGCCCGCAGCGACAACAAAAGCATCCTTAGCGCCCTTGCTCATTGATCCGGCTCAATGCCGGGTCAGATAGTCGCCGTTTGGACGATTGGCGCGACCGTCATGCGGTGGCGGAAGTACCCACAAGCCAATGGTGTCGCATGCTGTCCAGGGTCTCGGCGATGTCGTCGGCTTCCATCTTGACGAGGTCGGTGTGACCAAAGCCCAGGGAATAGTCGAGCACAGAGATGATCGTGGGCCGCACCCTGAACAGCTTCACGGGTGCGGCCTCGCTGGGCTGGATAGCCGAAATCTGCGGGAAGCGCTGAACCATCATGCGTCCGACGTCTGTGAGTTCAGAGGGCAAAACGACCTCCGTGGCGCTCGCCGCCATCGACAACCCTTTGATCTCCAACCAGTTCTCATAGGCTGCGGTCATTGCCACTGAGACGCGTGGATCGCGAGAAATATTCACAGCCTTCTGCGAGCCGGCTCCGCAGCCGAAGTAGAGCAGCAGGCCGTCATGGACGAATGAGACCACCGTCGCCTGTGGCGAGCCGTCGGAGCGGGCCGTCGCAATCGTCATATCCATGCAACGCGCCAGGATGTTGATCATCTTCTGCTGAAACTTGTGTTTCATAACACTCTCCTCGTTTGTTCAGGGGCAACCGCATCCGGCCCGCATCGCCTTCACGCCGCCGAGACCAGCTCGGCGTTTCGCCGCAACGGTGCGAAGTCATCGGGCGTCAGCGTTTCTTTCTCGAGCAGCAGCTTGGCGCCAGCGCGCAGGTCGGTGCTCCTTTCGCGGAGCACGTCCTTGGCGCTGGCAAGGGCCTCCTCGATCATGCCGCGCACCGCCAAGTCGACTTCCCGCGCCGTGGCTTCCGAATAGTCTTTCTTGTTTGGCATGCCAGGGCCGTCACCCAGCCATTGCAGGCGCTGCTCTTCGAGAACGGCCTGACCCACCGTCGGATCCATTCCGAAGCGGGTGACACATTGACGGGCAACTTCGGTGACCTTGGCGAGGTCGTCGGCCGCCCCGGTTGAGACTTCGCCGAATATAATTTCCTCGGCCGCGCGGCCGCCCATCAGGACGACCATGCGGTCCTTCAGCTCGCTGACCGTGATCAGGAACCGGTCCTCCGTCGGGCGCTGCATGGTGAAACCGAGAGCACCGATCGAGCGCGGGATGATCGATACCTTGTGCACCGGATCGGCGCTTTGCGTCGCGGCCGCCACTAGGGCATGCCCCATTTCGTGAAAGGCGACACGCTCACGCTCCAGCGGTTTCAGCAATCGGCTTTTGCGTTCCGAGCCTGCGACGATGCGCTCGACCGCATTGGTGAAATCGTCCATCGTTACCTTATCGGCGCCGCGCCGCGTGGCGATGATGGCCGCCTCGTTGACGAGATTGGCAAGATCAGCGCCGGTGAAACCGGGCGTTATCGCGGCAATCTCGTCCGTGCTGACGCCAAGCGCGGTTAAGACGTTCTTGATGTGGACCTTGACGATGGCCCCCCTGCCCTTGCGGTCGGGCCGGTCCAGAACGACCTGCCGGTCGAAACGCCCAGCGCGCAGCAGGGCCGGATCGAGGATTTCGGGCCGATTGGTGGCGGCAAGCAGCACAATACCAACACGCGGATCAAAACCGTCGAGTTCCGAGAGCAGCTGGTTCAATGTCTGCTCCTTCTCATCACCGCCGCCATAACCCGCGAACGGGCTGCGGGCACGGCCCAGCGCGTCGAGTTCATCGATGAAGATGATGCAAGGCGCCGCCTGCCGGGCCTGCTCGAACAGGTCTCGTACCCTGGCCGCCCCCACGCCGACGAACATCTCGACGAATTCCGAGCCTGAGATGGAAAAGAAGGGCACCCCCGCCTCGCCGGCGACGGCGCGCGCCATCAATGTCTTGCCGGTTCCAGGCGGCCCGACCAGCAGGATACCTTTCGGGATACGCGCGCCGAGGCGACCGTACTTATCCTTGTCCTTGAGGAAGGAAACGATTTCCTGCAGTTCGGCCTTGGCTTCGTCGACGCCCGCCACGTCCTCGAAAGTTACACCTGTCTTGCGCTCCAGATAGACCTTGGCCTTTGACTTGCCGATGTTGATCAGGCCGCCCATGCCTTGCCTGTCGGCGAACCCGCGGAAAAAGAACATCCAGATGCCGACGAAAATCAGCGCGGGCAATATCCAGGAGAGAACAGTCGTCAGCCAGTTGCTGTCGGAAGCGCCGGTGATCTTGACGCCGGCCTTCTCGAAAACCGCAACTGCCGCAGGGTCGACGCGATTGGCAAGGAACGTCGTCTTGCCATCCTGTGGCTCCTTGAACGCGCCTTCGATCATGGTCTCAGTCAGGGTGACGGACGCAACCTTGCCCTCCTCGGTGAGGCGGATCACGTCACTGTAGGAGATTTGCGCAGTGTCGCGATAAGCGAACCAGACCTGAAACAGCTCAATGATCAGGATAGCAACGATGACATAGCCTATGTTGAAGGTGTGTTTGCGATCCATGACATCCAGCCGGAAATTGCATTCATCGGCAGAATGTCACGACCAACGGGCGCGTCCTTGACGCGCATCAAAGTGCGGATCGCTGCTGGCCACCATTGTGCCGGCGATGATGGGACACTGGCAAATTGCAGACCTGGTGGCGAAAGTGCGCTTTCTCAGCGATCCGGCGACGTACGGAAGTGGGACGACACATGTGGATGTCCGCGAGACGCATATGTCCTGGGTCTTCCTCACGGACAAACTGGTCTACAAGCTCAGAAGCCGGTCAGGCATGCGTTCCTCGACTTCAGCACAATCGCGAAGCGGCACTTCTACTGTGGCGAGGAATTGCGGCTGAACGCCCACCTTGCTGCCGAAACCTATCGCCGGGTCTTTCCTCTTCGGCGTGACGGATCGGGCCGTTTCACGCTTGGCGGCGGGGGCCGCGTCGTCGACTGGCTGGTCGAAATGAGGCGCCTGCCGCAAGGCGATATGCTGGACGAGCGCATCGGTAGCGGCCGGCTGGCGGCGACCGAGATAAACGAAGTCGGCAAGATGTTGGCGGACTTTTATGCGCACTGCCCGGCGGAAATCGACGGCGGCGCCTATCTGCGTCACCTCATTCGAGAACAGCGGATCAACCGCGCCATCCTGCTCAGGCCTGAATTCGCGTTTTCGGACATAGCGTCCGGCCCGCTCGACATGGTTGACGGCCTGCTGCAGTGATTGAGGCCGCGGATCGAAGCGCGCATTCTTCGCGGCGCGATCGTCGAAGGGCATGGCGACCTGCGCCCCGAACACGTCTGTCTTTGGTCGGCCACCCCAGATCATCGGCTGTCTCGAGTTCAACCGGTCGATGCGCACCGTCATCCTTTGACGAGATTAACTATCTCGGCCTGGAATGCGAGATGCTGGGGCGCTATGGATCCGACCGCTTCTGGTCCAGGCTCTTGAAAACCGGCTGCCGGATCGCCCCGATGCCGAGTTGCTGGCGCTCTATGGCGGTTTCCGGGCATTGCTGAGGGCCCGTCTCGGCGTCGCGCATCTCCTGGAGACGCCGATCCGTCATGGCCGATAATGCCGTTTTTATTGTCGATGATCTCATCAGCACGGGCGGCACCATGCTACGCGCAGCACTTGCCTGTCGTGAACGCGGCGCCCGGACCATTCATGCGATCGCCACGCACGGACTTTTTGGCAAGGGTGCCGACGTGCTGTTCGGCAGCCAGGCGATTGACCGCACGATCGTCACTGACAGCGTGGACTTGGTGGCAGTCACCAAAGCCCGTTACCCGCAAGCGCCCTTGGACATTGTGCCGAGCACATAGACGTCCTTGCCACGCACGCTGACCAGCGGGCGCGCCTTATGCTCCCCGTCCTCGAAATCTCGTTCTTCATGCGGATCGAGTTCGATCGAAAGCGCTCGCGCCGCGGCCGCGCCGAGTTGTTCCGAGCCTTTGAGTGCGAAGAAGCGCATGTTCTCTTCTATCCAGTTTCAAACACTGATGGATTGATGCGTGTCAAGGATGCGCGGCGACGAATGGACTAGAAGGACCAATCGACAATCTTCAACCCCTGTGCTGGGGGGAACCGTGCCGGAGCCGCTTCAGACCGCGATGCCAAACCCAAGCGTCAAGCCAATGACGACATTGGCGACGAAGCCACCCCTCGAGAACATTGGAGTGGCAGGGAAATTCCGCGATTTTGCCGATCTCCTCGACAGCCAGGGCGCCGACGGTTTCCGCGCACGGGCTTACAGGAAGGCGGCAGATTTTGTTTCCAGGCTGGAACGGCCCCTTGGCGAAATCCTGGCAAAGGAAGGACGCGACGGCCTCGTCGCCCTTCCGGCAATCGGAACAGGCATAGCCGGCGCGATTGCCGAGATGGTTGCAACGGGGCGCTGGTCCCAACTGGAACGGCTGCGCGGTGAGATGGAACCGGAGGCGTTGTTTCGGTCTATCCCGGGGATCGGACCACGATATGCACACCGCCTCGCCGAGGACGGGCAACTCGAAACCCTCGAAGATCTCGAGAACGCCCTCCATAGCGGCGCGCTTCATATCAAGGGCATCGGTTACAGGCGCAAGGAGATGCTGGCGGCAGCCCTCGCCGAACGGCTCGGCAGGGCTCGGCTGAGAACGACCCATCAACCTCAGCCCTTGCCGCCAGTGTCGATGCTGCTCGATGTCGATCGCATGTATCGCGAAAAGGCGGCAGCCGGAGTGCTTCGCAAAATTGCGCCAAAGCGCTTCAATCTGAAGGGCGAGGCCTGGCTGCCGGTGCTGCATGCGCGACATAACAACTGGCATTTCACCGCGTCCTTCTCGAACAACAGGCTGGCGCACGAACTGGCAAAAACGAGCGACTGGGTCGTGATCTATTTCCAGGCCGACGGTCAACCGGAGGGACGGTGCACTGTCGTCACCCAACCAACGGGGCCGAGCGCAGGCATGCGCGTCGTTCGGGGACGGGAAGACGAACAGCAACTGAGGCAAACGGTATGGAAAGAGCGGCGAGCAGCATTGGCGACGGCGAAACGGAACTCGCAGTTTCGCTCGAAACTGTATGCTTCATCATCATGAAGGCGCGCGAATTCGATGCCAAGAATCCCGTCACCGAACCTAACCCCGCCTCCAATCCGTCCGACGATCATTCTGCCGCGATCCTTGAGGATCATGCCGACGACCCTGTCCTCGAAGAACTGCGGTCGCTGATCTCCGATCTTTCCGTCGACGCACAAATCGACCTGGTGGCCCTGATGTGGCTGGGTCGCGACGACAATCCGCCGACGAGTGGCAAAGTGTCCGCCAGCAAGCAACTGACGCGCACAACGAGCATACTTCCGACTATCTCTGTGGGACGCCGCTGCTTGCAGACCATCTAGCCGATGGTCTTTCGACACTCGGCTACTCCTGTGTCGAATATGAACGCGAGCACTTTTAGTCATCGGAGTGCCCTGCGCATGCTGACGGACGGCGTTTCGATGTCGCCGCGCAGGTCGCGCCTCTGCATTGAGGCTCCAGCCGAAGGTATTTTCTCTCGCCATTGATCCCAATCAATGAGCCTCCTCTTTGCAGCGGCTTTGATGCTGTTCTTGCCAGGCTGAGCCAAATTTGGTGACGCGGGCGCGATGAATCGCGGCAAAACCGCGGAGTCGCGAAGCAATGGACCAGTTCGGTGACGACACCTGGCAAGCGGGTCCGCTGACCTCCAGCTCTAGCGCCTCCTGGGAAACCTAAGGTGGAAGGGTGGAGGCGGCGGCACCTGCCGATCAAGCTCGCCAAAGGAGAAGAGCCATGGCCGAAACTGCCACCAAACTGCCTGTGAAGACCGAGAAAAGCACTGCGCCGGCGCCAGCCGGTAACTGGACCGCGCCATTCGAAAGCCTGCGCCGCGAAGTCGACCGCCTGTTCGACGATTTCCACCCGTTCGACTTTCGCTTGCCGTCGACGCGCTCCCTGTTCGGTCGTGAACTGCCGTCGCTGCGCAACGCGGGCTGGCCGGTCGCGCCGGCCATGGACCTGGTCGAGAAGAACACGGAGTACGAGATCACGGCCGAGTTGCCCGGCATCGACGAAAAGAACGTCGAGATCAAACTCGCCAACAACATGCTGACGATCAAGGGCGAGAAGAATGAGCAAAAGGAAGAGAAGGATAAGGACTATTACCTTTCCGAGCGCCGCTACGGCTCCTTCCAACGTTCGTTCCAGCTGCCTGAAGGCGTAGACGCCGACAAGATCGAGGCGAACTTCACCAAGGGCGTGCTGACGATCAAGCTGCCCAAGACGGTCGACGCCCAGAAGGCCGAGAAGAAGATCTCGGTCAAGGCTGCCTGAATCCGTGATTGTGCTCTGTCAGCGCGCCGGTTCGACGCGCTGACGGCGCTCCTCGAAGGTGAACCAGTCCGTGTGCGGATGCGTTCAGGCTTGGCCTCACCTGAACTTGCTGCGAGATGGGCCGTCATAAAGCCGTTCCGATGTGACGAAAACGCTTTTGCGCTGGATCAAGTGGGATTTCACCACCTACGCTGGATTGGAAAGCTGGCCGGCTTTCTTGCGCGCCTGAATATCCCTCGCTGCCCCCGTCCGATTGCTGGCGAAGATTACATACCCCGAACCACGCGCCGTCCGATTTTTTGCACTCACCAAGAGATGCGGGGCTAATCGGTGCCGCCCCGACACCCCGCTGGCGCATCGTTGATGCAGGTCAATGCCGCCACCGCTGTTTGCCTCCAATATATGCGATGCAGTAATCGATGAGATGGAGCTTAATCCGATGCTTTCTCCGACTTGGCGCAGGACCTTCGCCGCCGGGCTGATGCTGGCAGCTGCAGCAATGCCTGTCGTAGCCAGTGCTGAAGACAACGACACTGATTCTGGTTGGTGGCCCCGTTGGGGGATGGGCCGAATGATGATGGGCCAATGGGGGATGGGCGGCCCGATGGGCGGCTATGACTCAGACGAGATGCTCGATCGAATTGACGGTCGACTTGCTTTCCTCAAGACGGAACTGAAGATCACCGACGAGCAGACCCCCGCTTGGGATGAGCTTGCCGGCGTCATCCGCAGCACAGCCGAGGCGCACAACGCGCTGATGCAAGGTATGATCAAGGAATTCCAGCAAGGTGACTTCCTGAAGAAGCCCCTGCCCGAACGACTGGCCTACCAGCAGACCCATCTCGAAGCCCGACTGGAGCAGGTAAAAGCCGTCAGTGCGGCCGTCGAAAAACTGTACGCAAAGCTGAGCGACGAGCAGAAGAAGGCAGCTGACGAGATCGTCCTGCCGATGATGGGCATGGGTATGGGGCGCTCGGGAGGCGTCGGCCCAGGAATGATGTTCAGATAGCCCCGTTCGCATCTGGCGTTGAAATTTTGGAGACCGGAGTGACCGCGCCCGCGAGAGCGGATCGCTGCGGACAGATTGCGGAGGAACTTAACGCATGTGCGTCGTGCTTCGCCTTCTGGGGTCTTTGGCCGCGCTGGCCGTGCTCGGCATCAACCAGGCCGCGGGCTCAACGATCTTTCCGACAGGAGTGCTCTACAGCAACTGGAGCGAGGAGACCGAAGAGGCAAAGGTCTGTGAGATCATCCTCGATGTGAGCAATCCGCCATCACGGGAAGTCGTCAAGTTCATCACGCTTGCAGGGTACAACAAATTCGACGGGACGGTTCTAGCCGGCTTTCTTATGGCTGCAGCCGACCTCACGGCTGACGGCAAATATCAAATAGCGCAGATTTCGGACGCCGCATTCGGCTCCCGCACATTCAGCTCGCTCGGCCATTTCGATTACGAAATCTATGATGACGGGACGGTCATGGCGACGACACAAGATCCTCTTCTCGCCACGGCGTTCATCAACGCAGTGTTTTCCGGAACTTATGAATTGCGGTTTGCTCGCTCGGAATCATTCGCAGAAATGCGAACCTACAAGATTGGGTCTGCTCCAGGGGAACCCGTAACCAGCAATTTCACACACTGTCTCGATCTCCTTGCCATCGAGTCCCACCGCACTCAATCAGACGCATCGACGAAAGGAAGCCCGCTGCCGGAGGGAGGTGGCAGCGGGCTCGGCATCACGGGAGGACTCCCCATCGCTTACACCCATCAGGGGAGGACATGTGCAGACTACAGGTAAGAGCGCGTCTCGAGTCCGCCCTACCCGGTCGCCCAGCATGTCACGCCAGGATGATTTGATCCGGCTCAATGCGAACATCGCTCCTTACGACAGAATGGCAAGATTGATTGATGGAGCGATCGCATGACACACAATTCAGCTACGGGATTCATTCACGCCGCCGAGCAGGCCCAGGAATAAGGATCTGGGCTGGAACGAAGAAAACAGCTACCGATTCCTGAAATCCGTCCTGCACACGTTGCGGGACTGGCTGTCGCCAGAGGAGATGGCCGACCTTTCAGCTCAGCTGCCTACACTCATCAGGGGCATATATTTCGAAGGCTGGAAACCGGACACACCCACGTGGGAAAGGAAAAAGCGCGACTTCGTGATTTGTGTCAGGAACCACTTCGGCTATGAACTTGACGTCGATATCGACCAGGCGATCAAAGCCGTTTTTAGGTTGCTCGACCGCCACATATCGCGTGGCGAGATCGTCCAGGTTCGGAACTCGATGAAGAAATCGCTCCGTCAGCTCTGGCCTACGGATTGACCGATTTTCCGCGATCGTCGGGACGACAATGAAGGTTGCGATCCGCGCCCTCAAGCGGCGGTCGCCACGCGAGATCGTCGTGGCAATCCCTGTCGCGCCGCCTGACATATCGGCCGAGCTCGCCCAGGAAGCGGATCAAGTGGTGTGCCTCAGTCAACCGGCGCGTTTCCAAGCCCTGGGTGACCACTACCACAGCTTTCCCCAACTCACGGATGACGAGGTGACGGACGCGCTGGTCGAAGCCAGGCAAGAACGCAGCGCGGGCATGCGAGCAATTCGGCGCCGGACCGTCAAGGCCGAGGGGGCTTGAGTGTTCCAAATTCCATTCTCCGTCCGCCAGGCGATTGGCGGCAATGTTTGATGAACATCAAGGTGCCGAGCCGCGAACGCGGCGACAGTTGGCGGGATACACAGGACCCGCAAAGCATGCATTCTCCGATTTTTTCTGCCCATGGCGTGACCAAGGTCTACCGCGCCGGCGAGGTTGAAGTGTTCGCCCTGCGCGGTGTCGATCTCGACCTCTATGAGGGAGAGATCGCTGTCCTGCTTGGACCGTCAGGCAGCGGAAAGTCGACGCTGCTCAACATCATGGGCGGGCTTGACCGGGCGACCGCAGGTGAGGTGCGCTTTCGAGACCAGGATCTGACCACCTTCTCCGAGAGGCAGTTCACCCGCTTCCGACGCGACCATGTCGGCTTCGTGTTCCAGTTCTACAATCTGATCCCGAGCCTGACCGCTTGGGAAAACGTCGCACTGGTCACCGAGATCTCGTCCAATCCGATGAAGCCCGATGAGGCGCTGGAGATGGTCGGCCTCAAGGATCGCATGGCACATTTCCCCGCCCAGCTCTCCGGCGGTGAGCAGCAAAGGGTGGCGATTGCCCGTGCAATCGCCAAACGCCCGGAAGTCATGCTGTGCGACGAGCCGACCGGCGCCCTTGATTCGAAGACAGGCGTTCTGGTCCTCGAAGCGCTGTCGCGGGTCAACGAGGAGATGAAGACGACGATGGCGATCATCACGCACAATGCCGGCATCCGGCAGATCGCGCATCGCGTCTTCACCTTCAGGGACGGTCGCATTGCCGATGCCGTCGTCAATGACCAGCGGGCACGGCCCGCTGAAGTAAGCTGGTAGCGCCGTGTCGGTCCTCGATCGCAAGCTTCTGCGCGATATCCTGCGGATGTGGGCGCAAGTCCTCGCCATCGCCCTCGTCATGGCCTGCGGCGTCGCGACGATCGTCCTCGCCGTCGGAGGCTATCGCTCGCTGGAGCAAACCCGCACGGCATTCTATGATCGCTACCGGTTTGGCACCGTCTTCTCCGGGCTGACGCGCGCGCCGCTCCACCTTCGCGAGCGCATCACATCAATCGCGGGGGTCAGCGGGCTCGAACTGCGCATCGTCAAGCCGGTCTTGCTGGACATGCCTGGAATGGCCGAACCGGCCACCGCGATTGCCGTCTCGATCCCCGACCGCGGCGAGCCTGCAGCCAACAGACTTTACCTACGCATCGGCCGGCTGCCTGAATCCGGACGGCCCGGCGAGGTAGCGGTGACTGAACGTTTCGCGACGGCGCACCGTATGGCGCCCGGCAGCACGTTCGCTGCCATTCTGAACGGCCGCAAGCGGACGCTCAGCGTCACCGGCATCGTGCTCACGCCCGAATATATCTATGCGCTCGGCCCTGGCGACATGGTGCCAGACCCGCGGCGCTTCGGCGTCTTCTTTATGCCGCAAACCGCGCTTGCCGGCATCTTCGACATGGATGGCGCATTCAACGATGTGGCCATACGCACCCAGCGCAGTGCCGACATGCAGGCGATTGAGGATGCGGTCGACCGTGTCCTGAAGTCGTTCGGGGGAACCGGAGCGCACGGGCGCGCCGACCAGATATCTCACGCCTTCCTTGACAATGAGCTGATCCAGCTTCGCGCCATGGCGGCCGTCATTCCACCGGTGTTCCTGTTTGTGTCGGCCTTCCTGGTCAACATGATCCTGTCACGATTGATCGTGCTCGAGCGCGAACAGATCGGGCTGATGAAGGCCGTTGGCTACGGATCGGGGGCAATCGGCTGGCATTATGCCAAGCTGACGCTTGTGATCGCGTTGATCGGCATCGCCATCGGCGCCGGTGCCGGCAACTGGCTTGGCCACGGCCTCACCACGCTCTATGCGCGGTTCTTCTCCTTCCCCTTCCTCATCTTCCAGCAAAGTCTCGACCTCTATGCCATCGCCGCCGCGACAAGCGCGCTAGCAGCTCTTTTGGGGGCGGCACGTGCGATCTGGAGCGTCGTCACGCTTCCCCCCGCGGTCGCCATGCAACCGCCGGCCCCAGCGCGATACCGGGCCTTCCTCATGGGCAACGGCCGTCTTCTTTCATCGTTTTCGCAATTGACCATCATGGCGTTGAGACATTTGGTGCGCTGGCCCATGCGCTCGTTGCTGACGACATTGGGGACCTCGCTTGCCGTCGCTCTGCTGGTCACGGCGCTGTTTTCCTTTGATTCCATATCTTTCATGGTCGACACGGTCTTCTTCCGTGCCGAGCGACAGGATGCGACCTTGTCGTTCGGTGTCGAGCAACCACCTCGCGCCCTGCAGTCGGTCGCTGCCATGCCAGGCGTGCTACGCGCCGAGCCGTTCCGAGCAACAGCTGTGATCCTGCGCCATGGCCATCGTGAGCGCCGGCTGGTGATTTCGAGTGTCCCCCAACAGGCGGACCTCGCGCGGGTTCTCGATCTCGATCTCAATCCAGTCGACCCGCCTCCGGCCGGCCTCATGCTGTCCGAAAGGGTCGCCTCGCTGCTCCATCTGCGTATCGGCGATCTGGCAGAGGTCGAACTGCTCGAAAAGGCACATCGAATGATCCGCGTTCCCGTGACCAGCATCGTCCAGAGCTATGTCGGGCTTGCCGTCTACATGCGGGCCGAGGCGCTCGACCGGCTGCTCGGCGGCGGACCACGCATTTCCGGTGTCAGGGCGGCGATCGATCCGGCACGCCTCGGCGAACTCTACGCCGCCATCAAACGGACGCCCGTTGTCGCCTCAATCGCGCTGCAGGGCATATCGCGCCAGCGCTTCCGCGAGACAATCGGAGAGAACATCACGATCATGACCAGCGTCTACACGGCGCTTGCCGTCATCATCGCATTCGGCGTCGTCTACAACTCCGCCCGTATCCAGCTTTCCGAGCGCGCCCGCGAACTCGCCGGCCTGCGCGTGCTCGGCTTCACCAGGAGCGAGGTTTCAAGCGTCCTGCTCATCGAGCTGGCCAGCATCGTCGCTTTGGCGCAGCCGCTCGGCTGGATCCTTGGCTATCTCTTCTCGTGGTCGGTCGTGGCGGGCTTCGAGAGCGACCTCTTCCGCATTCCGTTCGTGGTCAATCGGTCCACTTTCGCGCTTGCCAGCTTGGTCGTGCTCGCCGTGGCCACGCTTTCGGCATTGATCGTTCGGCGTCGCATCGACAGCCTGGACCTGGTGCGCGTCCTCAAGACAAGGGATTAGTCCGATGAAGTCGATCTGGATCAAACGCGTTGGACTTGCGCTGCTTGCCGTTGCGCTCGTCGCAGGCTTCGGCTGGGCTTTGCGCGAGCAGCCGGCGCTGGTGGATGAAGCCGTGGTTACCGCGGCGCCAATGAAGGTGACGATCCGCGAGGAAGGTATGACGCGCGTGCGCGACGTCTATGCGGTATCGGCGCCGATTGCCGGTCATCTGACGCGCACGGTGGTGAACGAAGGCGACGAGGTGCAGGCAAGCACGGTTGTTGCTTCCATCCATCCGCTCGACCCGCCACTGATCGACCGGCGCGCGGAGGCCGAACTGCTTGCCAGCCGCGACGCGGCGCGCGCTGGTGTCGGTGTTGCCGAGATCGATTTGCAACGCGCGCAATCGGCATTGAAGCTGGCGCAGGACGAATTGGCCCGGACAGTCAAACTATTCGGATCCGGTTTTGTTTCAGAAAGTGCTTTGCAGAGGCTCACCAACGAAGTCGACCTGCAGAAAAACGCGGTCGATGCCGCGAAAGCAGTCATAGGGCTCAGAGCCGCGGAACTTGCGAACGCCGAGGCACGCCTGCTGCAGCCCGATCCGGCGGACCCGACCGGTGAAAGCTGCTGCGTCAATCTTCGGGCTCCCATCGACGGAACCGTTCTTGCCGTCATGGCAAGGAGCGAACAGGCGGTGGCGGCTGGCGCCAAGATCGCCGAGATCGGCAACGTCCACGATCTGGAGATCGCTGTCGACCTGCTGTCAAGTGACGCGGTACGCATCGCCTCTGGGACAAAGGCTGAGATCAGCGACTGGGGCGGCGATCATGCATTGCGCGCGACGGTGAGACGCGTCGATCCAGCGGCGTTCACCAAGGTTTCCGCGCTCGGGATCGAGGAGCAGAGGGTTACCGTCGTCCTGGATCTGGAAGATACGGACGTCCGGCTCGGCCACGGCTATCGGGTCTTCGTCGAGATGACCGTCTGGGAGTGCGCCGAATGCGTCCAGGTGCCGATCGGGGCGCTGTTCAGGAACGGCGACCGGTGGAATGTCTTCGTTGCCGACGGTGGTCGCGCCAGGCAAACGGACGTGCAGATCGGTCACATGAATGACGATGTTGCCGAGGTGCTGACAGGCCTGGAGCCCGGTGTCAGCGTTGTCGTCCACCCGTCCGACACCCTTGTCGATGAAGGTCTGGTGGAGCGACGCAACTGAATCGCTACGAATTGGCGTTCCGATTGACGAGTATCAACGCAAGAATCTGACTTGTAACAAAAACCAGGAGACGATCGACAATGATCATCCATCCGATGTCCACACTTGAGTGCACGAAGCTGTTGGCTGCGAGTCGGGTGGGATATTTAGGGTGTACGAAAGGCGATCAACCCTACATTGCACCGATCCACTTTGCCTACGCTGATCACCATCTCTATGCCTTCTCGATGCCTGGCAAGAAGGTCGAATGGATGCGGGCAAACCCATTTGTGTCCGTCCTGGTCGATACGCGCGGCGAAGGGCAAGAATGGAAAAGCGTCGTGGTTGATGGTCGATACGAAGAGCTCCTGGACCGGATCGACCGCATGCCGGAACGGGAGCATGCCTGGTCAATTTTGAGCAGGCACGTCGACTGGTGGGAACCTGGAGCCCTTAAGCCGGTGAGACCTCCGCTTGCCGACCACTCGACACACGTATTCTTTCGCATTTCAATCAAGCACGTGTCAGGTCGCGAAGCGAAAGAGCGTACTATTTAAAGTCGTGGCACACTGGCAGTGCTTCACCGCGCCATCAAGACAGGCAGTGATTGATCCTCAAGCATCGACTTGGTGACGCCGCCGAAAATCCGCTCGCGCAAACGGGAATGACCATAGGCGCCCATCACCATCAGCTCGGCGCTGCTGTCCACCGCGTGCCGGCGAAGAACATCAGCGACAGAATGGTTCGCACTCGGCAGGCGGTCGACTGTTACCTTCACGCCATGCCGGGCGAGGTACGCTGCGGCATCAGCTCCGGGTTCCTGACCGTGGTGATATTCGTCCTCCACCGGATCGACCATGACGAGGCGCACTTCATCTGCGCCTGTTAACATATCGAGTGATTCACGAACGGCGCGCGATGACTCAAGGCGAGCGTCCCATGCTACCAGTACACGTTTCGGCTTCAGTGTCGGCCGCGTCCCCGGGGGAATGATCAGCAGCGGCTTCCCGGATGAAAACAAGGCGCCTTCGATCACCTTGCTCTTCAGCGTCTCGCCAGCGAGCAACTCCGGCCCGATCACCGCAATGTCGGCGTAGCGTGCACGGCGACCGATTCTTTCGTCAGCCCAGCCGGCCTCCGGATACTCGCTTGAGACATCGGCAGAAAGCGCTCTGTTGGCGAGAAAAGCCGACACGGCAGCGGCTCGCCTCTCCAAGAGCTTCTCGTCGGCCTGCCGCTCCTTCAGCCAGTCTTCTGAAACGATTGCTGCATAGTCTCCGACTGGCGGCGGCGCAGCAATGACAACGGCAAGAACGGCAAGATGGGCACCGACTTCGTCGCAAAGGTCAGCGGCGAGTTTGAGATCGCCGTCACCCATATGCGGTCCTGTAACCGTAAGTATCGTCCTGAAAGCCATGGCGGCTGCTCCGTCTCTTGTCAATTTCCATGACAACGATAACAAGACGGTTCGGCATGCCCATTGCGCTGAATCAAAGACACATACCAACGCCGAATTGATCCTGATCAACCCGTGTGCGGGTTGACGCGGTACGCTTAGCCGATCAAATGGTGGATGCGCGCATGAGATTCCTACTCGTATTAGCTCTCGCGACCATGGCCTGCGAAGCGTCCAGGGCGCAGGAAATGAGCTATGGCGAGGCGGAATATCTGAACTCCTGCGCAGTTTGTCATGGTCTCGATGGCAAGGGCGACGGCCCCTTGCGTGACCTGTTGACGAAGCGTCCGGCCGACCTGACACACCTCTCCAAACTCAATGGGGGGACGTTTCCCTATTCGAGGGTCTTCGCGACTATCGACGGTCGCTATGCCGTACCGAGCCACGGCGATCGCGAGATGCCGGTGTGGGGTCGCCAGTTCCTTGAGCAAGACGAAAAACTTTACGGCCACAGCGGCGGTGAGGTCGTCACGACCGAACGCATCCACAACCTGGCCAGTTACATTGAGACGCTGCAGCAATAGTTTCGGCAGCAGCGAAGGTCACCAAATGGCTTGGTGTGCCTGCAAGGATTGGTGCACGTTCTCTCTGCGCCACCAACTTGGCTTTGGACCGCGATGACTGACATCAGCCTCAGGCTGGACGAACGCCTTGGCCGGATCCATGCAAGGCAGCGTCTGGGCATAGAAGACGAGCACGAAGCACAAATCTTCGGCCACGGCCTGAACTTCTTTCACCTGGAGAACTGGTATTCGATCTCTACAATGATCCGCAACGGGCTGCGGGTCACGGGGCTCTATGGACGCGGGTGCCGCAACGCCGAAAACGTCCAACTCCGCGTCAACACTATCACGTCGGCAACCCTGCCACGCCGCTTCGAAGGATTCCGGATTCTGCACCTCAGCGATCTGCATACGGACATGAGCGGCCCCGCGATAGATCGCCTCACCGAAGTCGTCGCTGGTCTAGACTATGACATTTGCGTCCTGACCTGTGATTTCCGCGCAAAGACCTTCGGTCCCTTTGAAGCCGCCGTGAACGGTGTCGCCCGCGTACGCACCTTTCTCAGGGGACCGCTATACGGGGTGCTCGGCAACCACGATACAGTTCGAATGGTTCCGGCCCTGGAGGACATGGGCATTCGCATGCTGATGAACGAACTGGAAGTGAGCGGGGCGGAGAGCGCATCTATCTCGCTGGAATTGACGATGCGCATTTCTTTCGGGTCGACAATATTGAAAAGGCGGCTGCCGATGTGCCGGCCGACGCATATTCGATCCTGCTTTCGCATACTCCCGAGATCTATCGCCAGGCAGTTCACGCTGGATTCGACGTGCTGTTCGCAGGTCACAACCATGGCGGCCAGATCTGTCTGCCGCGAGAATTCCGATCACCCTGGATTCGAAACTCCCGCGGACGATGGGCGCCGGCGCGTGGATGTATCATGGCATGATGGGTTATACATCGGTTGGCGCCGGCTCGAGTGTCGCCGCAGTACGGCTGAACTGCCTTCCCGAGATCACACGGCCCCATCTGGCCCGCAAGGATCAGTAGGGTCTGTCCCTGATGCGCAGCATGTAAAGAAGCCGGGAAACCACGAGTTCGCCAATCCAGAACGCGCCGACACCGATCAGAATGTCCCAAACCGAAAAGCCCACAAGGTTCTTGACCGCCAGGAAAGGCAACAGAGATTCCGGCACCTGATCGAAGCCTGGCGCCTCGGCGCTCGGAGCTAGACCCAAGCGACGTTTGATGAAGCTCGACAGTATGTCGCCGACCATGGCGGTGAAGCCGAGAGCACTCCAGTTTCAATGTCGAGCCCGACAAGGGGAGCGCCGATCGCAGTAGCGAGGGTTGCCAGCACGAACCCGCGAAGCGTCTTTGACTTGCCCAAGAGCGGCTGTCCGTCCCAGAAGAGCCGACCGCCATCGATCGGCCATGCGAGCCAATCGCCAAGCATTTTCTTGGCGATTGGGGGCACTCCGTTCGCGAGTGTCAGCAAAACGAGGCACTGTGCAATCGGCCAGAAATGAAGCTCAGTCATTGTGTTCATCATGACGCACGGGGCCGGAGCTAGGCGATCGGATCGGGTTGCCTTCCTCCGACGACCCGCTATCACTACCAGCTTTTCAATCGGGATGCTGTTCGCGGTATGCTCGAAAGGTCGTCGCGACCCGACATCCTGACGAGTTGTCGCTTGTTAAGAATTTTAAAATTCTGCGCATTGCAGATTTTGATGATGCCCTTGCGGCACATCTCGTGAATGACGCGACTGATGGTCTCCCCGGTTGTCCCAAGATAGCTGGCCATGTCACGGCGACTGATGGGTACATGGATCGAAAGGTTCGCGTCAGGCGTCAATTCATTCGCACCGCTACGACGGCAAAGCATCAGGAAGAAGCTGGCAACTCGTTCCGGCACCGTCTGGCAGCCAAGCAGCAGCATCCAATTGCGCGCTGCGTCGAGTTCGTTCAGCGTGCTCAGCATCAGTTGATGCTCGAGCTCGGGAAAGCGCTCCGTCAATCGCTCGAAGGCGCGACGCTCATAACAACATAGCGTCACATCGGACGCCGCCTCTATGTCGTAGTCGGAAAGGCCTCCGAAGACGCGGCCGAAGAAGTCTGAACGAAACAGCAAACCGACGAGCTGCTGGCGTCCGTCTTCCAGTGACTTCTGCATGCGCAACACGCCGGACACGACGATGCCCACAAAGGATGTCGCCTCCATTTCGCCAAGCACCGTTTCGCCGAGACGATACGTCCGGTGATGGGAAAGCCTGGCGAGTTCCTTCTGTAAGTCGACATTGACCCTGTTGCACAGTGATGTTCTGCGCACGGCGCATCGATCACAGGGCGTCAGGGCTCGGACAGAAGGCAACGCTTCCACAGCACTCTCCAACTCACGGTTGTGCCAACTCGGGAATCCAAAATAGAGTTGACCAGAAACTCAGATTGGAAAGACAACTTAAAAGGCCATCCTGGAGCCAAACCTCGTCCAAGTTCGTGTTGTCGTCTTTGTTCCGAATCAAATTGAAATCAGCTTTGCTTCCAAGCCCCCTCGTCAGGCGGTCCGAATTTGATTGGACCGCAGGGATATTCGGCTTAATATTTTTTGCTCGGGAACGTTCAGACCCAAAAAAGAGCACCTGTTTGGGAGCCAGCTCGTGGATCGCTATGTGGCACACGCCAATATCGCTCACTTTCGCGAGATGCTCTCTCACGAATTGAGCCCGGAACAGCGGCATGTCGTTGAGAATTTGCTTGCCAAGGAAGAGTTGAAGCTCCGGGTTTTGGAAGCATCAGGGGAAAGCACGGTTCGCTCGGGTCTGAAACTGGTTGCCGCAGCGCTCTCAAAGCATCACGCGGGCGAATCGATTTCAACCAAATCCACGATCGAAGCCGTGCGTTGGGCTCGGCCCGATTGCGGCGAAAGCGACGATCAATTGACTACATACATCGTGCAGTATGCAAAGGAGCGGCACTTGGTTATCCTCTTTGACACCCGCGATCACCGCAACTAGCGGGATTCCTTGGGGTGGCGGTCCTGCTGTTTCGGTCCATTTGAGACAGGGGTTGGCTCGGATTATTTCTCAAGCCAGGTGCGGTGACTGCACAACGGCAAAGATACCACGATTCTCCAACTCTTCGTTGACATCATTCGGCAATGGCCGGCAACCACAATGCACGGCATGTTTCAGATGCCAAACTAGTCCTTCATCCGAGGTGCGGAGTCGCGGCGGATCGTTCGACAGATGCCATTGCAAGTTTATTTTGGTCTGCCTTGATGGATAATGGCGAATAGCTTCGTGAGACACTGAGTTCTCCATTATTTTTGGACAGTGGTACCGGCTGAAGTCGAATGCGTCGTTGATCGGGGTCAAGGCTCAGCGCTGATGAGTGTTGCGACATGCGGGGGTCGAAGAGCGCCGCTCCGCAAGCGCCCATCAGGCGGGCCAGGGCGGCTCGCTGCGTCGGCTTGGCTCATGGCAGGTGACTGCGGGTCACGCAAACTGGCGGCGACGCGCTAGTCTTACCGACGGCTAGTCCTTATCACTGAAATGACGCGGATGAGATAGAGACGGGAGCCGCCTCAGGTTTTGTCCTGACATGTCCACCCACTGCGGGCCCGAAATGCAGAAGGACCCCAGGGAAGCTCCCGCCGTCTTCAACGACTCCCGGTACTAGGTAATTCCCCGTAGGGACATAACCGAATTTCGCGACCTGCGGATTCGCGCGATTGCTGTGTCACGGATCAACCGGGGAAACCGCCATGCACGCCTACACGACCTCCAGAATTTCACTCCCGTCGCATTCTGCCCGGCCGACCCTGCCAGCAATACTCGATTCGGCACCGCCGCAGCCGGTCAGCTTCTTTCCCGCTGGTTCGGAAATCTATGCCCAGGGCGAGAAGGCCGGAGCCTTTTACCAGGTGGAGTTCGGCGCCGTGCGCATCTACCGCCTGCTTGCTGATGGCCGCCGGCAGATAAGTGCCTTCCACCTGGCCGGAGAGACATTCGGCTTCGAAGCTGACATGACGCACCACTTCTTTGCCGAAGCGATCAATGCCACCGGTGTCCGCGTCTTCCGCTTCACTGCTGGAGCGGACATGTCCCATCAGTTGCTGCCCTTGGCGCTCAACGGGTTGACCAGGGCTCAGGAGCACTTGCTGGTTCTCGGCCGCCAGAACGCAATCGAACGCGTCGCCGCGTTCCTGGTCGATATGACGGAGCGGCAGGGTGGATTGCGGCAAGTCGAGCTGCCGATGTCGCGCATGGATATCGGCGACTATCTCGGGCTCACCATCGAGACGGTATCGCGTGTTTTCACCCGGCTGAAGGACAAGGGCGTCATCCGCATGCTCAGCCTGCGCAGCATCGAAATCGTCAAGCATGAGGCGCTTCACAATATGAGCGAGTGACGCAACGTCTATTGGTTAAGGCGCGCCGCAGACCGTGAGCGGCCACGCTCGCCAATAGCAGCTCTAACGATTGCAGGCAGCAAATGACTACGGACAGCAATAATACTCTTACCACACGTACCGGATTTCGCTTCGAGGTGCGCCGTGCGTGTGCAGACGATGAGCCAATCCTGGCCGAATTCTTTACCCATGTGACGCCCGAAGACCTGCGATTTCGCTTTCTCGGCGGAGTGAAGGAAGTGTCGCATGAGCGGCTCGTCGCAATGACACGCTCCGATGATGCCCTGGTACACAATTTTCTTGCCTTCTCAGTCGACGGAAAGCTGATCGCGGTCGCAACACTGGCATCCGATCAGGCTCGTCGGCACGGAGAAGTCGCGATTTGCATTCGTGCGGATCGCAAGCATCTAGGCGTCGGCTGGGAGTTGCTCGCGTACATTGCGAAATACGCTGAAAGGCTGGGCCTCGAAACAATCGAGTCGATCGAGAACCGCGAAAACCGCGCTGCCATCGAGCTTGAACGCGAGATGGGATTCACCGTGACAACTTATCCTGACGATCCCACGCTTGTCCTGGTTCGGCGAGAGCTGCCAAGCAAAGTGCCAGACTAGCTGTTGGGAGCCACTTCCGTCTTGGGTGGGTTGTTCAATCGCTTCTTGAGGATATCGATGAGGCTGATGGTGACGGCTATCGCCGCGGGGCCGAGGACGAGCCCGGATGCTCCGAAGAGGACAATGCCACCAACCGCGCCTATGAAGGCCACCACCGTGTGTAGCCGCAACCGGCTCCCGACAAGCATCGGATAGAGCAGGTTGTCGATGCCGGCCACGATGACGCCGCCCCAGATGGTCAACATCGCCGCGCGAGCCCAAGCGCCTTCCAGACTGAGATAGACCGCTGCCGGCACCCAGATTACGAATGCGCCGAGCACCGGCACGATGGCCAGAAGTCCCATCACCAGACCCCAAAAGACCGGAGTGGCCAAGCCGAGCCACCAGAACATCAGGCCGCCCAGCGCTCCCTGGACAGCGGCTACGAACACGGTGCCTATGAGAGTCGCATGTACTGTTTCTGCAAAGCGGGACAGTACGTATGCCGTTTCAAGACGGCGCAAGGGAGAAAGGCTCTCGACCCATCGCAGGGCACGTTCGCGGTCCCGCAGGAAATAGAACAGAAGATAGAATGTCAGGACGAACATCACGACCTGATTGATCGAGCCGCGCAAAAGCGATGTGCTTTGTCCCGTCAGCCATTGCGCGAATGCGGCGACTGAGCCAGCCGGATCGAGCCGATCCTTGATCCACACCGCAACACCCGCAAGCCTGGGATAGTCCGACACGAAGCCATCTGGGTTCCAGCCCCGGATAATCTCCTCTAGATAGGTAGCTCCGTTTGCCGCCTCGCGAACGAGTTGCTGTGCCACGAAGATGAGCGGCAGACCGACTGCAACCGCCGCGACGCTGACCGATATCAGGGCTGCCAGATTCCGATTTCTGGTCTTTGCCTCCACCTTCAGATGTGCCGGAAGAAGGACGATTGCCAGCACGAGCGCCCAAGTCAATGCCGGCAAAAACGGCAGCGCCAATAGATAGCATACATATAGACCGATCGCTGTCGCCGCCAGGACGCCAAGCAATCTCAATTGTTTCATGTCGGACAACTGTTTAAGGCCGAGCATCTTGCGCCATCACAAGCCAAGCGAGCCTAACGGGTTTCCTGACAAAAGGGCAGCTTCCGCTGTCATACCCCTCACCGCTGTGGTACCTAGCAAACCTTGAATCCGACAGCGATGATGGATCGGCAAGCTCAAGATTTCAAACCTTCCAAATTGATGTCGCTGCGACAGGCAAGCACCAACGGGACTGCAACAACACCGCTGACGAGAAGTAACCAGTCTTGCGGCACGCCGAGGAGGAACGCTGCACTCCCTCCGATCAACGACCAGATGAACGGGATCGCGAGCAACCACCGCGACATAGGAGGCTTTGCGAAGAGGAAGAAACCGAAGGTGAAAATCGTCACCGGACAGGGCGTGACACCGAACACTGGCATTTGCGGATATGCGTGACCCGTCCAGATGCCTAGGAGGGGGTAAAGGACGACCGCATAGGCGACTAAACCAATTCCCACGCTTGCTGCAGGTCCAGAACCCAGCCCGAAGCGCAGTTCGTTACTGACGACACCAACATAGGCCAGCATGGCTCCCTGCGCGACAAAGAGGCCGCCAAAGATAAGCGCGGCCTTGTTGATCTCGGCAAAATGGAGCCAATGATATCGAACTCCGGTCCACAGCCACATGATTGCAAGGGTGCCAGCGATCAGACGATCCGCAATTTGCGGTCGCCAAAACAACAGGGCCACGGCAAGCAAGCCAAGGGCAAATGCAGACAGTTGCGCGGGCCAGATGGCTTCATTGTATGCGACCAGGTTGGCGAGAAACTGATCACGCGTGAAGGGCAACATCGAGTGTATCTCCGGGCTGCATCACCATAGCCGTGGTCACAGGACACTCGTTTGATCTGGCGCAAATCAGCGGCCGCCCAATTTGCTCTCACTCAAGGCCCGTCTCCCAGCCATACTTAAGAATGGGGCCATTCTCATTCCGGTCCTGCATCGGCCCACGACGTATGAATGTCCCTTCAGCGTCGTCTCCCAGATCGTGGGAAGTCTTGCTTCGCGTCAAATTGCAATCCCTGGCAGGTCTGGAGGCAATGTTGACCATTTGCGCTACTCCAAATGGCTCCGACATTTCTTGCCTCATCGGGCCCTGCGGGGTAGGCGTCCGTGCACCGATCGGCATCGCGGTCCGACTTCCAGTGTTTCAGGCTTTCAGCCCATCCCGCCAGAAATGTTTCAGGACCTCAAGGCAGACCAACACCGCAATCCCGGCAGCAAGGGTCACGGTGAGATCGTCCAGATGCAGCGGTCCAAACTGAAAGAGAGTACTGGCGAGCGGCCAGAAAAGTGTCCCACCCAGTGCGGCAGCAACCACCACGACGACGATACCAAGCGATCGATTTGGACGGAACAATGAGATCAGCAGTGAATCGCTGAACGTACGGTTGACGAAAATCAGCCCGACGATCGTTAGCACCAGCGAGAAGAATGTCAGCGCGCGAATTTCATTTTCCGGTATTCCCCAGTGCAGGGAGAGAAGAAAAATAGCGGCGACGAGAGCAAACGCCAGCGTGCCCTGCACAACGCTCCATGCGATCAACGAGCGCGAGAAGAGCGCCGCTTCCGGATCCCGCGGCGGACGCTTCATCGTGTCATCTTCCTCGGTTTCTGCTTCAAAGACCAATGAGCAGACCGGATCGATCACCATCTCCAGAAAGGCAATGTGAATTGGCCCGAACAGGATAGGAAGCCCAAACAGCAATGGAAGCAGGGCCAGCCCGGCGATCGGCACGTGCACGGCAAGAATGAAGCCCATTGCCTTGCGCAAGTTGTCGTAGATGCGGCGGCCCAGCCGGATGGCTTTGACTATCGACCCGAAATCGTCGTCGAGGAGGACGATGGACGACGCCTCGCGCGCGACATCCGTGCCGCGACCGCCCATGGCAATGCCAATGTTTGCGGCTTTCAGCGACGGAGCATCGTTGACGCCGTCTCCCGTCATGGCGACAATCTCGCCGTTCGACTTCAAGGCTCTGACGATTGCCAGTTTCTGCTCGGGCATGATCCGCGCGAACACCGATGTGGTTTTCACGCGCGCCGACAGGGCTGCGTCATCCAGTGTCTTGAGCTCATCACCGGAGACGACATCGTTGAAATCGAGCCCAGCCTGCCTGGCGATTGCTCTCGCGGTCGCGGGATAGTCCCCGGTAATCATGACCACTCTAATTCCGGCGGAGCGGCAATTGCTCACCGCGTCCGGAACCCCTGAACGCAGGGGATCGGCAAGCCCGACGAGGCCGACGAATTCGAAATCGAAACCAGTCTGCTTGTCCGGCAGTTGATCGCCTGCATGGCTGGAACGCGCAACGCCTAGGACGCGCAGCCCTTCCGTCGCCATGGCGTCCACAACACCCTTGACCGAAGCGACATGATCGGCAGGTAGACGGCAAAGTGCGATGATGGCCTCCGGGGAACCCTTGGCGGCAATCAGGCAGTCGCCACCTTCAGCCGACGATTGCCAGGCATTCGACATTGCCAACAGTTCAGGGCGCAACCCATAGGCGCGGGCCAGTTTCCGATCGGTGCTGTCTGCGCGCTTGGGCAATCGCTCCTGCGCGAGTTTGTGAAATGCCCTTTCCATCGGATCAAAGGGAATCTCGGCACTGGCTAGCATGCCGATCTCGACCATCTCCCCAAATGCCGCCGGCATCTCTGTGTTTGAGTTGTTCAGCAGGCGAAACAGTTCGCCATCGGGCGTTCTCAGTTCTGCAATTGTCATGCGGTTCTCGGTCAGCGTTCCGGTCTTATCGGTGCAAAGGACCGTTGCCGAGCCAAGGGTCTCGATCGCCGCTGCACGACGGGTGAGCACGCGCGCCTGCGAGATGCGCCATGCGCCCATGGCCATGAAGATTGTCAGCACCATCGGAAATTCCTCGGGCAGCATCGACATGCCGAGCGCAATACCGGCCAACACCGCATCAAGCCATCCGCCGCGCAGCAGGCCATAAAGCACGACCGCGAGAACACTGACCGCGCCGCCGACCAGCGCGAAGATGGCGACAAGGCGTTTTGTCTGTCGCTGCAAGCGGGGTGCTTCGGTCTGCATGGTGCTAAGCGATTGCCCGATCGCACCGATTTGACTTAGCGGCCCGGTTGCCAGAACTTCGCCGATGCCTGAACCGCGAACGACGAGTGATCCAGAAAATGCGAAAGGCAGGTCATCGCCACCTGGTCGACGCTCGCCCGGCGGGTCGCCGACTTTCGCCGCAATCTTGCGCACCGGGACGGATTCGCCAGTCAGCAGAGATTCATCGGTCTGGAGATCCCGGCTCTGGATTAGCAAAACATCGGCCGGCACCCGATCCCCCTCGCCCAGCACGACCAAATCGCCGCGCACCACCTCGCGACCAGCAATGCGCTTGCGTTCACCGTCGCGTATCACCAGGGCACGGGGACTTGTCAGATCGCGCAACGCCTCCAGAACGCGTTCTGTCCGAGCTTCCTGAACGATGGTTATTCCCACTGACAACGTGGCAAAGGCAAGCAGGATCAACGCCTCCTGCAGATCGCCAAGAAGCAGGTAAACGGCACCTCCACCCAATAGAAGCGCCAGCATCGGTTCGCGCATGACCTCGAAAGTAATCCGCAACGGCGTGCGCCGACCGGACCTGGGCAATTCGTTGAAGCCTTCGGCGACAAGCCTTGCCTGCGCTTCGGTTTCGCTGAGGCCAGGCGGGGGAAACGTCGCCGCGGGTGATTGAGACACGCTGGCCTGCGCTGATCGCTTGCTCGCGCTATCGCGCATTTCCTGCTCGCCAAGCACTGACATCAGCCCTCTTGGCCCCCAGGTGACGGGTGCTCGTGCCGGTGCAGCTCGGAGGACAGCTGGGCGGCTACCGCCCTTTCCTCATCCGTGGGGATCACCAGGACCTCGACGCTGGAACCGGCAAAGCTGATGATTTCCTCACCGCGCTGGTTCCGGTTATGGTCGATACCGAGGCCAAGCCAACTGGCCGCGGCGCCGATCCTCTCACGGATTAACGGCGCGTTTTCGCCGATGCCGGCCGTGAACACCAGCGTATCCAGACCTCCCAGCGCGGCGGCCAGCGATCCGATCTCGCGCCCGATGCGATAGACGAATAGGTCGATGGCCTCGGCGGCGGCACGATCGTCTGAGCCGATCAGCGTCACCATGTCACCGGATATCCCCGACACGCCGAGCAGGCCGGATTGCTCATACAGAAGCGTGACAAGTCTATCGGTCGACAACTTCCGGTCCTGCAGCAAATGGAGGATGACCCCCGGGTCGAGCGCGCCGCAACGTGTGCTCATGATAAGGCCGTCCAGCGTCGAAAAGCCCATCGTCGTTGCGACGCTTACCCCGCAATTCATGGCGCACAGGCTCGCGCCGCTGCCGAGATGGGCGACAATCGCCCGGCCGCCAGCGCCGGCGCCGTAGCGGCCGCGCAGTTTTGAAGCGATGTGGCTGTAGGACAGCCCATGAAAACCATAGGAAATGATACCCGCCTCGGTCATTGCGCGCGGAAGGCCATAAGTCTTGGCGACCGCTGGCCGGGTCGAATGGAATGCCGTGTCGAAGCATCCGACCTGCAGGGCATGCGGCAGCAGGCCGGCAGCCAGTGCGACAATCTCTAGATTGATCCGCTGATGGATCGGCGCCAGCGGCTCAAGCAGGCGCAGTGCCTCGATCGCGCGCGCGTCAAGCCGGGTGGGTTCCGTAAAATCACGGCCACCATGAACGACCCTGTGCCCGACCCTGCCGATGCGATGCAGAAGATCGCGATCGGCGAGCAGGGACGCTACTGTCGCGAATGCCTTAGCAATATCGATTGGACCACCGCCGAGGCTCCTTTCGATCACCGGCTGATCGCCCACGGCCTCGACATGCAGCCGTGGTTGTTGCCCGAGCGAAGCGACATTGCCACGCAGCACAAGCGGAAGTTCGTCGCGTCCATCGAAAACAGCGAACTTCAAGCTGGAGGACCCACCGTTGAGGACCAGGATGGCGTCTGTCATGTCGCCCTCAACCCACGCTGGTCGGCGCCACTTCGAGGTCCTGGCCCCACTTCCAGTCAAGTATTTCCGGCATGTCCTGACCATGGACGCGAATATAGGCTCGATGCTCAAGCAGCTTGCTGTCCATCGCCTGCTTCACACCGACCCGCACGCGCTTCAGCTTCGGAACCCAGTCGAGGACGCTTTGGACGATATGAAAGCGATCGAGACCGTTGAGCACTGTCATGTCGAAGGGCGTCGTCGTCGTGCCCTCCTCGTTGTAGCCGCGCACATGAATGTTGTCGTGGTTGGTGCGCCGATAGGTCAGGCGATGGATGGTCCAGGGATAGCCATGATAGGCAAAGACGACCGGCTTATCGGTGGTGAACAGCGCGTCGAATTCGCGATCCGAGAGACCGTGCGGGTGAAATTCCTTGGGTTGCAGGGTCATCAGGTCGACGACATTGACCACCCTAAGCCTGAGATCGGGAATCTGCCGCCTTAAGATCTGCACCGCGGCCAGCGTTTCGAGGGTCGGCACGTCGCCGGCGCAAGCCATCACCACATCCGGCTCGGCCCCGTTATCCGTCGAAGCCCAGTCCCATATGCCGATGCCCGCCCTGCAGTGAACGATCGCCTTGTCCATGGACAGCCACTGCCATGACGGCGGCTTGCCGGCGACGATGACGTTGATGCGGTTCCAGGTCTGCAACACATGGTCGGCGACGCACAGCAAGGTGTTGGCATCCGGTGGCAGATAGACCCGCACGATGTCGGCCTTCTTGTTGAGGGCAACGTCGATGAAGCCGGGATCCTGGTGACTGAAGCCATTGTGTTCCTGATGCCAGACATGGCTGGACAACAGATAGTTCAGCGACGCGATCGGCCGCCGCCACGGAATGTCGCGGCAGGCATCCAGCCATTTTGCATGCTGGTTGAACATGGAATCGATGATGTGGATGAACGCCTCGTAGCAGGAGAATAGACCGTGCCGCCCAGTCAGCAGATAGCCTTCGAGCCAACCTTGACAGTTATGCTCGGAAAGGATTTCGAGAACCCTGCCCTCGCGCCCAAGATGAACGTCTTCGGGCAGGATCTTTTCCATCCAGGCACGCTCGGTAACCTCGAACACGTCCTGAAGCCGGTTCGAGGCGGTCTCGTCCGGGCCGACGATGCGAAAGTTCTTCGCGGCTTGGTTCATCTTCATCACGTCACGCAGGAAGTTCCCCATCACGCGCGTTGACTCGGCCTTAACCGCGCCGGGCAGTGCGACGGCCACGGAATGGTCGTGCAAACCGGGCAGTTCGAGGGATCGGCGCAGCAGACCGCCATTGGCATGCGGGTTTGCGCTCATGCGCCGTGTGGCGTGGGGTGCGGTGGCACGGATCGAGGCGACCGGCGCGCCGGCGGCGTCGAACAGTTCCTCGGGCCGGTAGCTTTTCAGCCACTCCTCGAGCAGCTTGAGATGGGCGGGGTTTTCCGCCAGGCCCGACAGGGGAACCTGATGCGAGCGCCAGAAGCCCTCGGTCTTCAGCCCGTCCACCTCTTTCGGCCCTGTCCAGCCCTTGGGACTGCGCAGCACGATCATCGGCCATGTCGGTCGCGACGCGGTCGCGGCGGAGCCGTTGCGCGCGGAATGTTGGATGGCCTGGATGCGATCGAGCGCATCGTCGAGCACCTCGGCCATCCGCTCATGCAGCAATGCCGGATCGTGCCCCTCGACGAAGAGCGGCTCATAGCCATAGCCAACGAACAGCGCCCGCAATTCGTCTTCGGGAATTCTGGCCAGAATGGTTGGATTGGCGATCTTGTAGCCGTTCAGATGCAGGATCGGGAGAACCGCCCCGTCGCACGCGGGGTTGAGGAATTTGTTGGAATGCCATGCGGCTGCCAGCGGTCCCGTTTCAGCCTCCCCGTCACCGACGACGCAGGCGACCACAAGATCCGGATTGTCAAAGGCCGCGCCATAGGCGTGCGACAGCGAATAACCCAACTCGCCACCCTCATGGATCGAGCCCGGCACATCCGGTGCTGCATGGCTCGGTATACCGCCGGGAAACGAGAACTGCCGGAACAGCTTGCGCATCCCCTGCTCGTTCATCTCGATGTCTGGATTGAGCTCGCTGTAGGTGCCCTCAAGATAGGTGTTCGCCACCATTGCCGGGCCACCATGGCCGGGGCCGCAGACATAGATCACGTTTGCGTTCCTGAGCCGGATCGCGCGATTGAGGTGCGCATAGATGAAACTCAACCCCGGCGACGTTCCCCAGTGGCCGAGCAGGCGCGGCTTGACGTGCTCCAGCCGCAGCGGCTCGCGCAGCAGCGGATTGTCGAGCAGGTAGATCTGGCCGATCGTCAGATAGTTCGCGGCGCGCCAATAGGCATCGATATCGTGCAGTTCGCGGTCGGCCAGCCGGCCCCCGGAAGCTGGTACAGTCGTATGCTCGGTCATGTCTGACTCCATTGCCTATTGGCGACTGTCGCCGGACCGCGACATGCGCCTGTGTTCGTCGATCTGCAGCGAATGGACACAAACGCGTTCCCGCGCTTTCAGTTCATCGCTTCGTGGCCTCCCTCTATGCATCGTTGTCCTCAAGCGCCCTGCGCATGCGCCTGATGACCGCTGCGCGACCCCGTTCGTCGGCGGCGGCGCTGACCGTCTCGTTGATGTCCAGAAGAAGCTTGGAAAGATCGTTGTGCCAGTCGAGGCGGGCGACCTTTTCCGGCCTCAGACGGCGCGGCTCATTGAGCTCAACCGGCAAACTGCCGCCGGGCGTCAATCGGAAGGCGTCATCCAGCATCGGCACGATGATCCTGTCAAAAGGGATCAACCCTCGCAGCCGCTCGCTGAGGCCACCGAGCCCAGCATCCTCGCCATGTGTCAGGAAAGCCGCATGCTTCACCGGAGCTCGAGCCTTGAGCCAGGCGACCAGTTCGCTGGCGTCGGCGTGGCCGGAATAGAGGTCGAACAGGCAAATGCGTGCCTTGACCTCGACTTCCTCACCCTGGATACGCACGCGCTGTGCGCCGTCGAGCAAAATCCTGCCAAGCGACCCTTGGGCCTGGTATCCGGCCATCATCACCGTGGCGTTCCGGCGCCAGAGATTGGCCTTGAGATGATGGCGGATTCGACCCGCATCGCACATGCCGCTGGCGGCGATCACCACGAAGAAGCCGCTCAGGCGGTTGATCGCCTTGCTCTGTTCCACCGTCTCCGTGAAGCGCAGCTCCTTCGAGTTGAGCGCCTGGCGCAGCACGTCACCCTGTTCGATCTCGTTGGCATGCCGCTCGAAAATCGCACTGGCGCGTGTTGCCAGCGGCGAGTCTACGAAGACCGGAGCTGACGGCACCTGCCCCGCTTGCATGAGCAAATACAGATCAACCAGCAGTTCTTGCGTCCTCTCGACGGCGAAGGACGGAATGATGAGGGGGCCGCCGGCCTCCGCGGCGCCACGCACGATGTCACCGAGCTGGAATCGCCGCTGTTCGGGCGAAACGTCCGGCCGGTCACGGTCGCCATAGGTCGACTCGCAGATCAGATAGTCAACGCCTGCCGGCCCCACGGGATCGGTCTGAAGCAGCTTGTGGCCTGGACCGATGTCGCCCGAGAATATGATGCGCAGCGGTGCATCACCCCGGTCGATCTCCAGCTCTACCGATGCCGAACCAAGCAGATGACCAGCATTCCAGAAGCGGCCGCGAACGCCATCGGTGATGGCGGTCCATTCGCCATATTCCAAAGCCCGAAACAATGTCATGCACGCGGCCGCATCCTGCTGGCCGTAGATCGGCTCGACGGGTGGGCGCCCGCGCTGCGCGTTGCGACGGTTCAGGTGCTCGACCTCCATTTCCTGGATATGCGCCGAGTCCGGCAGCATGACCGAGCAAAGATCGATGGTGGCGCGGGTCGTATGGATTGGACCAGAAAAGCCCTGTTTGACCAGTTTAGGCAGAAGGCCGCTGTGATCGATATGCGCGTGCGTCAGGATGACAGCGTCAATCGCGTCCGGGGGAAACGGGAACGCCCCATAGTTTAATTCCCGTTCGGACTTTGACCCCTGGAACAGGCCACAGTCGATGAGGATGCGCGAATGCGGCGTCTCGATCTCATAGCATGAGCCGGTGACGCCATGGGCTGCGCCATGGAAACGCAGGATAGGATCCGTGTCGCCTCTCATCTCAGGACGACCTAATGCGACAGCACGACAGGCAGGCGAAGATCCGCGAGAATGCCTTCGGTGGCTCCGCCAAGCACGAAGTCCCTGACGCGGGAGTGGCCGTATCCGCCCATGACAAGCAGATTGCCGCCGATCTTGAGAGCATGCTCCTGAAGCGCCGTTCCGATTGAACTGTCCCCTGCCTGGATAGAGACAGCCTCGGCCACCAGACCACGGGTCCTCAAGCCCAGCGCAAGGCGCTCGCCGATGCCCTCTCCAGGAAGCGGCTTCTCGTCGGTCACGGTCACAACGGTGATCCTGGACGCACGTTCGAGAAAAGCCCTCACATCGGCAACAGCCCGTGCGGCCACTCGGCTGCCGTCCCAGGCGATAACCACATGTCCAAGGGCCCCAAGGTCCGTGGAGTCGGGAAGAAGCAGGGTCGGTCGACCCGAGCCGAATAGGATCCCCTCGGCTATCATTCGCGCCGTCTGGTCGGCAGGCGCCCAACCAACCAGGCAGATATCGGAATAGCGGGAATGCTTCGCGGCAAGATCGCCCATCAAGGCCGGTGGCGCGGTCAACTCCTGCGTGGTGAGGGACACACCACCTTGTTCGGCTTCTTGGGCAATTGCCTCGAGGAGAACTTTGCTGCGCTTGCGACTGGTCGCCTCGACCTCTTGTATCTTGTAGGGAAGATCTAGCAAATAGTTTGAGAGCGCGTTCGAAACGTCCGGAATGTCGACATTGATGGCAACGGCATGAAGCGAGGCATCGATCTGCTTGGCGAGAGCAACCGAGTTCGCCGCGATTTTCGAGGAGATGGCGTCAGGATAGGTCGCAAAGTACAGCGATAGGATCAGCTTCATTAGGATGGCCTCCATTGCCGGATGGCCAACTGCCATCGTTCGCAGCATCTTGTAGTCGCAATAGACGAGACGAACTTTGACCCAGCGCAATGCGGTTCGTATGCTGAGGCAGCAATTGGCCAAGCCGAGCCGGCTACCAACTCGGGATGCCAATTGGCATGGAGGCCACGTCGAGAAACCCTAGATTTTCTCGGTGGCATAGACCGGAGCGTCTTCTCAGCCGCTTCGACTGCGAGGCGCCACGGGCCTGCAGCAAGCTTCAACAGCCCATCCTGCGCTGCTCGATCAAAGAACCGACATGCGACGAGATAACTCCCGCCGCGAGCAATCCAACAGGCCTCCAACGACCCACGCCAGAGGCCAGCCTGTGTCCGAAGCCAGTGCCGGCGCAATGATGCAATGGCAGCGGCCATGTCATCGGCAATCACTGCTGCGACAGAGCGGACCTGTTCGTAGCCGATCAGCAGCAGGAATGTCGGCGCACGGCCATAGCCTTGATTGTGGCCGTATAGAACCTTCCGGATAGCTAAGCTCACGACGGCGTGCGGGGGCACGTCCCCGCAAGAGTGCTCAGGATCGATCAGCAAGCAGAGCGCTTCCACACCTCGCCGGTCCGGCTGACGGACTGCTGGAGTAACCCAGCAGAAATCCGCGAATGACCCGGACTGTCCCCCTTTGGGAGTTTATGGATTGACTTCAGCCGGCATTGCCGGATCGCAAACTATGAGGAGGCGGCCCCAGCAGGTTCAGAAAAAACCTGCCTATCACCTTTGCATCGTACGGTTTGGAAAATACCAACTGCTTATCTCGGATGGCCCGGGCTTTCGCGAGCATCTCTTCAGAGCCAGACGTTATCGACACGACGACACCCGGCCTGTTTTGGAGGGTCCAATTCGCAAGAGAGAGCCCGTTCATCGCTCCCGGCATCTGCACATCTGTGAATAGCAGCGATACGGGAATGTGGCTCTGGAAAACCTGAAGCGCTTCGGCGGCATGACTGGCTTCCACCACCTCAAAACCCATCTCGCGAAGCTGTTCAGCAGTGTCCATTCGAATGATGATTTCGTCTTCAACAACTAAAATGACATGTCGCCCTATCAAGATTCAGCTCCCCTACCCCTTTCATCCACTAAACCCATTTCGCCGCTTTCGGTTCCCATCAGCCAACCTTCTGATCAGGCTCCCTACTTTGGGTTTGCTGGGCAAGCAAAGCGCGGATCCGTCTTTCAAGGACGGTATAATCGCGTTTTTTAGGATTTGGACCTCCGTGACAGAGCTCCACGGCCTTCTTGGCCGATGCGCTGATCGAGCCAGAAAGCAGGATTCCGATACCAGGGTAATTTTCTCGAACGTGTTGAGAAAGCTCAAAATTAGCTGCCGAGTCAGACAATTCGGCCAGCAACACATCGGGCTGGATAGCCGCCACCTCAAGCACCTTAATCACTTCCTCCCGGGTGGCCCCTTCAATGACTCGGAAGCCGCACTCGCGCAGGAATTCCGAGATTTCATGCCTTACAAGGACGTCAGTCTCCAAGACGAGGATCACAGCTTGTTCCATGGGGACTAATGGCTGGCCGTGCGGATGGTTCCGCATTTGGGCTATGGTAGGGGCGCAGTCAGGTCTGTGGTTCAGCAAAGCTCGCGAGCAGAAGGCAAAGCCCTGTTGTTCCAATTTGACCAACAGCGCTTGTTGCTCTTCCCTGTGGTCTCTTTGGCTCGCCACCATTTCTTGCTCGCCCTGCTCCTCGCTTGGAGCCCGCCTGCGGGTCGCAGGTTCTCAAAACGCACAATTCTCCTTTATATGAGGTTGTGCAAATCATTCGCCAGGGAGTGTCGGCGATGCAGGCGGAGGGGGAGAAGGAAAAGCTTGCGGATCGGTTGGATGAGCTCAGTGCTCGCTATGTGCTGACAGACCGGCTGTACCGGCCCAGATCCAATCAGGAAGCCTTTGAAGCTGGCTTGGATGCCTCCGCGACGGTCTTGGCTGCCGGCAAGGTCCATGTTTGCTCTTCGACGACGCAGGGTGATGAATTTTGGCTTGGCGTGTCTTGTCTGAGGCCTATCGATACGACCTGGCCGGACACTCGCCAGGAAGGTAGGCGAACGCAACGCCGAGCCGCTTTTTGTGCCTGATATCAGCGACACCAAGGAGCAAAGCCCGGCTTAGACTAGGAGCTCTCATCCCCTCTCTCGCGGAACCTATGGCAGGCGCCCCTTGCGCGGCCCATGGGGGCCGACAGGGACATTTTCGCTTGACGCAGGGATGGAAGCGAAGTGCCCGTCGAGACTGGAATCAGCCCCATCCAGACGAGCGAAGGCTTAATGCCATTCGCCTCGGTCGTCAGCGATGGAAACGGCCGGAGACCCAACGGGATCTGCTATGGCCGAACTCAATCACGGTGAAGAACATGCTTGCCGTGGTCCAGGGTATCGCCCACCAGACCTTCCGGGGAACCCGGCCAGCGAGGACACCCGACGGCTCGCCAGGGCGGCAAGCCTGCCCAGAAAACTTTTCAGCGCGTCCAGATTCGAGATCAATGGGGGTGACGTGCGCCTCCCCGCGCGTCTCAATGTGCCGCCTGCACTCGTCTGAACTATGCACACGCTGCGAAGTTCGGCGCGCTTTCGAACGCGACGGGAACGATTACTATCGATGGGAGACTACGAACAGCGGTCTGGTAATCGATTGGCATGAGGGCGGTGGCCCTCCGGTTCCTTTCAAACTTGACCAAAACTTCGGCTTGAGACTGATCCTTGACGTCTTGCCCGTCGAGTTCGGCAGCGTGGAAATCGACCCACGGTCTTCTGGCATCCGGGTTCACGCGTGATTGACAACTGCAGCTTGACCAAGGGCAAAGCTGACCGGCCGTTTGCCGGATATGATATTGCTCGGAATACGACTGTTCACAACTAGCGATGCTGCTCGCAGCGTTTGTCTCATTTGCGCCAGGACCGCCTCTGCTCTCAATATACCAACGTCTCATTGGTGGCCACGAGCAGTGGGTCCGCTTGTGATGCAGGGAAGGACCCAAGGTCCAATGTCGTAGCTGCCAACTTTGAACTTTTACGCGCTGGCCCTGTCACTACGATCCCGATCGAAGTAGAGAAACCTGTAGATTCACGAACCGCTTCGGCGCTTTGTGCTCAGGAATTATCGCCGCCCGTTAACTACGTCCAATTGCTGGCTCGTTTCGTTATTCCACGTTAGCTCGGGAGGACGAGGCCGGTTCGGAATGAATGCATTTTAGAATTGCTTCCTGTCGGTTCGCGGCTTCGGGTGGTCCCGGTGCCGCAACTCCGATGGGCATCCCACGGATCAGGGACTTTGATCCAAGTCAACGACCTTGAGAGCGAGGGGCCTTAGCCTGTAACTGCTTGAAAACTGGGGAGACGAGTTCTCGGAATCCGCTATGAACGATCACAGGTGGCAGGACTGGCCCATAACCATTGCCGGGCTATTTGTTTATTTCGCCACATGGCTTGTACCGGCCACGACGACAGCGGGTTTGACAATCTCAATTGTCGGCTTTCTGATTTCAATCTTCGGGATATCAGGGCTCGCGAGCCCACATCGGTGGAAGGAGTGGTTCCAACTCGCACTTGGACTATGCTTGATGGGATGCCCATTTTTCTTAGGGTTTAACGAGGCATCTGCGCTGACCTACACCGCCGTTTCGGGCGCAGCGATTGTCATCGTGTCTTCGAGCTGGGCCTTAATCTCGGACAATTTCGACTTGTGCGCGAGAGGCCTGCGATGACGAACGAGGTCGATGTCTTTCATGCCGTCGTCGTCGGTGTCGGTTGGACAAGGCTTTGGCGTCAGCCATGCTCTGAAGCGACGAAGCCTCAGTCGTTGCATATTGGAAGTGGGGCGCGCAGGTGAAACCTGGCGGACCCAGTGCTGAAACTCGTTCCACGTGAACACGCCAAACCTCCAAACAGTCGTAGCCATCGGTGAAAACCGCACATCAGGGGTAGCGACAGCCGCTGATGAACCAAGGGCCGCCTAATCCGTTTAGCGTCTGGATCAATAGGAGGCCGCGATGGATCAGCACCAGGGGATGAGCATGGGGTGGAGCCGCTTCGCCGCGATGATCATCACCTCGACAGTCATCATGTTCTTCCTGATGTACCAACTGGTTTACAGTTGGGACCACATGCTGTTCAGCTTGACCCGGCTCATTTCCTCGTTGGTGATGGGCTGCGTCATGACAGCGGTAATGTTGGCCTTCATGTGGCGCATGTACCAACCAGAGGTCGCGAAAATTGCTGTACTTGCGGTGGCGATTATCGGAGGCGTGGCCCTGCTGGTGGTGAACCGCAGCCAAGCGCTTATAGGTGACACGGACTTCATGAAGGCGATGATTCCTCATCACTCCATAGCCATCAACAACGCGCGACAGGCTGACATTCGTGATCCGCGGGTGCGCTATTTGGCGGACAGGATTACTCGCGATCAGGTGAAGGAAATTGCCGAAATGCAAATGCTGATCGAGGATATCGAGCAGCATGGTAGGCGTGGTAACGACCCGTTGGATGCCGGTCCTGCGACTCTGAAGAGCGAGGGCGCGAGCGAGGCTCGAGAGTTGTTGAGCGGCAAGTTGCTGGAGGAAAAGCCGCTGTAGGCGGAGGCTAACCCTGTCGCCCCTCAAAGAAGGACACGATCCAGTGCTCAGTCGGCAACCGCAGCTTGGCGGTGCCGCCAGTTCCACGCACTGATCGAGTTGATGGATCGGCTGGTCGGCTATGCGAGCGAGAACATCGGCGAGCCAAGCCTCTGGATCAACGTCGTTCAGCCAGGCGGTCTGGATCATCGTGTAGAGCACGGCTGCACGCTGTCCGCCACGGTCGAAACCGCAGAACAGCCGTGCCTCCGACCAAGTGGCAAGCGGCGCAGGGCACGTTCGGCCGCGTTGTTCGTCAGGCGGACCCTGCCGCCGTTGATGGCCTCATGGCGAGGAAGCTGGGGCCCGCCCAGCCACGCGGCACTACGTGAAACGGAGCCGGCGGCTTGGTGATCGCCTCGCAGTCCCGACAGGAGAGCTTCTCGTATGGTCTGGATGACCTTCAGGCGCGGGGGATCACCTCAGTCGTCTCGGTGACACGATATCGAAGCGCTCAAGGCGCTGCTGGCTAGTGCGACCCAGCGGGTTAATGAGGCCGTGGCCAAGCTCGCCAATGCCCATGCTAGGGAGAGCGTACCGAGGCGGTAATCTCGCACCTCAAGTTGCAGATCGCCAAGTTCCAGCGCGAGGAGTTCGGCGCAGCGCTGAGCGTACCCGCTGCTCGACCAGATGGAACTGTAGCTCGAAGAGCTGGAAGCCGATGCGGCCGAGGACGATCTTGCAGCCGAAGTCGCAGCCAGAAGACCGCGACAGTCACCGCCTTCGAACGCGTCAGGAAGGGGCGAACGGCAGCTTCCATAACCACGGTGGAATCACAGAAATGAGCCAAGATGGAGTACAAAACGCCAGGGCGATGAAGAAACTGCGCGCCCTATCAGGCGCTCTGCGGACGCGAGGAATACTGCGGGCCAGCCAGGAAGCCGCTCCCGAGCACCTGCCGCGCGAGCGGGTCATCGTGCCGGCGCCGTGCTTTCTCCCTCCTGTGGCAGCAGCCGGCTGTCCGAGCTGGGCGAGGATAGGCGTCGTTCTGCTGGGGCGGATGCGCGTGCGGATATGTGAATCGGCGTGCAAAATTGGACGCCGATCTGGATTGGGCCCCTCGGATGGTTTGCGAGATCCGCCATCTCGCGTGAAAGGCGATCAAGCGCTTCGACGACTACCGCATCAAACGTTTTTTGGCCCGCCGCCTCCAACAAAGTCACAACAATGGTATCGCCGTTATGGAAAATGGTCGCTTCTGCTAAGTTGGGCACCAGTCGTTGGCGATCCTCTGACGGTCGTTGCGGGCACCTTGCGTGAACCATTTCGCATGTTCCTGCTGCTCGTCACCATCGCCAAGGTCGGTCGCTATCTTGTTCTTGCGGCTGTAACCCTGAAGGTGATTTGATCCTGCGACTATGTCCGCCTCCATTTCGGTCTGCTTGGAATGGCAGATGTCCTGCGTGATCGAAAACGAGCGAAGAGCGAGCCAAAGATGCGCCTGTCGGGCCTAGTATCCAGCGTGGCATTGCTGCTCGCCTCAATAGCGCCGGCAGGCGCCTTCAGTGATCCGGCGGGAACCGACCTCGGCAAGGTTCTCGCGACACACCTCGAACTGACCTGCGGGTGAGCCAGATCGATGGCGTTATTCCAAACCCTCGTCGAATTCCAGCGCACGATCTACCTGGCACTGGCCGAGCAGATCAAACTGCTTTCGGCCGGCGGCGGCTGGCTGGCCTTCATGGCCTTTCTGCCGATGGGCGTGCTCTTTGGTGCGGCGCATGCCCTGACGCCGGGTCATAGCAAAGCGGTGTTGGCGACTTATCTCGCTGGATCGGAGGCAAAGGTTGCGCGCGGGCTATTGGTCTCGCTGACGCTTTCTTTCACCCATGTGACGATCGCCGTGCTGATTGCAGTTCTCTCGCTGCCGTTGGTTTCGATCGCGCTTGGCAGCGTCGGCCGGACGCCGCTGCTCGAAGACATCAGCCGTGGTCTCCTTGGCTTGATAGGCGCCTGGATGGTTTGGCGCGCCCTGCGCCACCGCCATCACCACAAACACGAGGGCGAGGTGGTCGGCGTGATGGCGGGACTGGTTCCGTGCCCGCTTACCTTGTTCGTCATGACGTTCGCGATCGTACGCGGCGTACCGCTGGCCGGTGTGCTGTTTGCCGGCACGATGATGATAGGGGTGGCGATCACTCTTTGCAGCGTGGCGGTCCTCTCCATACTGCTCCGCGAAAGCCTGATGCGTTTCGTCGAGAGCCGCCCGCGCCTGTTCGATGCGATCACGCGCGCCATAGAGGGGATAGCTGGTGCGGCTCTCGTCGCCCTGGCAGTCCATGAAATCTTGCTTCGCTGATCGACCCCAATGCAGGCAACTATTCGGACGAAGGCCGATCCATGAGTCCGCTCGCGTGCGAAACCTGCTGTCCAACCAATATCGTCGGCTTATCTACGATTATCCCGCAAGCTGCCATTCCGCTCTCGGCCCCTACTTTGTCATTGGATTTGAGAAGAGGTGAACTATGCCGATGGCCGCGATGTGCCTGCCGACCGATTGTCGCTAGTCGCTTTTTGCTCCGCCCCGCTCTGGGCACCAGGAGAGAGGGTCAGCGACCATCGATTGACATCGGATTCGGGCCATCCGGCGCCACTGACACTGATCTTGATCTGGGCCGGGAACGTGCCTTCGGCGATCTTGCGATAGATGGTTGAACGGGACGGGCCGGTCCGGGCAAGGACGGTTTTGGGGCGTATGATACGATCCGGCTCGGGCATAGCTTGCCTGCACTCACTTGTTCTTGCTGATTTCTGCGGGGACAGACAGGACGAACCCATGCCGGAGGCAATGAGGTTTGTCGCCTCAGACGCCTGCGGTGTGGAAACGGCGGCAAATCGGCGAGCCTTAGATCCTGATGCCCGCCCTCTGCCGATGCCATGGCTGAAGGCGAGTTCCGCGCCCAGGCGACGACACGAATCCACGTTGATGCCAAGCTCGCGTTTGCGGTTTGCCAGCAGGGATTCAAGCTGCGGAATCGCGTTCGAGGCTCTTGGCCATATCGGACATGGCCGTGCGTTGACTTGTAGCCCGACATGTCGCCGGCCTGGCATTGATGCTGGCTTTTGCGGTCGAGTCTCTGCCAGCTTTCCACGAACCGGTCGGCGCGGCGGCCTGGATCGGTGTCAAGGCCGATGCGGATTTCGGTTTTAAGCTGGAGAGCAAGCACGACGCGGTTGACGCGGCCGGCGCTCGCTTCACGAACCAGCTCGGGATTCTTGACGTCGGCCGCTTCGGCATCGCGCCAGCCATAGGGCCGCACCTTCTCGAAAGCGCTGCGCGCATCTATCAACTCGTGCATCTGGTCGGGACTGCCCTGCCCGTCCGAATTTCCGCTGTGCAGGATCGTGTCTAGCGCACGCGCGTGACGCCCAAGCGCCTTCGTGCGACCGCTGCGCAACACCGCTTCCCCGTCCACCGAAACATCCGTATCACGCTGCGTCCCCCTAACGGGAGCCGCTGTCTGCGGCGCAGCGCCGACGTCTGCGCTCAGCGCCCCAACATTCTCACTTCCCGGCCCGCGCCCACGGTCCTGGCCGCGCTTGACGTCTTCAGGCGATCGCAACCCGTCCAGCAGCCCGCCGATACGGTCGCCCAGCTTCTCCGGAACGAACCGGCGCACGATCTCGACCACACGCTCACGGAAGGTGATGCCACGCCGCTCGGCATCGCTCTGCGCCGGGTCGGTTTGCTCGTAATCCGATGCCATGTCCTTGGCGCGGTCGCGTGACAGCGTACGGTCCAGCCGGTCCCGCGTACTGAAGTCGTCGCCGCCGTAATGCAGGTCCATCCTAGTCTCGGTGCCGCGACAGTGCGAAGTAGCTGCCATGTGCATCCATGCCCGGCGTTGCGAACACATGGGTCCGGTCGAGGGTCATGCCCTGCGCCTTGTGAATGGTCGCGGCATAACCGTGGTCGATGTGGGCATAGTCTTTCAGGTCGAAGTGAACCGACCTCCCATCGTCGACGCGAACCCTCATGCTCTGTGTGCTGACTTCCTCCACGATGCCGAGCGTGCCGTTCTTGACGCCGAGCCCGCGCTCGTTGCGCAGGAACATGACCCGGTCGCCGCTGGCGACGTTTCTTGGGCCGCGTTCGACATCCACCTGAACCTCGTCGCCGAGATGGCCGGCCGCGCGCATCCGCTCGCGCGCTGCCTGGTTCAGGGCGCGCACTTCGTCGTTTGTGTGGGTAAGGATGATCCGGCTTGCCTCTGGATGCGCCTGCCTGTCGCGATCCCAGCGCTCGACGAGATTGCTGCGAGCCTCGTCGCGCGTTGCAGCCTGATGCACCATCCCTTGCGCGTCGTAGGCGCTGATCGCGGCGCCAATCTTGCCGGTTGCCTGATCGCGCGTGGCATCGCGCTGCCAGTCCTCGCACTGCCGGCGCACCTGGCCGATTCGACGCCGCCGTGTCGCTCGTGAATCGAGCGGAATGCAGCACCCGCTTCGATAGCCTGTAGCTGCTGCGGATCGCCGACGAGGACGATCTTTGCGCCAGCGTCCGCCGCATGGGAAAGCACGCGCTCCAACTGGCGCTGCCGACCATGCCGGCCTCATCGACCACCAGCACATCGCATGCTGTGAGCAGATCACAACCTTGCCCCCAACCATGTTCCATACTGGCGATGGTGCGTGACGGGATGCCTGAACCGCCTTCCAGATTTTCGGCGGCAATGCCGGAATGTGCCGCGCCGCGGAACCTCATAACCCGCCGCTGCCCATGCCTGGCGCGCAACGCCCAGCATGGCGCTCTTGCCCGTTCCGGCAAAACCAACAACGACACCAAGACCGCGGCCGTCGGTGATATGCGCAAGCGCATCGCTCTGCTCGCCCGAAAGGACAAGACCGCGTTGCGCAGCCCGCGCCAGTGCTGCCTCGCGATGGGCGATACTTACCGCGTGTCGCTCGTCCAGATCGATACGCTCTGCCGCGCGGTGAAGGGGCTGTTCGGTCTCTACGATCTGCCGGGTGGTGAAACGGTCTTCGCTGCGCCTGTCCTTGCCGAGTTCGACCAGAGCGGGTGCGTTGCTGATGCGCAAACTTCGCCATGTCTTTTCGGGTGAAGGTCGATTGCTGATGCGTGATGGCATCGAGCGCCACGGATGGATCGGCAATGATGCGCGCACCATTGTTGCGCGCGATCTCGCGATGCAGTTCGGCGCGATCTGCTTCAATATCGCCAGCGTTTAGCCACCGATCTCAATGCGCTGGGCGGGTCCACCAATCTGGGTTTGCGGCTCCAGGGCAATGCCTTGCGCTTCCAGACTGCGATGATCGATGCGGGCGGCGATATCGAGTTCAGCCAGGCGTTTATTGGCAAGCTCCGCCCATCGCTCGCGCCAGTGCTCGACCATCTGGGTGGCGTTCCAGTCTCGAACTTTTGACCCAAAACCGTTCTGGTCCACGGACCGCATGGTCAGCATGACAGGGCGTGCGGTTTGGGACTGCCGTCCTCCGCCCTGTCGAAATGCACATTGAGATCGGCGACCATGCCCTGGCTGACGAACTCCGCCTGAACAAAGTCGCGCGCCAGTTCGATGCCTTGCGCCTGGCTCAGCTCACGCGGCAGAGCAAACTCGACCTCGCGGGCAAGCTGCGCATCCTTGCGGACCTCGAACGCCTCGACATCGTTCCACAGTCGTTCGCGGTCGCGCCAGGCCTCCGGTGCATCCTGCGGCAACATCACCTCGAAAGGGCGACACCGCGCTTGGCCGAGAAGTCATGCATGCGTTCGATGCGCTCGTCGCGCAATCACGAAGGGTCGCATCCACGCGCCGGGTGTCTGATGCAAGGTGATGCGCTGCGTGACTTTCGCGATAAGAGTGGTGGAATTCCCGGCTCAAGCGTTGGCTTGCACCGGATTCCGTTCCTTTACGCGATGACAGTGCGGAATTGCCTGTGCCATAAGGCCAATCGTTGAACCAACTCAGAAGGGATGGAAACGATGGCTATAAACACGATTGATATTGCCGAACGCCTTGCAGACGCGCACGGCCTGTCGAAAACCCAAGCGAAATCCGTGGTCGAGGATGTGTTGAAGGGCATTGCGGAAGCCGCTGCCAAGGGCGAGGAAATCAGCCTCAATGGCTTCGGCAAGTTCAAGGTCCAGAACAAACCAGCACGTGATGGCCGCAATCCGTCGACTGGCGCCACGATCAAGATCGCCGCATCTAAGAAGATCGTCTTCCAGCCAGCAAAGGCTCTCAAGGACTCGGTGAACGGCTGATCAATTAGTGACGATACATCTCGTCTGATAGGAACACGCTTTCCTGCGGGCGATGGTTTCTCATGCCAAGATCATCAGCTTATCATTGCTGCCGTTCTTAGGTCGAGGTCACCGGCCGCGCCAATGGCGCGGGCGGAAGATCCTCCAACAGAAAGCTAGCCGGAACCGCGCAGCGGCTCCGGACGTCGCGCTTATTCGGCGGCGATGTTGAGGGCTCGCCCCCTCGGCCAGGGCGCAGCTGTCGGCGAGGGCAGCGTTCGTCGTGTCCGGCTCGTGGGCGTCAGGCAGATGACGGTTGAATGATCTGCAGCCCGTTGTCACGCTGCTTTTAGCGTGTAATGCACTCGCGCAATGGTGCTGAGGCAGCCCGGCCTTGAGATGTTTCGCTAACTGGCCGACGTCCGCGTTCTGAAAATCATGCTTGGCATTGCGTCCGAAATTGTGGCCCAAAAGCAGATAAGGTGGATGGCTCCTTAGCTCGGCTTGCCTGACAGCAAACCCACTGTGGCACGGTGATGCCGAGAGCGGGAACCATCCACCTCATCTGCTTTCAGGCAGTTGCACAGCTAATTTCAGCAACTGAGAAAGGGCGCTTAGCCAACGGCACCTTTGGGGCCGGAACCCGTCGGTCCGCTTGTGGGACGAAATCACAATAACCAGTCATCCCGCCCATGACCGAGCAGGGTCTTCGCCAAGCAGTGGATCAACGAAGCGCAATGACCGGCAGCCAACACCCAGGGCAAAGGCGCATTCGTCGGTACTGAAGGTCGTCAGCTCAATCGACGTACACCACGACGTAGCGCCCGCTATATGGCTGATAGTAAACACCGCCGCATAGCGACAACGCCACGCCGTTGACGACGACCCTGGCGCATCCTGCCGGCAGCGCGGCTATGTAGGTCGTCGAGCGGCGCACGACGCGCCGGGTAGTCCGGCGTGCGACCCCCGCAACGCTCCCCGCCGTTAGCGGCCTCCCGACCCGCGCTTCGGCGCTCGACATGAGGCCAGCGGACGGATCGCGGAGCACCCCATCATCACCTAACAGAAAAGAGGAAAATAGGCCAACGGCCAATGCGTAGTTCCGAAACCTGGCGATCGAACTCATTGCACCTCCTCCACCGACATGTCGCCGATCGCGTCGGCGACGATACTATCGATTTTCTTTGCCCCATCGGGCGGCGTGAATTGGAACATATTGGCGTCGATCTGAGGCGCGACGTTCCAGTTTGCGAACCTGACTGTATATTCCGGCGCCCCCGTCACCCACTTGGTGGTGATCACGTATTTCATAGGCAGCCGCCGCTCGCCCTGCTCGATCCATATCTGCCAGTCAACCGCCTCGCCGCGAAATGCCAGATGATCGCACTTGATCCCGGCAATATAAGCTTCGCCTACGATCGAGCCTGCGCGGACGTCCGAGGTCAGCACGGCGTAAGGATCGGCTGACAACAGGTCCGCTCCGGCGGCATCCAATCCGGTGGCCATGCGCACCTCTTCCACCGCTTCATCGATCGTCGGGCCTGGGCTGGCAATCTGGGCATAAACGTTCAACGTCTTGCCATAGACCGAAACAGCCTTGCCATCGAAAGTGATTTCCGCGTCGGCGTACGGGCCCTTTCGGGTAATGAAGAGCTTGCCTGGGCGAGCAATGGTAGCCGAGCCCGAGGCGCTGAACTGGATCTTCTGTCCGGTATTGTTGACGATCTCGTCGTCGACGTCATAGTCGAAGCTGAAGGACTTCAACCCAGCCAGACTGGTTGTCATGGCCCGCAGCATAGTGTCCGCATCGGGCTCGACGGCGTTATCGCTCCAGGCTTGAGAACAGGGAAGCATGAGCAAAATCGTGGCCGCAGCCAATCCGAATGATGCTCGATGCGGAATTTTCCGGCCCGAGCCGGAACACAGCATTGTGTTTAACATGTCGGCTTCCTCCTCATTATTATTATTATTGGATAGTTGCCTATTCAGCCGATGCCGCGCCGCGGAAACGGCTGTGGCACGCTTACAGGGCTATTTTAGAAGCGCCATACGGCGCCGATGATGGGCCCCTGTTGAACGGTGTCGTAGACGAATCCGTCATTCTCGTAGTCGACCCCAGAAGCGCGATACCCGAGGACTGCGGAGAATTTATCCGTAAGTTGATAGCCTGCAGCGGCCATCACGTCCCAAGTCACATCGGCAGAAACGGCCCCACCCACCATTCCCCAACCGGTAAGATAAAGCTTCGGGGTGATGGAGTAGCGCGCCTTCAGCCCGACGATGGGATCAGCCCAGGTTTTCTGGTCAGACAGGGAGACGCCGGCGAGTACGCCCGGACCGTTGAAATCGAGCTCGTTCTTGAGCGAATAGAGTCGGAAGCCGGCAAAAGCGTCCACACTTGCCTCCGGTGTCTCGACAAGCCGATATTCCGCCGCCGCTGTCCACATCAAGCTGTGAACAGTCAAGTCTGCGCTGTCGGCAAGCGCGCCGAATGGGGTATCGGAGGACGCCGACAGCCGGACATAGTTGAAGTCGGTAAAAACGCCGAACCGCTGATACCGCGCCTCCGCCAATCCCATGACCCCTATGTCGAATTTGGAAAGTACATCCCCGATGCTGGCGTCGACATGTGCCGTCCTCCCCCCGGCGCCAACGTTGCCCTCTAGACCCGCGAGCCAACCATATGCAGCAACCGTGAAGGTCCAACCGGAGGCGCTTGTGTATTCGACGTTCTCCGCACCCGGATATATCGGGTCTGCCGCAGCGGCGACGCCGATCGGGCCGAAGGTAAACAAACCAACAGCGAGCAAAATCCGGGTTTTCATAAGTCCTCTCCTCTGAATTCAGCCTTTTGGCGCCGCAGGTTTGCGCCAAAATTCATCTATCAATTGACACAGGTTTCCCCAGCGCTGCTCCAGCCAGGCTGATCGCGCCTTCCCCGTAGTGCGACATGCTGCTGAGCACTTTTCTCAGGGGAATATCGAGTGGGTGTACATTGCTGTCCGGCATGATGTGAACGGATCCCGAGGTTGCAGACGGCGCAGACGGGATGAAAATTGTGCTGAACCCGTTTGCCCGCTCGATGATGATGCCAAATGCCAGATTGTCGTCGCTACCGACCAGTGCCGATTTCATGGCATGGTCGGCACCGCCGCCCGTTACCCCCAGCGTTAAGCCGCGGAATAGACCGTAGCCCGGCAGGCGCTCCGCGAGCTGCCTCTCGACCGTACCCACACACCTGCCGCCGCTCGCTGTTTGGATGAGAAGGCCTATGGCAAAACATGAGAACAGCAGCACCAGCGCCGCGATCGCAATGGGCGGCGCAACTGCATTGGTGACATTGTCCGTCAGCGGTTCGATCGCCGACTTGATCTGACCCAACCCGCGAATGAGCACGAAGCCAACCAGCCAGATCGGCAATACGACAACCAGGCCGCCGATTAAGGTCGTTTTGAGGAAGGAGACCGCTTGTCGCATGTTAAGCCTTGCTATTCTGGCAGGCGGAGCCCGATCCGCCTGCCTCAATATCAACCTATGCAATCAACCGGCCTTTCCTCAGCTGGCGGGCGTATACCAGATCGGCGATGTGTAGGCTCGCTCCTGCATCTTCATCGGTGCTTCTGCCGGCATCTTGACGCCGAAGTACTTTGCGTCATACGCCGTCCAGCGCGGTGTGGGGATTTCGAGGACACGCCCGTAGTAAAAGGCACGCTGCGCCGGATCGAAGTCAGGATCTGTCCACACGCTGATCAATTCCGGTGCCCCGATCGTATTCGTCCATGTGGCATTAGCTACGTCGACCGTGTCGCCAACCGGGGGCAGTTTGCCGTCCGCGCCGGGTTTGCGGTCGCCCGACCAGGCGACATCATAGACCTTCTCGTGAACCTCGCCCGCAGCGTCAAGCCAGCCTTTGACAATCTGATAACGGTCGAGATTGGCGCCGATCGGGTCTTTCAACGCAGCGACCAGGAAAGTTGGGACCTTTCCTGCTGGTGCTGGACCGATGTCGCCACCCATCGGCACCCCCTTGGTATAGCCCGGGATCGCGGGGATGCGGGTATTGGCATCGCTTGCTTCGAAGTCGAAGCCACCGAAGAAGCGTACCAGCATGCGGGGACCGGTTGTGGCGTAGGTCTCGCGACGCTGCATCGCGTCGAAAAGTGACGCTCGGGTGTTTTCAGTCGCCCACACGCCCGCGTAACCGGACGCCGTCATCTCCCATCCCATGACCACGTGATTGCCTTGCTTGATAAAGGCATGGAAGGCTCGCTCGGCGCTCGGCTCGCTACTTGATGTCTTGCCGAAGAAGTTGTCTTCCTCGACTGCCGTAAGGCCGGTGTGCGAGTCGGTAGACCCCACCAGTCCAATCTTGTAGGGATTGACACCCAATTTCTGCTCGAGCTTCAGGCCGTTCTTCAGAGCTGAGCGGGCATACTCGTATTGGAACATATCCGGCGTCTTGATGCCCGAGGGGTCTAGATTGCCCTTGTCCCAGCGCTCGAAATTGGCAAACTCGTCATTCGGCGAGAGGAAGGGGTGCGTTTCGCTATCCCCCTTCATTTGCGTCGCCTCATAGAGTCGTTCCCACTTGTTGCGCGTTTCAGCGTACTCTCGATCGATCGGAGAGTTCGTTCCTGGCTCGATCATAGGGAACATCCGCCCATTCGACAGATTGCCGTTGTGGGCAATTGCAAGCAGGCTGCCCCCGGTCTTCGCCTCATAGGCGGCCATCCACTTCCACAGATCACGGGGATTGTCGCTTCCTGGCGGGAGAGAAGTGAATGGAACGACCTGACTCGCCTTGTCACCGTTGTCACGGAAAATAACGTTGCGGTGCAGATTGTTGCCGCCTGTGTTCGAAGTCCATTCGTAGCCGATGAAGGCGGTGAACCGGCCGGGCTCATTTGCCTCCTCCGCCGCTTTGACGGTTTCCTGCCAGGCACCGCGATATGCGGCTGAATCAGGCGAGTAGAGGATCGGTCCTTTGAATTTACCCGCTCCGAAGTTCGTCAGGATGTCGATGGCCGCTGCCGCTCCCTGGCCGGACTGCATCATGTCGTACCATTTGCGGCCCAGCGGATCAGCCAGAAGCTCAGGCTTTCCCGCTAATAGGTCGGGGAAGAAACCCATATTGTCGGAATGATCAGCGACGACGAGGAAGTCGAGTGGACGCGACAGCTTCGCGAGTTGGCCGGACGAAGCCATGATCTCCTGACCCTTGGCGAAGCGATAGGCGTCAGCAGGGCCAAGCTTAGCTCCGAACGCGCCTGCATCCATGGAAAAGGATGTATGCAGATGTGTGTCGCCGAAGTAGGGGCGGGACGGGAAGTTTCGCCCTGCCCAAGGCGAGTATGGCCGCTTGACGGGATAAAGCTTCGCGGCCGTGTCGGCATCAAACGTTCCGACGTCGGTGGCCACCCCATCCTCTGCCCAGGCCGGCAAAGACGGGGAGACCGCCAAGAGTACCGCGAGTGCGGCTCCACAAAGAAGGGCGACTTTGGCTTCGGCGATTTTCATGACTTCCTCCTTAAGTTCAAAATTGCGGGAACGCGGCGTCGAGCCGCTGGATGCTCCAGAATGTCGCGACGATACCGATCGCGTAGGCCGAGGTGACAATCGACTGCCGGGGAATGGCGATCAGTCGTCCGACTGCATAAACCGCGCTTAGCAAGACGGCGATGAAGGCCAGCTGCCCGAGCTCAACGCCGACGTTGAAGGCGAGCAGCGCCATCGGGACGTCGCTGTGGGGTAAACCGAGTTCGACCAGAGCACCGGCGAAGCCGAAGCCGTGCAGCAGGCCGAAGGCAAAGGCCACGATCCATGGCCGCGCGATGGCTAGGCTGAGATGTCCGAGTTCCATGCGGACAACTTCCGCTGCAATCATGACGATGCTGATCGAAATCATCGCCTCTACGGGGCGAGACGGCAGCGTTAGCCATCCCAGCGTCGCGCAGGTCAAGGTGATCGAATGCGCTGCGGTGAAGGCGGTGATCGCTTTCACAAGCTTGCGCCAGTCGCGCACGATTAGCATCAGCCCTGCAACGAAGAGCAGGTGGTCGAAGCCAAATGCGATGTGCTCGATGCCATGCTGGACATAGGTGACGAACACGGCCCAAGAGCTTTGCGACGCGGGAATCACCGCCGAGGGGGCGCTTGGCGTCAGCCGTGCCGTCCAGCTGTTGCCGTTGGCGAACACGACATGCACCAATGTGTCGGTCATGGTGTTCTGCAGCCCTTCGATCAGCACGTTCTGCCCGGCGAGTGGCTCGATGGTGCGCATGTGCCAAGTCTGCACCATCGCATCGCCGGTCGGACGTGAGACAATCGGCGTCATCGCTTCGATCTTGCCGGAAAACAGGGCTGACAGCGCCAGGCGCGCGTCCCCCTGCATCGGCGTCTTGAATAGGACGGTAAAATCGTTGGGCGCGCCTTCCTCGACGCTCAGATAGGCAGGACGTACCTCATGCGCCGAGGTGCCGGTGACGAACAGCACGGCCTGGGCTGCCGCAGCCAACAGGATCAACCGGACGCATCCCATCACGGCGCAGAGACCCCGCGCGAGCGCCGACCATTCGGCCGCCCGTGTCATTGGGCGGCCACATTCGGTGCTAACCCTTGACCGAGCAGCGCTGTCGTATTGTTGTCCAGTTGCACGCCGTATTTGTTGCGCAGTTCGATCAGATAATCTCGGCTGAGCTCGGTTTGCTTCGCAAAGCGCCACTCGGCGAGTACGGCATCCTTCGCCATCTCAAAGGGCTTCGGCGCGGTCGCCGTACGCTGCGTGACGAGCACCAGATGAAATCCATAGCCAGATTTCACCGGGCCGCGCCACCTACCCGGTTCGAGTGCAAACACTTCGCGCGCAAAATCGGGACCGAACATCCCAGACAGCGCATGCTCGTCGGTATCAGCAAAGCTGTCGTCGAAAAGCAGCCGGTCGCCCTCGATCGAGTCATCCTCGATATTCAGTGAGAGCGCACCCAGTGCTGCGGTCGCGTCCGCCGCGGCATCCTTGCGATGCTCCGGATTGAAGTAGACCTGTCGGAACGAAAGCTTTCCGGGCGTCTCGAAGTGTGCAGCGTTGGCGACATAGAACTGCCGCAGATCCGCCTCGGTTGGCTCGGCAAGCTGAGCTGTGTCTTCGACAAGGAATTTCAGCTTCTGAGCGAGGCGGCGTCGGATGATGGTGTCGTCTTGTTCCAGGCCTATCTCCTGGGCTTCGCGCGCCAGCAGCTTCTCGGTCAGCAGATCGTCGACGAGACCCTTGAGTTCATCGCCGGTCGGCTCGCGCAGCCATTGACTCGACCAGGTCTGCTTGAGCCAGCGCACGTCGCCGTCGCCGATCCGGACCGGCTCCGCGGCTGTAGCTTCGACATGTCTGTCGCTCATCCATGAATAGCCGCCAAACAAGATGACCCCGACGACTGCGAAATGCAGCAGAGGCTCCCTGAGCAACGTCATACGTTTTCCTCCGCTCCGGCTAAAGAAGCATCTCGCATCAGACAGATACTCGATGAGCGCCTCCTGAATTCCTTCATGGATAGTACGCCCCAAAGAGCTGGCGCTGGAATGTAAGTTACGTGGGGTAAGCATGTAATCGCCCTACAGAACCGCTGTCGTTGCCGGGCGCGAACTCCTAAAATGTACCCGGGCGAGCGCGGTATCTTGCGGACCGGCGCGTGGGGACTGCACTTCGCCTTCAGCGCGCACACTCCGCAGGTGAACCTTGTCGGCCCTTTAGAGGAGCGCCGCGCCATTGTTGAGCAGCTTGCTCGTGCTGGTCGGATGCGATGTGCCGCAAGTCAACGAGAGACGTTGTCTTCCTTTCCAAGGATCAGCTCCTTGATTGTCACCGGGTTTCCAGCTGAGTTTCGCTGGGAAAGCCCCGTAGAAGCAGACCACCCCAGACGGCAAGAAGTGCGTGAAATGCAACCGTGGGCCACAGGATGACGCCGGTCATCTTTAGGAATGCGGCCGCGTAGACGAGGAGAATTGATACGGCCGTGTTGTAAATCAGAATGCCAATAATCATTCCGAATAGTGAAGGATTTAACTCGTCTTTCCTCGCCATCCAACTTGCGACACCTAGGGCGAGCAGCGCAGCGCCCGCAATGCGGCCGACAAAGCTTGCTTCAACCGTGGCACTTTCCAACCTAAGCAGGAGAGCAAATGGAACGGAAGGTAGCAAAAGAAGACCGAGACCTGTCGCCCCTTCGACCGTCGCAATTACGTTCAAGAATAAGTTTCGTTTCGCGTTCATTTGTTGACCTTATCCATCACTGCCCCCCGCAGGCTGCCCCGTGCATCTCACTGCGTCTTCATCAGTGGTGGCTGCTTCCACGACCCATCAAGCGCTTCCGGCTTCGGCCAATAGAGCCGCATGACGACCATGAACGGACCTTTGGGCGCTGGTAACCAATTCGTTTCCTTGGCATCTCCTGGCGACTCGTTCTGAAGGTAAAATGTCAGGCCGCCATCCGCGTCCTTCAGGAACTGCGGCAGCATCGATTTGTTGAGCAGATAGCGGTCGATTGGATTGGCGACGAGTAACCTCGAGGGCAGCTCATACATCGTCAGGGACCAGAAGGCGTTGGCAGCTGGTAGCTGGTCGGGCGCGAAGTGCACGGTGTAGCGGCTACTGCCGTCCAGCTTCTGGCTCGCTGAATCCACGGCATACACCGGGTACATGGCTTCCTCCTTCGAGTTGCCATATATGCCGAGCACCGCTCCGGCCATGCGGTAAAGGTAGTTGTTCTTCAGATGGACCCGCGTACCGAGCAGATCGCCAGAGGTCACTTCCCGAGCATCGATCTTCTTTTTCAGGTCAGCGAGGTCAATCCAAGCTTCGGTCATCCCCTGCTCGATGGCCGTCTTCATATCGGGCGAGAGGGTTTTCACGTCGAAGGCCTTCCCAGCGCCGACACCGATCTTGGCAAAACGCACCATAAGCTCGGTCTCAGAGGGATCGGTTGGACAGAATCGCAGGACAAAGTTCAGGATGTTGAAAAGCTCGGGCGACGTCTTCTGCTGGTCGGGGATCAGAGGCTTGATGAAATCAATTGCCGGTACCGGAGCCGGTGCAGGCTGACCTAGAAACGCGGACAGCGGCTCCGCCTTATACTGGGCCTGGACCTTCTTGACGTTGTCGAGATCATCCGGCCTGAAGAGCTGCGTGCGATAAATACCGAGCACAAGCTCTGTCTCGGAGCGGATCACCTTCGTGACACCCTTAGGCGTATCGCCCTTAAAGCCCGGCCCGGCGATAAGGAAGCTGCCGCCGTCGTTGCCGGTCGTACGGCTGCCGATGTAGTCGAAATTATGGGTGTAAAGATCGACAAGCTGGATGCTGAAATAGCGGTCCTTTTCCATCGACGGCACGGTGAGCACGATCGGTTCAGCCCGTAGATCGAAGCCGATCATGGAGTAGGGAGTGTCAGAATTGGGCGTCTGGACCGCCTTGTCATCGGGCGTGTAGACACGCGGAATGTTGACGACCTGGTTCCAGGGGCCCTTGAATTCGGGACTCTTTTTGTCGACGAAATAGGCGTGAAGGATACGATAGCCGTCCACCATCGGGTAGCCGTAGATGTAGGCCTGCTTGGCGACCGAGCGCGCTTCAGACGGAGCTATATCTGCAGCCTGAGCGCTTTTCGAGCCAAATCCAGCGAGACCCAGAGCAAGCGTCGAACCTAGCGTAAAATTGCGTCGACTGAGTTTCATCGCGGTACGTCCCAGTTTTGCCGTGGCGACTTCGATCTGAGGGTGCGTCTCAAAGCACTACGTCTTGCACTTCCTCGTGGATGGTGCTGGCAGGGCGCAGTTCTTGCCGCCAGCATTCGTTTTCTGGCTGCTTTGCGGGCCGGTCAAAGCCTCGACCTCGTTGCCGTAGTTTTCTCGGGTGTTCTGGTCGACCATCGCAACGGGTGCCGCAATCATCAATCCTGCCGCGCTGCCGGCCGCCGCCGCTGCTCCGGTGGTCGCTTGCACGATTGTATCGCCAAGGCCTATCCTGTTGTCGGTTAAGGTCTGACCGCCGGCCATCCGCGCCCCGATCAGCTGCACGATCTGCGGTGACGACGCGAACTTGCCGTGGTTCAAACGATCACCCGATTTGATTTTCGTTAGATCGATGACGGTGACATTCTCGCTCGCAAGTTCTTCCTTGTATGGAGCTTGTTCGGGATCAATCGATCCGAGCCGGGGGATATTACCCCAGACCCGTCGCGAAACTTTGAGCGCGCGATCGTCCTGCGAGACAAAAAGGGTGAACTGCGGGTGCTGTTTGCCCATGTCGGCAATTTGGGTGCGGAACACGTCGACATCGACGTCGGGCGCAGCCAGCATGACGTTTTTGAATTTGGCCGGGAGGCCGCCATTGCGGATGGCCATCTGGCGCAAGGACTCCAAGGCAAGCCAATTGCCCATCGAATGGGCGAGGATTGACACTTCCTTGATTTCGGGATCGCGAGCGAGATATTGGAACAGGAGTTCGAGGGCATTTCGCGTGTAGTTGGTGCTTTCGCGATCGTAGCCATACGCCAGCGCACTGCCTCGGGAAGGCCATGTGACCAGGATCGGAACGCTGTCGGTGCCCGTGTCCTCGGCGATCTGGGCAAAGCGATAGACCGCGTCTTCGAATCGATTGTTGAATCCGTGGATGAAAACCAGGACACTGTGGTCTGGAGTCTTCCTGACCGAGGCGTGTAGCCACCCTTTCGCGGTCTCAAGTGTTAATTCTTCGGCTTTCACAACCGCGAAATCCGTTGCAGGGTTCGACGGCAGCTTCTTGGGCCAGGCGACCTCGCCGGCCTTGCGGACCGATGCCGGAGGGATCGAGACCGTAATATCCGCAAACGAAGGAGCCGTTCCGCGTTCCCCCGTATACATCTCGGCGGGATTGGCGGAGCGACGACGAGTGGTTGTTACAAGCATCTCGATCTTGCTCGATGACGGGGACGTATCAGCCACCGGTAGCAGCACGTTCGTCGGACGCGTTGCACAGCCCGACAGCAAGCCGACAAATGCCAATGCCAACAAGGCGCTATTCATGCGCCTGATTTTCGCCCTGCTCACCAATTGCACTCAAAGCCCCCTCACGCCTGCATCGCAGCCTGAACCGCCGATGATCAACTGATCTCAATTGATATGAACAACCACGTACTGGGAGCCGGAGGGCTGATAGTACTTTGCGCCGCAGTGCCAGACTGCCATTCCGTTGACCGTAGTTTTAACGCAACCAGCAGGAAGCGCCCTGATGTAGACATGTGTTCTGTGAATTGTTCGCCGTGTCGTGCGCCGCGCGACGCCCGCTGCACTTCCGGGCGTAAGCGGCCGGCCCACCTTCGCGATCGCCTCAGACGACACCGAACCTCCTGTTACCAAGGAGATCGGATCGATTTGAACGAAAGTGGCCAAAGCCAAGGCCAGGACGATAGAGTTGCGCAATGTGAACTTCGTTGGCATCATTTCCTCCCATTGTTTAGTCATTGTTCAGGTCTAAGTGCCCCGGCCCGGCAGGTATGCTTTCGGCATGAGCGCGAGTAGTTCGCACGAACGGCAACCACGCAATGCGCCAGATCCGCTGGGCGTCTGTCCGCTTTTCCACGCTCTTGGCCTAGCCGTTCACCGTGGCGGCCATGGAGTGGTAGCCGACTTCCGGACGGCATCGGTGTTTAGCACTGCTCCGACCTCATCAACCAACCGATCCACCAGTTCCTCCCATTCAACTCGCCTGGGCTCGCGTAATTCCAGCCGGATCTCGTCCACCTTTGAAAGCGCAAACTCCGCATCCGCGAGTTCCTCGCACATGTCGCGAAAACTCTCACTCCGGTCCATCAGCCGATAGATCGCCAATTCAAATTGAGGAAATCGTCGCACTGCCGCCGAGATCGCTCTCGTTCTCGCAGCTGAGCTGTCCTTTTTTGTCATATTTTGCTGATGTGATCGAATTATCGATAATTTCCTGAGCTGAATTGCTGAGTTGGTAGTTGATCCAGCCGAATTATATTGCCCCGCCCCAAAGCGGAATGTAAGTTACGTGGGACATCATGTAACCGTACGCGCATAAGTTGTGGCGGTTGCAGGTGTCAAACGAGGGGAAGTTGAACAATCACACTGGAACATCCAGCTTAGGGAGAGATAATCTTCCTACTGAGGATTGCCGTGCGCAACTCGTCCTGATCGTGGCGAGCGCGGACTTCGATGCAACCGGGCGCGAGCGCCGCTTCCTTACCCATGTGGTGGAGGAAACTCTGGCGGGACGTGGCGACCGCATCAAGGCCTATTCGATCGCAGTTGAAGTGTTCGGCCGCGGCGAGTCGTTCGACGCGCAGACGGATCCCATCGTCCGCATCGAGGCTGGCCACCTCAGGCGTGCGCTCGAGCGTTACTATTTGACGTCCGGTCACGCAGACCCAATACTGATCACAATCCCAAAGGGAGGGTATGTCCCTGTCTTCACGCTTCGTTCGGACCAGCCAGTCGCGGAGCCGCAGACACCCGTTATTTCTCAACCAATGGCTGACGCGCCGGTTCGGTGGGTGGCGTCTCGACTGGTTCTGCCGGGCGTACTCGTGCTCTTTCTCGTGGCTGGAGCATCTTTGTTGGCGGGGTGGTGGTCCTCCGCCACACCGGGCGTACCGGAAACACCCCGCGTGCTCGTTGAACAGTTTGAGAACCTGACCGGCACCCAAGCTGCGGCGGCCGTCGCGAGCGGATTGAAACAGGAAATCGTCAGTCAGCTATCCAAGTTCAAGGACATTGTGGTCGTCGAGTCGACAGCAGAGGGGGACGATCCGTTAACCTCACCTGCACGATTTGTCCTTGCCGGAAGCGTCAACCTGTCGGTGGACGCCTTCCGGGTTCGGGTCAGGCTGATCAATAGGGCCGACGGTTCGGTTCTTTGGGCGAACAGCTATGATGGCGCGATCAAAGTCGCGGACCTTGTCCAAGCCCAGACCGACATCGCGAGCAACGTGGCGACGAGTCTGGCCCAGACATACGGCGTCATCTTCCAGGCGGACGCCAATCTCCACGTTGAAAATCCACCTGACGATTGGGCCGCCTACTCTTGCACACTTTCCTTCTATGCCTATCGGTTCCCTGTATCTTTGGAAGCCCGTTCAACGGTACGCACGTGCCTCGAGAAGTCCGTGGGTCGCTTTCCCAATTACGCCACCGCTTGGGGCCTACTTTCGTTGATCTACACGGATGACTATCGTTTCGAGTTCCCGGCAGATGGCGCCGCTTCGGCGGAAGCGCTGGAACGCGCCTTGGCCGCGGCGAGACGGGCCGTAGAGCTTGACCCTGCCAACATCCGGGGACGCCAGGCCGAAATGTTTGCGCTTTATTTCAACAAGGAGATCGACGCGGCCTTGAAAGTGGGCAAGCAGACCTTGGACATCAACCCGAACGACACCGAGTTTATGGGCGAATATGGCGAGCGCCTGGCAGTTTCCGGAAATTGGCACGACGGCTGCTCGTTGATTTCGGCGGCGCACCAACGGAGTCCGGGCTCGTCACCCTATTATGAGGCGGATCTGGCCCTTTGCTCCTATTTCAGCGGCGACTATCTACAGGCAGCAATGTGGATCAAAAAATCTTCGGCTCTTTCAAATCCGATCTACCATTTAATTGCCGCTGCGGCGTTCGGCGAAGGAGGAAACAAAATCGAGGCTGAACGCGAGCGAACCTGGTTGATTAAAAATCAGCCAAATTTGGTGAAGACCGTGCGCCGGCAACTTTCGATACGATTGGCCCGCGCCCAAGACGTCGAATTTTTCGTTGGCTCGCTCAAGAAAGCCGGCCTCGAAGTCGCAGACTGACGGGCGCGCATTGCCGAAGTGCATCGCTGCACCGATATTGAGCCTTCCTCCGTTGGACGACGCCGCTTGGAAAACTGGGGGCGGTTTGGTCAAAGGGGCCCGAGCCAAGAGGCCTGAAAAGTTCGTAGCCAATCGCAAGGGAGACCGGCCCGGCGCAGGATTGGCTCACCGCGTCGGCCCGCACCGACATAAGGGACCTTCCAGGGGCGCTGTGTTGATCCGCCGACCGCCTGCGGTTTCATTGGCCCACAACCACCCACGCAACCCCGGCGCCCACAAGCCGGCGCTGCCCACCGGCATCACGCCGGCCCTGCGTAAACTCGGTCATTGGCTGCAGCCAATGACCGAGTTAGATGGAATATCCGAGCGGGCGGTCAAGGCTTGAGGCACTTGCGGCCCACTGCCATCGCTTTGAAAGTCCCCTTCAGATCGACGACGAAGGTCCCCTTGGTGTCCGGAAACACGGTCATCGTGTACTTCTTCGCCACGTCGCGCTTGAACTTCGGGTCGTCGGTCAAGATGTAGCCGCCAGAATATCCGCCTTTGAGTTCCCCGCTCGTACTTGTCGCCACACCCTTATAGAGATGGCCGTCAAGAGAGACGAAGATTTCCGACGTGTTCCCGCTCTTGAGGCCGATATCTACCTTCGTGAACACGCCAAGATACCCGACCTCCTGATTTGCGGTAACGCCCATTTGCACCGCACTTGGCCCATCCTGGCGCACGATCAAGCAATCTCCGCGGGTTTGATTTGCATAGACCGTCCAGCCCTCGACGTCGCCCCCGTAGCGGACGAGCACATCGCTGGCCTTGGGAAGTGGATTTTGTGTTTGTGGGTGGGCTGCCGTCGCAGATGAAAGTGCTACTGAAGTTGCCGCAATGAGTGTCAAGAAGTTTCGCATGGTGGTTCCTTTCCTTTGTTAGCCGTTCTTTGCCCATGAGTGTCCACGCTGCCGTCCGAGCATGGGTCTTTTCCCCTTCGCCAACTGTCCGTAGGGTACGCTCAAGGGCTCGTATATCGCGTTCCACCAGAGGCAGCAGGTAAGTTACGTGGGCAAAGCATGTAGTCAGTGACCTGAGACCCTGAAGCTCCTCCAGTTTTTGGTAGAGTCTGTCCCACTCAAGGAGACGGACGAATGAAGCGTTCACGGTTCACGGAAGAACAAGTCATCGCGATTTTGAAGGAGCAGGAGGCGGGCATTAGCGCGCGCCCACGCCAACTGCATAGAAGGGCTTCCAATCCTCGGATTGGTCTGCTCGGCGTCTATCATTATTTCAAAGATAGATATCACGAATCCGCTTGCCTCTACACTGTTAGGCGCGAATAGTTCAGTCGGTAATTCACCTCCACGACCCAGATCGAGCTAGTCTCAGTTTCACTGCGTTCGCCGTGCAGATGGTGATTGGCGCGTATTGGTCCTGGGTTTGAGGTGAAGAGTGCTGCTGCCACTTCAGAAGCCCGCCGCCGCCGGGACGAAAGGGAGCATTGCGGATCTGGAACGTTGTATGATGTTGGATGTTGTCACTGGCATCGTCTGTAGCCGACTCCATGTGAATAGAACGCCTGGTCCTGCATTGGCGAAGGCTGCTACCGCCAGCTGAGCGGTTCCGTGCTCTTGAGAAGAGCGACCAACTCGCTCTGCTGACGGGTACGGGTCTTGGAGAAAATCCGTTCGAGATAGGTACGGCAGGTCTTCACGGTGATGTTCGAGCTTGCCGCGGCTTCCTTCAGCCTCCGCCCTGGATGCCAATGCCGCTGCAAGCCGGGCTTCGGCCGACGTCAGGTCGAACAGGCTGCGGACATGCAACTCGAATCCATCGGGGATGCGCCGGGCGACCTCGGTGACCATGATCACCGCGCAGCGTTCCGACGCCAGACCGTAGGCGCGGGCATCGACGAATGGGGCAACCGACAGCACCAGCCGCGTCAGGTCGGATCGCCTGTGATCCGACGGCACCATCAGCGTTCCGCCGGTTCCAGGCATGGCGCCATCCCGCAACGAGCAGGCATCCGCAACCAGTCGCTGAAGCTCCTGCGCATCCGTGGCATTGGAGGCGACGATAGCGCCGCCATTCATACCCCTACCGCCGCTAGTGTTTGGACCGGAGACATCGCGAACAGGTGTGCGAGGACATCGCGAACAGTTTGGCGTGCTTTGCGCCGGGAGGTTCGCGATGCCATTTGGGAACACCAGCGTGATGGATGGGAAGTTGGAGTTTGTGCGTTTTGCGGTGCAGGATGGCAGCAATGTCAGTGCGCTTTGTCGTCGTTTCGGGATTGGCCGAACCTGTGGTCACAAGTTGATCGCGCGGTAT
>NZ_RZRT01000140.1:0-2482 GCF_003998295.1 Mesorhizobium sp. M7A.F.Ca.US.011.01.1.1
CCTCTGGGTCGACGACCTGGCGGGGCTGATCGCCGGCGTCCAAATGAACGTCCTCGAATTCCACGTCTGGGGCAGCCTGCGGCAGCAGCCGAGCCTGCCACATCGCATGATCTTCGACATCGATCCCGACGAGGGCCTGGGCTTCAGTGATGTCCAGCAGGCAGCCCTCGACATCCGGGGCATTCTGGAAGCGCTCGGACTGCAGTCGTGGCCGTTGCTATCCGGCGGCAAGGGCGTTCACGTCGTCGTTCCGCTTGTCCCCGAAGCAGACTGGGAAGAGGTCAAGGGCTTCTGCCAAGACCTCGCGGAGTTGCTCGCACGCACTGATCCGTCCCGCTTCGTCGCCAATATGAGCAAGGCAAGGCGCAAGGGTCGCATGTTTCTCGACTATCTCCGCAACGGCCAAGGCGCCACGGCTATCTGTCCCTGGTCGACCCGAGCACGTGGGGGTGCCTCCTGCGCCGTGCCGGTCACCTGGGACGAGTTGCCGACATTCAAAAGCGCCAACACGTTCGACGTTTTTGCCGCTGCTGCGCGGGCTCAACAGCCCGACGCCTGGGAGGGCTATTTCGATGTTGAGCAAACCCTGACTGACCGCATCCGCAAAGCAGTCCAATAACGATGCTGCCGTCCTAGATAGTCAGCGACATTTGCTGACCTGGCTGGGATCCGGTTTCACCCAAATTCGAGAGCGTCAGTCCGAGCAAGCGAATTCCCTTCGTAACAGGGAACACCTGATCGAGGAGCGCGCCGCTGACGGTCGCGAATTCGTCCTCGGTCGTGACAACGCCGGCGATCGTGCGGCTGCGCGTGATCTGCTGGAAATCGGCGAATTTCACCTTGAGCGTCACCGTCCGGCCCCGGATCGAGCGTTCGTGGCAATAGCGCCAAACCTTGCTGACCAGTGGCGCCAGTTCCTTGCGAGCAAGTTCGAGATCAAACAGGTCGCTCACGAAGGTGTCCTCCGCACCCACAGACTTGCGCTCGCGATCGGCCCGCACCGGCCGCTCGTCAATACCGCGCGCGATCCAGTAATAATACGGACCCGCCTTCCCGAACTTTTCCTCTAGAAACGCCAGGCTCTGTGCGTGCAGGTCGGCGCCGGTCTCGATGCCGAGCCGGGCCATTTTGTCCGCGGTCGCGGGGCCAACGCCATGAAACTTCCGCACCGGCAAGGCCTCGACAAAGGCCGGCCCCATCTTCGGGGTAATGACGAACTGCCCATCAGGCTTATTCTGGCCGGAAGCGAGCTTGGCGAGAAACTTGTTGTAGCTGATCCCGGCGGAAGCAGTCAGACCGGTCTCAGCCTTGATCTTTGCGCGGATCATTTCGGCGATCGTGGTGGCGATCGGGATGGACTGCAGATTGTCGGTGACGTCGAGATAGGCTTCGTCGAGCGAAAGCGGCTCGATCAGTGGCGTGTGCTCGGCAAAGATCGCGTGGATCTGCTGGGAGACGGCCCGGTACGCATCAAAGCGTGGGGGTACGAAGATCAGTTCGGGACATTTGCGTTTCGCGGTGATCGAGGGTATGGCCGATCGCACCCCAAATTTTCGGGCCTCATAGCTGGCAGCGGCCACCACACCTCGCGCCGCCGAGCCGCCGACTGCCACCGGCTTGCCGCGCAGCTCTGGATTGTCGCGCTGTTCGACCGAGGCAAAGAAGGCATCCATGTCGACATGGATGATCTTCCGAAGGATGGTCGTGCCTGCCCTCGGCTTATCCGCTTCTAGGCCGCTGTCAACTCGCTCGCCCACTTCATCGTCCCTGCATCACCTGTCGTCATTTCAAGATAGATCGCAACTCGACGGAGTGCAGCCTTTGATCAACTCTCGAAGCGACGCAACGAGTCCGATTGACTCATGGATGCTAAAGAGAACAAATAAGGAACATACCAGCCCCGAAATCCATTGGAAGACTGTTTGAGAGTGATTTATCCATGGGTCAGCCCGCCGCCAGCCCCGCTATCGCTGCGCTTCGCGAGCGAATCGCGCGCCTCGAAGGCGGACCGGCGCGCAACCGTGCGACGCTTCCCTTCGGTGTGCCTGCAATTGACAAGGTGCTGCCGGGAGGCGGGCTGGCGCTAGGGGCGCTGCATGAGATTGCGGGTGGCCGGAACGGGGCGATCGATGGGGCCGCAGCGGCGCTGTTTGCCGCCGGCATTGCCGCGCGCGCCAAGGGCAAGGTGCTGTGGTGTGTCACAAGGCAGGATCTCTTTGCTCCCGCCCTTGCCCAGGCTGGGCTGCTGCCCGGACGTGTCGTCTATGTCGAAGCCGGCGACGAGGCCGCCGTACTCGCCTGTTTTGAGGAAGGACTCCGTCACGGCGGCCTAGGGGCCGTCGTAGCCGAACTCGCCCGTCTCTCCATGACCGCCTCCCGCCGCCTGCAGCTTGCCGCCGAGACTTCCGGCGCCATCGGGTGACCGCGGCGGGTGGTTGTCCAAAATCGGTCGCTTCGGTTTTCCGTGCCCAACGGCGGGAGG
>NZ_RZRT01000141.1:0-2400 GCF_003998295.1 Mesorhizobium sp. M7A.F.Ca.US.011.01.1.1
GTTCAAGCATGCGTAGTGTTTGATGGGATCGAACGGGCCGTGCTTGCGGACCTTGATGAGTTCGAGGACACCGTTGCAGCACTGTACGCCGCGACCTCGACCACACAAGTCGTGGCCACAACGCAAATCTTCCTGCACAAACTTCCCGCTGATCGGCAGATTAAAGTGGGGAAACTGGACCATGCATCGAGCAAGCAGCTACTGGCTGGGGTGACGTCGCAAGACAAGCCCGAAGACCTCGAGCGCTTGCTGGAATTCTGCGACGGCCATGTCCTGACATTGAAGTTAGCATCAGCATTGGTCCAGCACTATGGCGGCGCATCAACGGCGTTGCGAGCCGTGTCCGAAAAGGGCGTGGCAGTTGTTAGTCTCCCAGGTCGAAAGAGCCAGAGCAGAAGCAGCTCGCTCGAGCTTTGCCTGCGAACTGCGTACGACGCCCTACCGATTGAGGCTCGCCAACTTCTATGGGCGGTTGCGGAATCACCTGCTGGCGTGTTCGCACCCTACCTAGAAGGGAAATGGATCGAACTCGCGGATCCGGCGGACGCTCTCGCAACTTTACGCCGATGGCACTTGGTCGAGTTCCAAGAGATCAGGGATACATTGAGCCGGGTCAGCGTACTCAGCCCCGTCAGAGCATTTGCGATCGAGCTTGCTGCACGGGAAGATCAGGATCGATATGAGGCAGTCCTAGATCAAGTCGTGGCCGCTCACGGTATGATGGTTGCTGTGTTGGAGGTGGAACACGACGACCCCAATGAAACACCATATGTGGTTGCGCGGTTTGGGGAGGAACTCCCGAATTTGCTGCACGTTCTTGAGCTCGCACGCGCACGTCTATCCAATCCTGAAATGGTCTCGACTGCGCTAGCGATCGTCGGCTCGCTGATGCGGTATTTCTTCGTTCTTGGCTTGTCGGAACAGGGTGCGCAGGTAATGCGCACTGCCGCCGAGCTAGCGCTTTCGGCAGGGCGGGTAGAGAGAGCAAGCGCCTTGGTCCTTCAACTCGTCTCCTTGGCGCAGCGAGCGCAGAGCCCGGGATTGGTCAACGCTGGGCTAGCATTGGCCGATCAGGTCGAGCTCCTGACCCAAGAACCGGGGGCGGCAGCAGACATCGCGATGGCTCGCGGAATTGTCGCGCGAGACCTCGGCGATTACGCATCGGCGGAACGAAATGCCCAAAAGGCTTTGAAAGGATACAGGTCGATACTGCGACAACTGGACGAACAGCCTCCTTCGGATACGCTCGACGGGGGGAGCGAGGTCGTTGGCCGAAACGACCTACATAATGACATCTCGGGCGCGCTTGGCCTTCTTGGCTTTTCCCTTCTATCGCTTGGCAGGTATGAGGAGGCTGCAAAGGCCTACAGACTTTCCATCAAAAATCAGCGGGGCGCGTCGATCGCAGTCAATCGCGGGCAAACGCTCCATCAACTGGGCAACAGCGAAAGCCATTTGGGGCAGTTCAGCGAGGCCACGGCCCACTACGCTGAGGCGGCCAAGATATTCCACTTTATTGGCATGGAGGAGTACCTCAGCAACACGCTTGGCGAACTAGGTTACGCCCTGCTCGATGTTAATAGCGAAGAGTGGCCTAGGGATATAGGATCTGACCTGCTTGCGGGCGGCTTGGAAGACTTGGCGCGGCATATCAAGCGAGATTTCGATCCTGGCCGACCACTCGATCACAGTCGATGTATCGCGATCATTCGAAAGCTTTTCGGTTCTATCGCGCTCATCACCCTTGTCGGGCAAGGGCGGCTGCTCGGGGCGTTCTGTGCAATGTTGGGAAACGAAGTTGTAGTGGTCCTCGGCACTCAACTTGCGAATGGGGAGAGGGACCGCGATGAAGCCTTTCCTCTCTCGATGATTGAAAGCGCACTTCGGCTAGGCGCGCTCGCGAGCGATGCGGAGCAGAGGCGTGGTGACCAGGGCGACATTCCAAGAGCACTGATAGGGGAGATGCTTCGCACCGTGTGTAATGCCCACAGCTGGGCGCAAGATACGATGCGCATAGTCGACTGGTTCGCCGCCTTGCTCACCCACCGGTGGGCTATCAAGGCGGAAACGTGGCACGTCTGCGCGAGTTCATCAAGAATTACAACGCGGACGTGACCGACTACCTCGACCTTTCGCGTTAGGCCGACTCTAGATGAGCAGCGATGGCTGCAAGCTCATAACGTCCGCTTGGTCCAACTGTGTCAGCAGCCTAGCCCCGGGAGAGCGGCGCCGCCAGGTACTTGATGGAACCACTAGCCCGCGGCTTCACCACTAGACTGGGCCGCGACGGCTTCCTCCACAATAGCGGTTTCCGCTGTTGGCGCGGGGGCGTTGGCGGCGATGAATATGGAATCGTGCTCTACGGTGATGAGAACCCCGCCGTTCTGGTTGTTTTGCTTT
>NZ_RZRT01000142.1:0-2375 GCF_003998295.1 Mesorhizobium sp. M7A.F.Ca.US.011.01.1.1
CGCTGAGGCCGATCGACTGCGCGAGGGGCCCGACCGCCTGGTCGCCCCCGGTGATGGTCGCGCCGTGGCGCGTCACCAGAACGTCGCCGCCGGCGCCGCCGCCGCCGCCCACGCCACCGACGGAGGCGCTGATCTGGTTGCCGTTCTCGCCGAGGCTGAGGCTGGTGGTGACGCTGAGGCCACCATTGCCGCCGCCACCGCCCACCGACTGCGCCAGCACGCCGAAGGCCTTGATCCCGGTGGTCTGGATGATGCCGGTCGAGTCGACCGTGACGTTTCTGCCGTCGCCGGCCGAGCCACCGAGGCCGCCCAGTGAAGCCGAAATCGCCGCCTTGGTGCCCTGCCCCTTGCCGAGCGTACCGTTGACGGCCGCCGCGAACGAGAAGCCGCCGCTGCCGCCGCCGCCGCCGACCGATTGCGCGAAGATGCCGTTGGCGCCATTGCCTTCGGTCAGGATGTTGTCGACCGAGGTGACGGTGACGGCCTCGCCGTTGCCGGCGCCGGCGCCGAAGCCGCCGATGGAAATGCCGATGGCAGCCTTGGCGTTCGGACCGGTGACCGAGAGCGCGCCGGAGAAACCGCCATTGCCGCCGCCGCCGCCGACCGATTGCGCCATGATACCGTTCGCATCGCCACCCCTGGTGTGGATGGTCGCATTGTTGTTGGCGAGCGTGGTACCGACATTGCTGTTGACGATGACCGCGCCGGCATCCTTGCCGAGACCGCCAAAGCCGCCAATGCTGACACTGGCGCCGCCGGCGCCGTCGACCGTCATGTTGCCGGCGATGGAGAAGCCGCCATTGCCGCCGCCACCACCGATCGACTGTGCCAGGATGCCGTTCGAAAGATCGCCGGTGGTGTCGATCGTGCCGGTGTTGTTGACGGTGACCAGCCTGGAAATGCCGCCGCTGCCGCCCTTGCCGCCAACGGACACCGAGGCGCTGCCTTGCTTGCCGGCCCCAGACAACGTCACGACCGCGCCGCCATTGCCGCCGCCGCCGCCGACCGACTGCGCGAGGATGCCGTTCGAATTGGCTTTGATGGTGACGATGTTGCCGATGGAGGTGGCCGTGACGACATCGCCGTCGCCGCCACCGCCGCCAGTACCACCGACACCGACGCCGATCGCGCCGCCATCGCCGACGATGGCAAGGGCGCCCGTGAAGCCGCCATTGCCGCCGCCGCCGCCCACCGACTGCGCCAGGATGCCGTCGGCCTTGCCGCCTTCGGTGCGCAGATTGCCGGCGCTGGTGACGGTAACCGATTTTGCATCGCCGCCGGCGCCGCCACCGCCGCCGAGAGCCACCGACAGACTGCCCGTGCCGCCCAGGCTGCCGGAGACCGCGAAGCCGCCATTGCCGCCGCCACCGCCGACCGATTGCGCGAAGATGGCATGCGAGCCATCGCCATCGGTCTCGATATTGCCGTGGCTGTCGACGGTGACGATGTTGGCGTCGCCGCCGCTGGCCCCCGAACCGCCGACACCGACGCTGCCGGCAAGGTCCTTGCTGCCGGAGAGCGCGATTGCGAAGCCGCCATTGCCGCCGCCGCCGCCGACGGACTGAGCCAGGATGCCGAAGGAGTCTTTTCCGCTGGTCAGGATGTTGTTGTAGCTGGTGACAGCGACCGTGCCGGCATTCGACGCCGCTCCGCCGCTGCCGCCGACGCTGACGCCCAATCCGCCGCCGCCCAGCCCGATGCCGAGACTGCCGGCGAAGCCGCCGGAGCCGCCGCCGCCGCCGACCGATTGCGCGAAGATGCCGGACGAGTTGTCGCCCTGGGTCCAGATCGTCGCGGCGGTGCCGGCAGGCGCCTGCAACACCGGCTGGCCGTTCAAGGCAACGCTATAGCTGTTGACGGTCACATTGCCGGCGATCGAGCCGGTCGCGCCCGCGCCGCCAATACCGACGCCGATGCCGGCATTGCCGGTCGTGGCCGAACCGGCGACGGCGAAACCGCCATTGCCGCCGCCGCCGCCGATCGACTGTGCCAGAATGCCGTTGGAGAATTTGCCCGTCGTGGCGATGGTGCCGGTACTGGTCACCGTCACCGCCTTGCCGACGCCGCCAATGCCGCCCTTGCCGCCGATCGCCACCGATGCCGTCGCTGCATCCGGATCGCCGAGCGCGCCGCTGACGGCCACGCTGAAGCCGCCATTGCCGCCGCCGCCACCGATCGACTGCGCGATGATGCCGGACGAATTGTCGAAATTGGTCGAGATGTTGCCCGTCGAGGTGACGGTGACGATGTCGGCGCTGCCGCCGCCGGCGCCCTTGCCGCCAAGCGCCACGCCGACCGCGATCGACTTGCCGCCGCCGAGTGCGCCGGCAAAGCCGCCATTGCCGCCGCCGCCGCCGACCGATTGCGCCAGGATG
>NZ_RZRT01000143.1:0-2351 GCF_003998295.1 Mesorhizobium sp. M7A.F.Ca.US.011.01.1.1
CGTTGCACCCGCCCAATCACCGTCAATGACCTCGCGTCCAGCTTCTGGAGAAGAGGCCTTGCGGCGGCACGGTACCTGTTTACGCGCGGCGGCCAGATGGCAAGCAACGGAAACCTCGCTAATGTTTACGTAAAGAGCAGCTCCGAAATCGATCGGCCTGACCTGCTCATCACATTGCAGGCTTGGTGCACGGACGAACAGCTCAAACCGCAGCCGTTCTCGGGCTTTACCATCATGGTTGAACATTTGCGTCCAAAAGCCTCCGGGTCTGTCCACATCCGTTCGGCCGATCCCTCTGCGGCACCGCAGATCCTGTTCAACTTCTTCCGCGAAGAGAAGGATCGGGAAGCCTTAGTCAATGGTTTGGCAATAGCGCGACGTATCGCGTCTGCTCCTGCCATGCGGGCGATGATCAAGAGTCCATTGGTCGACGATCTAGACCGTCTGGACGGAGAGGATTTGGCCAACCACGCCCGTTCTCATGGCCTCTCCCTGCTGCACCCGACGAGCAGCTGCCGAATGGGCATCGACAGGAACTCCGTCGTCGACAGCGCCCTGAGAGTGCGTGGCGTCGGGAACCTTCGGGTCGTCGACGCATCGGTGATGCCAATGATCCCTTCGGGCAACACAAATGCTCCATCGGTAATGATCGCGGAGAGAGCCTCCGACCTGATCAGAATCGACCACTGAGGAGAGGACCAATGGAAAATTCTATCAACAGCTTGAACGGCGAAGTCTGCATTGTCACGGGCAGCACCCAGGGACTGGGCGAAGGGATAGCGCGCGCGCTGGCGATGGCCGGCGCGCGCGTAGTGGTGAGCGGCCGCAACGGACAGAACGCGGAGGCGATTGCGGCTGACTTGCGAGACTCGGGCTATGAGGCGACATCGATCGCCGCCGATGTCGCAGAGCGATCAGAGGTTGAGACCCTCGTTCAACACGCGCTTACTTCATACGGGGAAATCAACGTACTTTTCAACAATGCGGGCATCAACGATCCCATGCCATTTCTCGAGGTCGACGAAGCCAATTTCGAGAAGATCATGCGAGTGAACGCCCTCGGCACCCTGATGTGCATGCAGGAGGTCGCCAAGCAGATGATCAAGCAAGGCAAAGGCGGGAAGATCATCAACACGACATCCATCGCCGGACGCCAGGGCTACGCCGACATCGCACCATACTGTGCCAGCAAGGCTGCCGTGATCTCGCTCACACAGGCGGCGGCCCGTAAATTGGCAACCAACAATATCACAGTGAACGGCATCGCGCCTGGCGTGGTCGTAACGCCGCTCTGGGACAACATGGAACGCGAAATGCTCGAGCGCGGCGTCACGAAAAACCTCGGAGAATGGATGGCTCGCTATACTCCCAACATCCTGCTTGGCCGTGCCAGCGTACCTTCCGATTTCGCGGGCCTCGCAATCTTTCTGGCCTCCGGCGGTTCTGACTATTTCACTGGCCAGACATTCATGATGGACGGCGGAATGATCCTCGTCTGACAGCGAGAACCTGCGCCACCGGGAAAAGCACGATCAACCAAATACGGAGAACGACGATGCAACGAATAAATCGCGAAGACGCCCTCGAATATGAAATGGCGCTCAAGGAACCGAAGCTCCGCGTCAAGCAAGGCGAGACTTTTGTCCTCCAAGTCGAAAATTCCATGAGTAACCGGATAAAGTCGGAGGATGACCTGCCGACCCCGGAGGTTCTTGGAGAGTTGCATCGTCTCAAGCAGTTCAACCCCTGCGCCGGCCCCGTCTACGTAGAAGGCGCTGAGCAGGGAGACACGCTCGCGGTAGACATCGTCGACATCGTTGTCGAGGACGTAGGCTATGTCCTAATCGAGCCGGGCGCCGGCCCCCTTGCGGACTCCTTCAAGTACGCGCAGGCCCGCGGGCCGTTCACGAAGTTCATCAAACATTTGCCAGGGCCGAGTGGTACAACCTCTGACGGGATCGGAATCTATGACGACCACATCAGATGGAACCTCCAGCCGCTGATCGGAACGCTCGGCGTTGTGCCCGATCGCCCATCCTCCGGCTCCGACACCGTGACAATGCAATGCGCGTGGGGTGGTAACCTGGACACGCGTGAGTTCAGGAAAGGCCATCGGGTCTACTTCCCGGTAGCCCACAAAGGGGCCCTCCTTTATGGCGGCGACCTGCATGCATCCCAGGCAACCGAGTTTGGCGGAACCGGCGACGAGAGCCGCGGCGAAATCACGTTGAAATGCGAGGTCATCAAAAACAAGAAAACGCCGTTTGTCCGGGTAGAGACTCCGACAGAGATCGTGCAGTTGAATTCCTATCGTCCGATCGAAGAGGGCTTCAAACAGGCTCATATCTGGC
>NZ_RZRT01000144.1:0-2339 GCF_003998295.1 Mesorhizobium sp. M7A.F.Ca.US.011.01.1.1
CTTGCGGATGATCTGGCTAGCCGGAAAGTTCCAGGGCGTGAAGCCGACCGCGGGACCGACAGGGTCCTTGATCGCCATCTGGTGCACGCTCATCGAGCGCGAGGGAATGACACGTCCATAGGTGCGACGACCTTCCTCGGCAAACCAGTCGAGCAGGTCAGCGCAGGAGTTGATTTCGAGGCGAGCCTCGGCGAGCGGCTTGCCTGCATCGCTCGTGAGGATCGTCGCTATCTTCTCCAGTCGCTCCCTGAGTAGCGACGCCGCCTTGCGGATGATTTTACTACGCTCGTAGGATGATGTCTGGCTCCAGATTCTGAAGCCTTTTTCGGCGGCGACAGCAGCCATCTCCAGCTGCTTCGTCGTCGCCAGCGCGACGGTACCGATCTGTTCCCCGGTGGCGGGATTGAACACATCGCTCGTCCTACCCTTCACGGCGCTCAACCATTTGCCGTCGATGAAAAGCTTTACGTCGTCATAAGCCATACGAAAAAATCCCTATGTTACCGTCCAGCCCGTCGACCGACCCGATCCAGCGTCGGCATCGAAAGGTTGAGCGGCCTTGTTTGCGACACGATCGCGTCGGGCCCTGCGGGGGTTTCTCACCGCACGGCGCGGGACTGTGCAGTGAGAATTTCTCCCGCTGCAAACGAAGCAACCGCCATGCCAAAACACTAAATGACTGAGATGATTGGGAAACCCGCTTCACCCGAGTGTCGGCTCAGGGAATCTCAGCGAGTCTCAAAAATGAGACTTTTGAGAATAATTCCAAAAACTTGACAAGGATCGAGGTTAGTATGCAATGTCGCTAAAAAGGTACTAAACATGCTTGATACCGATGCCCATTTCCGGGTGATCGAGAGAGCGGTGTTGGCGAGCAACGACAAGACCGACCCGTCCTGGCGAACCAAATCCTGGGCCCGGTGTCTGCAGGATTACAAGCTCGACCCCTCTCGACCCAATTTCATCGATCTCTCCTCGCGCGAGCTCAAGAGTGCGAACGAGGTCTTCGACAACGATATCAAACTCGCAGGCACCGAGCTTGAAGCCACACTGTCCATGATCGAAGGCGGCGGCTATAGCGCGCACATAGCCAATCGCGAAGGCGTAATCATCGCCGAACGCCGAAGCAAGGACTCTTCGTTCTATTGCGGCTCTGACCGGGTTGGCGCGGTCTGGTCCGAGGAGGTCGGGGGCACAAACGGTATCGGGACGGCTCTCAGGACCTTCGCCCCGGCCGCCGTCTACCTCAACGATCACTTTTATGCGGACCTGACGGGTCAGGCTTGCGCATCTGCTCCGTTCTTCGGACCCGATGGGGAAGTGTTGGGCGTCATCAATCTCTCGACTCAAAATCCAGGCTTGCCGCCGCTTGCGCACCGCGTCGTGTTCGGTGTCGCCCAAATCGCCGCTGAAAGGTTGGAGACCCGGTACTTCCGCGAACACTTCCGCAAGCATTTTATTGTCACGCTGGCCGGAGACACCAAGACCCCTGGGATGCTGGCGTTTGATACCGATTACAAGATCGTCGGAGCTAGCAAGGCAGCGAGAGCCCTGTTGCGATTGGACGATTCTGCGATCGGCTCGAGGAGTTTGTGGGGCGTGTTCGAGAAATCGAGGGATGCTTCCAGTCTGGAGATGCTGTGCGAGAACGCGCGTGGTCTGCGGCCGCTCGGCAACGGCCGAATGTTCGACGTGTTTATCCAACGTCCGACCTCAGGCGTAGGCGGTTTGACCACGAGGTCGTCTGCCGCGAAAATCGCCTCCAAGCCCGTTCGCCAAGCTACCACGCTTGCCGAATGCGCGGGGCACGATCCACAGATGAAGCGAAACTTGGACATCCTCAAGAAGGTGTTCAGCTGCGGGCTCCATGTACTTCTGCTCGGCGAGACGGGGGTAGGCAAGGATACCCTCACCCGCGCCCTCCACCTCGAAAGCGACCGCGCCAGCGGGCCTTTCGTCGCCTTTAACTGCAGTGCTGTTCCCGAATCCCTCATCGACAGCGAACTCTTCGGGTATAGCGGCGGGGCGTTCACGGGAGCGAACAAGGATGGCAGCCCAGGCCGCATCGTCGAAGCCGATAAGGGAACGTTGTTCCTCGACGAAATCGGCGACATGCCGCTTCAACTCCAGACCCGCCTTCTCAGGTTCCTGGAGACGCAGGAAGTCACGCCTCTGGGCTCGGGAAAAACGCGGACCGTGGACGTCCAGATAGTTGCGGCAACCCATCAGAACCTAGCCGAAAAGGTCGCGGCGGGTACCTTCCGTCAAGACCTCTTCTACCGCCTCGCGGGCACGATCATCACCATTCCTCCGCTGCGGGAGCGTTGCGACCTCGAGTT
>NZ_RZRT01000145.1:0-2335 GCF_003998295.1 Mesorhizobium sp. M7A.F.Ca.US.011.01.1.1
ATGCAGCCCACCGCAGTGGCATTCGGGCCGCGCTGCACTGCGGCTCGCCCGCCTACGCGGCGCGCGCTGCCCAATGGGGCTTCGACATGGTGACCGTTTCGAATGACGTGAGACTTCTCGCAGGCGCGGCAGCGGCAAACGTCAAAGCATTCAGAGAGGCGAGCGCGACGGCGGACTGGGCTGCAGCGCCGAGCCCGGAAAAACAGCCAAGCATCAACACATCATACTGATAAGGAAAGAGAGCCGATGACCACTGAGATCGCACCCGTGAAGGTAATCGGAAACGGGCCGGAGCGTATTATCGCAGTCGCCGGATGGATGGGGGACCATCACCTGTTCGATCCCTTCCTGCCGTTAGTCGATCCGGCCCGCTATAGCTTCGCCCTTCTCGATGCCAGGGGTTACGGCAGCCGCAAAAACTCCGATGGCCCCTTCACGATCGAGCAGATCGCGGCAGATATCATTTCATGCGCGGACGGATTGGGCTGGTCAAAATTTCATGTGATCGGCCATTCCATGGCTGGGATGTCGGCCCAGCGGCTGCTTGTCGATGTTCCGGATAGGATCGCGTCGGCAATTCTTCTGGCACCCGTGCCTGCTTCCGGTGCGCGAATTGATGAGCAGCGCCGACAGTTGCTGCTCGCGGCAATCCAGGACCCTGAAGCGAGGAAGCGGTTGATAAACGCCAATACTGGCGGAATGCGTCTCGATGAATGGCTGGCCAAGTTGCGGGATACCAGCTTGGCCGGCACGAGACCCGAGGTGCTCGAGGCATATATGAGCTCGTGGACGGGCCCCGGCTTTGCGAATGAAATTACACCAGTGCAGGTTCCTGTCCGTGTCATCGTGGGCGAGAAAGACCCCGGCGCCGTCCCGCAGCGGCTTCGCGAAACGATCGGAACCTGGTTCCCCGATTTCGACCTGCAGATCCTCCCTGGATGTGGCCACTATCCGATGTGGGAAGAGCCTCAGACCTTCGCCGATGCTTTGTTCTCGAAGCCGTGAACCGAAGCGAGGAACATTCCGTGCCTCTAATGAAGTTCCACGTTCACGCGGGATGGTCGCAGGAGAGCTTGAACGCTCTCCTGGACATCGCGCATCGTTCGATGGTCCGGTCGTTTCAAGTCCCTGAGAGGGACCGCTACCAGATCGTCAATCAGCACCCGCCGGGCACGATGATAGCCCTCGACACTGGCCTGGATATTCCCCGAACGGAGCGCTTCGTGCTGGTGGAAGTTGTCTCCCGTCCGCGAACGGTCGAGCAGAAACAAACTTTCTACGCGGACCTTAGCCAAGACCTTCACGAGGGGTGCGGGGTTCCTCCGTCTGATCTGATGGTATCCTTCGTGGAGAACTCGGATGCCGATTGGTCGTTCGGCCACGGCCGCGCGCAGTTTCTCACCAAGGAGCTTTGAGCGCTCGGCTGGCGGATTGAGAATCGCCAGTCCTACCGTTTCAGATAGCCGTTCACATGATCCCGGTTTTTCAGGATCGACCAGCGTCAATCCGCATCGTTATGGACGTCTTGCGTGCAAGGACCGCCGGACAGGAATTGCGCTGCTCGAAGTGGTCGATCCGCTCGTGAAAAACGTCGTTGCTGCTATGGTCAAAGGTAGCTCCCGATGACCTCGGCGAGACTGTCGGCCTGGAAGACCCGCCACGGTGTGGCGCGTGGACAGTGTCGGGAGATCCTCAAGCAGCCGCTACGCGATTGCAGGTTTTGCGTGAACTCCGGTTCCTGTCGGCGCCAGGACTGGCCATGATTGGCGGGACCCTCGAAGCGACCGCTGCATGCTTCCATCGCGACGAAGGCTCAAACGCCGAAAGGTTATATATCGGTATATGACTTAGTCCGTGCGTGAGCGAAAGGCCCGCTTTTTCATCGCCCAGATCCGCCTTTTTCCCGTTTTTTCGCATCTGACCATTGACATCGGAGCGAGCTCATATATCGATATATCGCCCGATAAAAATAACAGTGGGCACAGGTCGCTCAACCTAAGTCGGCTAAAATCCGGAGGTAATCATGAGAAAACTGCTGCAACTAATGACGGTTCTCGGGATCGTCGCGATGCCTGCAATTGCAACTGCAAAGGACCTGACAATCGGGTTTTCTTGGAACAGCAAGCAGGAACCAATCGTCTACGCATGGGAGAAGTATCTCAAGAGCGAGGCGGAGGCGCAGGGCAAGGGCGCCGGCGTCAACATCAAGTTCGTCTTCAATGTCGCAGATAACGATCCGACCCGTCAGGCTGCGAACATTGAGGACCTGATCAACCAGGGCGTCGACATCATCATGGCACGCTCGGCAGATAGCGGCGCGATCGGTGCCTCCATC
>NZ_RZRT01000146.1:0-2311 GCF_003998295.1 Mesorhizobium sp. M7A.F.Ca.US.011.01.1.1
CAGGCGGCACAGGTCGAAATCGCGCCCGACGGTCAGATCATCCCGGTCCCCGGCGCCGACAGTGATCCCAACAAGGCATTCCTGGCGCAGTCTGAGGCAAGTTCTTCCGGCATCGTCAAAGCCAGGGCGTTCCGACGTACCGACGCGTTGATCCCCGAAGGAACGATCATTCGCGGCTATTTGGAAACCGCGATCAACACCGACCTTCCCGGCGCCGTGCGCGCAGTCGTGCGTGAGGATATCTTCTCGCTCGACGGCAGGCGGATCCTCATTCCGAAGGGCTCGCGCCTGACCGGGGAATACCGCTCGGGGCTTGCGCGCGGTCAAAAGCGTGTTTTCATCGTCTGGAGCAGGGTCATCCGCTCGGACGGCATTTCCGTCGATATCAAGTCGCCTGGGGCAGACGCGCTCGGCCGCGGTGGCATGGGCGGCCGTGTCGATACACACTGGCTTGAACGCTACGGCAACGCGATCATGCTTTCCGTCGTTGGCGGTGTCTCTGAATATCTGTCCTCGCTTTCCGATAGCAGCCAGAATGGACAACAGCGCCAGGTGTCGACGATCGATCCCGTGACCGGTGAGACCACGACCATAACTTATGGTGGCAATGGCTCGCAGCGCGACGCGCGTAGCATCGCCTTCGATAAGTCATCGACCGCCCTGCAGCAACTCGCGCAGGAGGCGTTTCGCGACACGCAGAACATTGGCCCGACGGTCTACGTCGACCAAGGCACATCGATTGTCGTGCTGGTGCGGCGAGATCTCGATTTCTCGGACTTGTACGCCGATCCCGTCCAGGAAGAAGTTGCACGCCTGAAGGCAGGCGGGCGGCCGAAGACGGCGATCGATCCGACGCCTCTCTACGGCACGCCGAAGGATCATTTCTATCCCGGCTATGGGAGCCCGGTGAAATGAATGCCGTGCATCCCCTCCCCGACCCATGGGCGAGAGCCCCGGTCCTGCGCGCTCATCTGGAGCCGATATGGCCCTATTTGAACGAAGATGCGGTTTCCGAGATTGCGATCAACAGGCCAGGTGAATTGTTCATCGAACGCCTCGGCGCGAAGGAAATGGAGCATGTTGTCAAGCGCGAGGTCACGCCCGGCTGGATTAGGCATATCTCGACGGGCGTTGCCTCGGCGACAAATCAGGTCATCAACCAAGAAAAACCCATCCTGTCGGCCGCTCTACCTTCGGGTGAGCGCATCCAATGCATCTTGCCGCCCGCGGCTCCTGAAGGCGGGGCGATCTCGATCCGCAAGCAGGTCATCATGGATATGAGCCTTGCTGCCTACAAGGATCTCGGCGCATTCGAGAACACTGCGATGGGCAGCGGCCTGGCGCTTTCGACCGAGGAAAAGCGGCTTGTTGAAATGCTGCACGACACGTCGCCGATGGAGTTCCTGCAGTATGCGGTGCGCAACCGCGTCTCGATCGTCGTTTCAGGCGGCACGTCGACCGGGAAGACGACGTTCCTGAATGCACTCCTGAAGGAGATCCCGGCTCATGAACGGATCATCACGATCGAAGATACCCGAGAACTGAGGCTGCCGGCTCCCAACAACGTCACCCTGATAGCCTCGAAGGGCGACCAGGGGCTTGCCAAGGTCTCCGCGCAACAGCTGCTTGAGGCCTCCCTTCGCATGCGACCCGACCGTCTGCTATTGGGCGAGTTGCGCGGCGCTGAAACCTTCGCGTTCCTCCAGGCGATCAACACCGGCCACCCGGGTTCGCTTACCACCGTTCATGCCAATTCCGCCCGGTCCGCCTACGAACGGCTCGCACTGATGGTCATGCAGGGCAGCTCGGGGCTCTCACGAGGCGAAATTCTCGACTATCTGCGCGAAGTCATTCCGGTGGTCGTCCAGATGGTCCGCACCGAAGGCGGACGGCGCGGCATTAGCGAGATCAAGTTCACCAAGGCCGAGACGATCTAGCGGGGCTTATCCATGCAGAAGGTCGCAACAGCAATTTTCATGATGCTTATGGCGCTTGCACTGGGCGCACTGCTGTTTACGGTGGCCTATGCCGCGACTGATTGGTATCGGACTGGCGCCCACGTCCTGTTCGACCAGCTGAACGCCAATCCCTGGCCGGTCGTTCGTCAGGCCTGGGCGGACACGATGGCGAGGAATTTTGGCCGGATACAATCCGCCGTTGCGGCAGGAGCATTGGGGTTTCTCTTGCCACTGGTCAGCTTGTTTCTCATGCGTCCCAGAAAGCGCAATGACTCTCGCTTCATGACCATGAGCGACGTATCAAAAACCGGCCTGACAAAAACTGGCGGCGTCTTCGTCGGTCGAGCCGGCGG
>NZ_RZRT01000147.1:0-2260 GCF_003998295.1 Mesorhizobium sp. M7A.F.Ca.US.011.01.1.1
TCCCGCTTGTCTAACTTCCGAACGGTGTCGGGCACGCCGAGCTCGCGTGCGAGCTCTGAGAAGGAATCGAGCTTCGCCATCTGGGTAGGCGACGTCGCCACGCGGAGATAGCCGTGCTCCTCCCACCAAACATCTCGCCCTGGCGCGGTCGCGAACGCGGCGAGCTTTCTCTGGGCTAGGGTCCCCAGGCGGCCGGATTCTAGTGCCTTCTCCACCCCGAAGAGAGGTACGAGCGTGGGCAGAGCGCCCCAGTAGCCGTGCACGTTTCCGCCATTGCGGCTGCTGGCTCCGTCGCCACACCTACAGGCTTCGAAAATTGCCACTCGCAGGTTGGGAGAGGCCTGTCTCAAGGTCAGCGCCGTCCACAATCCCGTGAACCCGCCGCCAACGATGAGGACGTCCGCCTCGATCCGACCCGAGAGCGCTGGTCGATTGGGGGATGGGTTGGAGGACTTCACGTCGTTCTGCCACCAGGCGAACTCGTGTGCCAGATTGGAAGGGATCGCCTCTATAAGCTTGAGCTGGCTCACTGGACGGCGCTCCTTCGGTTCCCCCGCATGATGTCTGCCGTGCGTTCACCGATCATGATGGTCGGCGCGTTCAGATTGCCGGAAACGACACGCGGCATGATGGACGAGTCGGCGACCCTCAGGCCGTCGATCCCCCGAACTCGCAACTGGGTGTCGACGACGGCCATGTCGTCATTGCCCATGCGGCATGCCCCAGAAGGATGGAGTGCGCCCTGGCCCGTCTCGCGGACGAACTGCATGCGCTCGGCCTTCGTCTTGAGCACTTCGCCGGGACGATATGGACGGGAGACGTACTTCTCCATGGACCGCTGACGAAGAATTTCCTGCCCGATGCGAACACCTTCTGCCAGGCATTCGACATCGTATTCTTCGGCGAGATAATTGGGGTTGACCGACGGGAAGACCATCGGATCGGAGCTCTTGAGCGTCACCCAACCCCGTGACCGCGGGCGGCTCTGGTAGACGTTGGTCGTGCATCCGTTGCCGCTTGGGACCGACTCCGAACCTTCTTCGACACCTGCGCCGGGAAGAAAGTGGTACTGGAGGCTTGGGAGCGGGTCCTTGTCGTCGCCGTACCAGAGCAAGCCACCTTCGCAGATGTTGGAAGTCACCGGTCCGTTGCGGAAGAGTGCATACTGGAGGCCTGCGAGGGCCTGCCATCTAAGCTTTTTGTATTTGTCGTAGGAGTGCGCACCGGACAGTTCGTAGATCAGAAACATGTCGAAGTGATCCTGCAGGTTCTGGCCGACGCCCGGCAGATCGTGGACCACCTGGACGCCCGCTTGCTTGAGATGGTTTGCGGGCCCAATCCCCGACACCATAAGCAGATGGGGCGAGCCGATCGCGCCGGAGCACACGACGACTTCGCGCTCGGCGCGGGCCGTTATGATCTGCCCCTTGCGAAGATATTGGACGCCGACGGCCCGGCCATTCTCCACGATGATCTTGAGCGTCTTCGAGCGCGTGTGGATCGTGAGGTTCTTTCGGTTTCGCGCGGGCTTGAGGTAGGCTGTGGCCGCGCTGCAGCGAAGACCGTTGCGCATGGTCACCTGATAGAAGCCGACGCCAGCCTGAGAACCTGAATTGAAATCCGGGTTGAAGTTGATGCCCATTTCCTGTGCCGCGCGCGCCCAAGCCTTCGTGAGATAGTGGGTGTGACGCTGGTCGGATACGCCCAGCGGACCTCCGACACCGTGGACATCGCCGCTGAACCGTTCGTTGTCCTCGGCTTTCTTGAAATATGGCAGGACATCCTTGTAGCCCCAGCCCTCGGCCCCGTCCTGCACCCAGTTCTCGTAGTCCTGGGGGCAGCCACGCATGTACACCATGGCATTGACGGAACTGCCTCCGCCAAGTACGCGTCCCTGGACGAATTCGGGCTCAAGCCCGCCCTGGTGAACCTGCGGGTCCAGCTTGTAGCGGGTGAGCATGTTGCCCTTCGACGTCTTGTAGTATGTGACGGGCATGTGGATGTAGGGGTTCCAGTCGCTGTCTCCCTGTTCGAGGAGCAACACTTTGCTGTCGCTGTCCTCGCTGAGGCGGGACGAAATGGTACAACCGGCAGAACCGCCGCCCACGACAATGTAATCGTACATTTTCAAATTCCTTTGCGGTTGCGATGACCGCAAATTTAAGCTGCGAGCACGACGACGGACTCTGGCTTCCAGCTTAGAGTTACGTCTGTACCCACTGAATACCGGATGCCGGCTGCGGAACGTGCCTCCTGACAC
>NZ_RZRT01000148.1:0-2256 GCF_003998295.1 Mesorhizobium sp. M7A.F.Ca.US.011.01.1.1
GACTCGCGCGACGGCGTAGGCGTCAAGCGAGATGAATTGGTCATCCAGCGGTCTTGCGGAAATTTCCATGAAGTTGGGATCGGTTGCCGCCTGCTCGAACTGCTCGGCGCCGAGAAGAGCAATACGGGCGCTGCTCGGCGCATCCGAAAGCCGCACAGATTGCGTCTTGGCGGTGAGGTTAGCGACCCACAGGGTCACGCCCCGATCGTTTTCAGCTGCGATCGTCACAACGCCGTCAGCGCCGAAAGTTCCTACGGACAGCAAGGTGGCTCCGCCGAGCTTTGAGAGACCAGCCAAGACATGGAAAGCGGGATAGACCGTTCGGGAATCCTGCTGGTCAAACCATGGCTGCACGAAATCAGCCTTCCTATGGATTTGGCCAAATGGACCGGTGAAGTCACCGAAGACGACGGCCTCGATGCCCTCGCGAGCGCATGCGGCGAAATAGCCGACGATCCAGGCCGCATTGAACAGCCCGCGCTGACGAGGATCGATGCGCGATAGGCAGACGCGACCATTCGCTTCGTTCTGCGCCGTGGAGGCACCGTAAGGGTTCTCGCGGCAGCCGAGCTGACTGGGACCCACACGCAGCGGCAATTCGCCCATGAAGGAACGGGCAGAGCGGATCAGGTGGGGAATGGCCTCAAGCGTCTCCATCACTGACACATCGTCGGCAGCGTGCACGCTTGGACAGGTGGTAAAGGTCGCGTAGTCGAGCGCCTCGCTTGGCGGGCGCTTGCGATTGAGCTCGGTGAAGTACGCGGCCATGCCGCCGCCGACCGGTACACCCGGGAAAGCCCGGCGCGCTGCCGAGTAGCTTTCCTGGAAGCTCGGCATGGCCGGCCATGCTGCTCCCGGCTGTACCGATTTCATGTCCTGCGCCGGAAAGACGCAGATAGCTTCTAGATTGAGGCCGAGGCGACGGACAGCATCCGCGACCGGCTTCAACTCGCCGAAGGGATCCAGCGTTCCCCTGGTTATGATCTCCAGCACGACGCTTGCACCAATCAACCGGGTCAGCGCTGCGTACCGTTCAAGTTCATCGTGGCCGTGCCCGAGACGGAGATCGACCTGGCAGGCTATCCACTGCGGAGCCAATTGCCGAATTAGATCGGAGTTTCCAAGGGCGTGCCTGGCCTTGTCGGCGGCGACGCCGACGCCAATGCGAGGCACTCGGCCGGCCGGTCCGCCAATCGTCACTTTGATCGGCAGGTCAGGATTTTCAGACATCGGCGCAAGAAGCGTCCCCGACATATGCAGCCGGACGGCCTGGGTGAATTTCTGGCCCCTGGGCAGTCTGTAGGGCCACGGGCGACGCAAGGGACGAACATAGGTTTTATAGGATGCGTCAGACCAATTGCGTTGATCCTCCATCTCAAAGGCATCACCATCCATGGTGCAGGTGGCCCAGATCCCAGGCGCGATCTCATGTGACAACGCGCGCACGTCGGTGAACGGACATTCCGGATCAATAAAGTCCGGAAAATGCGAAAGCCTTTCGAGACCATCTTGATGCAGGACCCGCACCGGCTTGCCGGCCAAATCTGCTATGGGATGCAGCACGACGAAGCCGGTCCGGTTGGTCAAAAGGTCGGTCTCAGGCTCTGCTTCTGTCACAAACGACAGCGCACCATCGCTACTGCCCGAGACGCGTGCCCGGTAAACCAGGCGGCCGGATGTTGCGGCACATGTTGCACGGTATTCAATGGCGAACGCATCCGGCCTCTCGTCGATCCGCAGATCATCGAGAACGGGGGTACATGTTCCCCAGTTTTCGTCCCGTACAAGAAACGAGATTCCGCGCAAGATCTCGATCGTCCCGATGCGGATGTAGCGCAACGCCCCATTGTCGAACGCGACCGACAAGGATCCGGCGCGCAGTGTGCGCAGCGGTGCCTCGTGCTGTTCGGTGCCACATAAGCGGACTGCCAGGGAAGCTGTCGAGGTCAAATTGCCCGCTCCGTCGTGGCGTCGAAGATCGAGGCCCGGTTCATGTTGATGTCGATCGCAAGCTTCTCGCCCGGACGGCTGACGTCGTGCGCCTGCAGCTCAGCCATCACCGGCGCGCCAGCCAGTCGGAATGTCGCGTAGCTGCGCGAGCCGGTCGGCTGCAGCAGGTCGATCGTTGCCTCATAGCGAAACGTGCCCTGCTCCGGTGTGGCAGTGTGCGCCCGAGTGAGATGTTCTGGCCTCAACCCGAGCAGCACCTGCTGTCCGTCTGCGACGCCCTTCAGCCCCCTGCCCGGCGCTAAGGGC
>NZ_RZRT01000149.1:0-2208 GCF_003998295.1 Mesorhizobium sp. M7A.F.Ca.US.011.01.1.1
GTTGGATGGATCCCACCTCGTTGTTGACCGCCATCACCGAAACCAAGAGCGTTTCGGGGCCGACCAGCCGTTCGAGAGCCGAAATATCGATAATGCCGTTCACATCAACCGGCGCTTCGATGATGCGGAAGCCGGCACTGCGCAGCGAACGCGCGGACGACAGCACGCTCTTGTGCTCGATGGCCGATACAACAATGTCACGGCGGCCAATGCCACCTTCGAGCGCTGCGAGGGCAATGCCCCTTATCGCGATGTTGTTCGCCTCGGTCGCCCCGGACGTGAAGACGAGTTCCTGTGGATCAGATCCGATGAGCGACGCGAGTTCCGCCCGCGCAGTCTCAACGGCTTGGGACGCCAACATGCCACTCAGGTGAGGCGAGTGCGGATTGCCGACCTGAGCATGCCACCAAGGTGCCATCGCGTCCATCGCCTCGGGCGCCAGCGGTGTCGTCGAGTGGCCATCAAGATAGATCGGCATTAGCGCATGTGACTCTGTCTTCGGATCAAGCTCAACTTAATCCGGCACGGGGAAAACTCGAAATCGGCCCCACGGTCGAGGCCCAGGCAATTTGCTGATAGCATACGAGGCGAACAGGAGGCGCGCATCCCATGCCCGACGGCAACGAAGTCAGTGTCAAAGATATCTACAAAGAGCAATACGCCCACTTCCGAGCGATGAACGACGTCCTCTACAAGATCCCCCGCTGTTCTCGGTGGCAATCGGCGGCTTGTGGTACTTCGCGGCATCCCAACTCAAAACCGATCGGGTCATCGCTGTCGGCATTTTCTTTTTTGCGGCCGTCGTGAGTGTCGCCAGCGTTTTCATTATGGGTCGCTTCAGCCAGGCCTTCAGCCTCTACATCACCAATCTGAACAAGCTCGACGGCGACTATGCGGTCTCCCTCAAGGACAAAGACAAGAACAAGGACAAGAAATGGTCGCCCTCAACGGTGAAGATCATTCAGTTCCTGTTGTGGGTCGCGGCGGCGATTTCCTGCGCCGGTGTCATCTATGCCATCGTTCTCATGTTCTGTCCTCCCGCGCCTCCGGCGTTGCCAGTTCAGCCGTCCTGAGCGGCGATCGCCAACACGACATCTTCGATATCCTCGTCAGACAAGAATGGCGCCTGTGCGAAGACGGTTGCGGCCTCGCCGCTCAGCCGCGCGGCCAGATGCCCGAGGCCGAGCAGGTTCTCGGCTCCCTTCGTCCCGAGTGCGATCTCTGAAGTTCCGACGCTCGCGACCTTGAGGATCAGCCGATTACCGAGATTGTCACGCAGCTGAACAGGCATGACCCCGGCATCGGGCCGTTGTGCCGCAAAGACCAGGTGAATGCCGGCGGCTCGCGCCTTCACGCCGAGTCTGGAAACAATCGAGGTGACGACACCCTTGTAATCCTCGGTCAGCATCCATTCGGCGAACTCGTCGTGGATGAGAAACTTCATCGGCAGCCGTGCTTCTGGCGCGGCCTTGATGTTGAACGATCGGATGTCGCGAGCCCCGCTCTGCCTGAACAGCTCGTACCGCCGGTCCATCTCGATGACGAGCCCCTCCATCATTTCGATCGCGGCCGCTTGGCCAATGATGATCCCACCCTTCACATGCGGCAACCGCTCGATCGCGGAGTAGTCCACGCCCATTTTTGGATCGATCAGATGAATATGTACCAAGGCGCTTGGATTGGTCGCGGCGATGTCGAGGATCAGTGCCTGGATCAACACCGATTTGCCGCTGCCCGTCGCGCCGGCGATGAGCGTGTGCGGGTCGTGTTGTGACACGCCGGCGAACGGCCCACCGAGGTTGAGATAGAGAATTTCACCGTCCAGCTCGCGCAGACCAAGAAGGAAGCTCGTGTTGAGACCGGCGGCGTTGCGGTTCAAGGCGCGGCGCTCCCAGAGATCCCACATCGAGACAATCTGCCGCTTTGCTCTTGCCACGCCCACCACGATCTCGCCGGGCAGCGGCGAGATGGAGATCACTCTCAGGCCATGCGTGGTCAGAAGCGCGGACTGTTTAGCCTCGATGTCTTCGACGCGCAGGCGGTCGCTGCCGACAAATCGCACCAAGGCGGCGTTTGGCGTCAATCGCATCCCAGCGATCTTGGCCTGTAGATTGTAACCCATAAGCGCGGTACGCAGCCGTCCGGCTGTGGCCTCGAGCCATTGTTCGTCCTCGCCCGCCGCCTCTTGCACCTGCCCCGCTCTACGGG
>NZ_RZRT01000014.1:0-120669 GCF_003998295.1 Mesorhizobium sp. M7A.F.Ca.US.011.01.1.1
GCGCCATCGCAGCTCGCTCAGCGTCAAAGAAGAAGGCTATCATCGCCGTCGCAAGGAAGCTCCTCGTCGTCCTAAACGCCATCATCCGTGATAAAAAAGCTTTCGCATGAACACAGTTGCCATGCCGTTTACCTCAGCCGAAAGGTGCAGCGGAGCAGAATTCTGCACCGTGGCAACACTCGAAGGTCACGGCATGGATCCTCGGGTCTGCACTGCGTCGCTACGCTCCTTGTTCCGCCCGTGGATGACGACGCTGGAGAGGCCGCCGCTCAGGACAGCTTGGCGATGATGCTGCGTAGCGCTTCCCCGAAGCGCCGGACTTCCTCGACCGTGTTGTAGTGGACCAGCGAGGCGCGGATGGCGCCGCTGTCCATCGATAGGTTGAGGCGCTTCATCAGCCGTGGCGCATACATATGGCCGTCGCGGATGCCGATCTGCATCTCGGCCATTTCCTTGACGATCCGCTGCGGCGACAATGTGCCGATGTTGAAGCAGAAGGTCGGTACGCGCTCGGTGATGCGAGCCACGTCGGCAACACCATAGATGGTCGCGCCGCAGTCCTTGAGCACAGCGAGCATCTCACGCGCCAGCACCAGCTCATAGTCGCGGATGGCGCCCATGCCGGCAACGATGTTGTCGCGCCGCGAGCGGTTGTTGGAGGGCGCCAGATTGCGGCCGATCAGTTCGAGATACTGCACGGCGGCATCCATGCCGGAGACGTTCTCGTAGATGAAGGTGCCGGCCTCGACCTTGTAGGGCGGCTCGTCGGGGATGAAATCCTCGCGGAAGGTCGGCAGCCGCTTCAGCGTTTCGAAGCGGCCCCAGAGGAAGCCCATATGCGGCGAGAAATTCTTGTAGCCGGAGCAGACGAGATAGTCGCAGTCCCAGGCCTGCACGTCGATCAGACCGTGCGGCCCGTAATGCACACAATCGAGGAACACTTCGGCGCCGGCCGCGTGCGCGATCTCAGCCACCGCGGCGACATCGACGATCGAGCCGATCGAATGCGCGGTGACCGTGCAGGCGACGAGACGAGTACGGTCCGAAACCAGCGGACGCAGATCGTCGACATGCAGATTGCCGTCCTCGCGCATCCGCCACCATTTGAATTTCGCACCGGCCGATTCCAGTGCCAGCCAGGTCGCGATGTTGGCGTCGTGGTCCATATCGGTGACGACGATCTCGTCACGTTCCCCGAGCATCTGACCGATGCCGAGGCTGACCAGGCGGATGAACGAAGTGGCGTTCATGCCGAAGCAGATTTCCGCCGGGCGGTAAGCGTTGATCAGCAGGGCCACACTCTCGCGCGCATCGGCGACCGACTGGTCCACGGTGACGCTGCGGCCATAGCGGCCGCCGCGCTGCACATTGTGCGAAACCAGATGGTTGGTCACCGCGTCGAGCACGCTCTGCGGGATCTGCGCGCCGGCGGCATTGTCCAAAAAGATGAAGTCGCCGGCCCGCTGCAAGGCGGGAAACATGGCGCGAATGGTGTCGACGGGAAACGCGTCTGCGCTCGCATTGTCGGTTTGATGTCTGTTCACGGGTAGGCTCCTGCAAAAGGACTTGGGCGGGGATCAGTTGGTGACGTCAGCGCTTCTTTTCAGTCTTGAAGCGCTCTTCAAGCAGGCTGACGAGGCGCACCATCGGCCAGAGAAAGATGAGATAGACAAGCGCTGCGCCGATCAGCGGCGATGGGTTGGCGTAGAGCGACTGCGCGTTGGTCGCCTCCTTCAAGAGTTCCGGCAGCGCCACGGTGGAGGCGAGCGAGGTGTCCTTGAACATCGAGACGCAGTTGCTGGTCATCGGCGGGATGACCACACGGATCGCTTGCGGCAGCACAACCTTGCGCAGTGTCAGCAGGAACGGCAGGCCAAGCGCTTGCGACGCCTCGAACTGGCCGCGCGGAATGCTTTCGATGCCGGAACGGAACACCTCGGCCGAGTAGGCCGACATGATGAAGGCGAAGGCCGTCACCGCCGAGGCCCAGGACGACAGGCGTATGCCCAGGAAGGGCAGCGCGTAGTAGATCAGGATCAGCACGACCAGCACCGGCAGGGCGCGGAAGATGTCGGTGTAGCCGACCGCAAGCCAGCGCAGCGGCTTCGGCGCATAGAGCCGGACCAGGCTGATCCCCAGGCCGATGGGAATGCCGATGCCGATGCTCAGAATGCCGAGCAGCAGCGTGTTCAGGAAGCCGCGCAGCAGCGCCGGCAGGCTGGACATGATGACGTCGGGGTTGAAGAAGGTATCCAGCAGCGACATGGGAGCGTTCCCGAACCCGAGAGCAATCATGCTCAGGTTAAAACCAATATGCCTCGCAGATGGCGAGGCGGTCTGCGCGGAAGCCGGCGCTGGAGCATGAAATGAATCGTGCCGGCCTGGAAAGCCGGCACGATGTCAGCGCAGCTTTCAGCTCAGGCCTTCGGCAGCGGCATTTCCTTCATGGTCGAAGAGTCGGCGGGCGCGTCGCTGCCGAACCACTTCTTGTGGATGGCGGCCAGCGTGCCGTCCTTCTTCATCGCGCTGAGCGCGTCGTTCAGCTTGCCGAGCAGCGGGTGGTCCCTGGTCATCATCAGGCCGTATTGCTCACCGGTCTTGATGCGCTCCTTGACGACCAGGTCCTTCATCTTGGTGAAGGAATACTCCATGCCTGGAATGTCGCTGACGGCGGCATCGACGCGGCCGGCGCTGAGGTCGAGCAGCAAATTCTGCTGCGTGTCGTAACCCTTCACGTCGCTGAAGCCGCCGGCTTCCTGATGCGCCTTGACCCAGGTCTCGCCGGTCGAGCCCGACAGCACGCCGACGATCTTGCCCTTGAGGTCGGCCTCGGCCTTGATCGGGCTGTCGGCCTTGGTGGCGATGCCCATGTCGGAGTCGTAATAGGGCTGCGTGAACGACTGCGACTTCAGCCGCTCGGCCGTGATGGTGATCGACGAGATGGCGACGTCGATGCGCTTCGAGGTGGTGGCGGCAAACAGCGCCTGGAAGCCGAGATCGGCGATGTCGGTGGTCATGCCGATGCGCTTGGCGGCTTCGTTGACGATGTCGACTTCAAAGCCTTCGAAGGTGCCGCTCTCGTTCTTGAATTCGAAGGGCGGGTTGGTCGGATAGGCGCCGACATTGAGCACATCGGCGGCATAGGCGGGGGCGGGGCCGGCGGCGATGCCGATGGCGGCGGCCAGAAGAAGCAATTTGCGACGCGTGAAGCTCATTTGTGTTCCCTCTGTTGTTGATCGGGCGGGTTGCTCCCGCACGGTTTTTTGCCGCCCCGCTTCACGCAGGACGTCAATTCATGGCAGCGACCATGCGGTCATGGTTGGCGACGTTTTGTGTTGCAGATCGCGGATCTGCGCGCGCACTTCATCGAAGGCATGGCGCGCATTGGATGATGACTGGGGCAGTATGAACGACAAGAACTGAGACTCCCACCCGGAGCACCCACGATGGACTGGCCGGCACGATGAACTGGTCTGCACGATGGACTGGCCGGCAAGCCCGTCCGGCACGGCAATCGCCATCGACTCTGGAATGCTTATCCAAAGTGCGGCGCTTTTCAAGGCGAAAGTTTAAGCTTAAAAAGCTGCGGTGTCCGTTGCGTGGCCGACACGGTGCGGCCCGCTGGAACCGATACCCGCGAGCGATGGCGACGCGAAGCTATTTCAGGCTTGAAATATCTCCGCGCGGGCCTAGCGTGTGCTCTCTCGCCGGGAGGTCGCGACATGAACAAACCACACCCCTTGCACGGCCCGAACAGATTGAAGCTGGGGGTCTTTTCGACCAATGCCGATGGCGGGCTGGCCATAACCGATGTGCCTGAACGCTGGACGGCAAGCTGGCAGGACAATCTGACCGCAGCCCAGATCGCCGACCGTGCCGGGCTGGAGTTCATGCTGCCGATCGCCCGCTGGCGCGGTTTTGGCGGCCGCAACAAGGTGCGGGAATGGTCGTTCGAGACCTTCACCTGGGCGGCGGCCCTTGCCATGGCCACCGAGCAGATCGGCCTGTTCATGACCGTGCATGTGCCGCTGGTGCATCCGCTCTATGCCGCCAAGGCGCTGGCGACGGTCGACCACATCAGCCAGGGTCGCGCCGGCCTGAATATCGTCTGCGGCTGGAATCCGAAGGAATTCGGCATGTTCGGCACGCCTCTGGTCGAGAAGGGCTACGACCAGGCAGCGGAATGGATCGAAATCCTCGAAAAGCTTTATGCCTCGCCCGACCCGCTCGACTATGAGGGCACCTACTACCGCCTCAAGGAAGCCGTCAGCCGTCCGGCCAGTCTGCAGGTGCCGCGCCCGGTGACCATGAACGCCGCTTTCGGCGGGCCCGGCCGCGATTTCGCCGCCGCGAGATGCGACTATCTGTTCACGACCTTTTCCGAAATGGGCGATGCCGGCAAACATGTCGCCGACATCAGCGAGCGGGCAGACAAGGTGGGCCGTGATGTCGGCGTCTACACCGTGGCGCATGTCGTCTGCCGCCCGACGATGGAAGAGGCGCGGGCATATTACACGCGCTATGCGGTCCATATGGCCGACCACGACGCCGTCGATGCCCACATGGCCGGCAAGAAGGAATTCTCGCAGTCGCACGACCCGCACGCCTATGACCGCTACCGGCAGCGTTTCGCCGGCGGCGCCGGCACCTACCCGCTGATCGGAACGCCGGAAACGATCGCCGCCGACATGGTCGCCATTGCCGGGCATGGCTACCAGGGCATCGCGCTGTCCTTCGTCAATTACACCAGGGAGTTGCCCTATTTCTGCGATCACGTGCTGCCGATTTTGCGGAAGGCGGGGCTTCGCGCATAGTAGTGGTGATCAGTTGCGGTGGATCATCGCGGATATTCGGAATTAGCCGAAGCCCTCCCCAACGTCGTCATCCCTGGGCGAAGCAGGAGCGCAGCTCCGTCGCGGAGACCCTGGGATCCATGCCGCGACTTCGGCCGTGGAGTGTGCAGCGGTGCAGAATTCTGGACCGTGGTGACGCTTTGGAGTCCCGGCATGGATCCTCGGGTCTGCGCCGCGTCGCTTCGCTCCTTGCTTCGCCCGTGGATGACGAAGTAATGGGCGTTTACTCCGGACGAACGAATTCCCTATTCCGGAATAACGGCAGTCGCCTGGATCTCCACCTTGGCCCGGTCTTCGACCAGCGCCACCACCTGCATGGCGGCCATCGCCGGAAAATGCCGGCCGATGACCTCGCGATAGGCCTCGCCGATGCCCCTGAGGTTGGCTAGGTATTCGGCCTTGTCGGTAAAATACCAGGTCATCGAGGTGATGTGCTGCGGTCCGGCACCGGCCTCGGCCAGCACCGCCACGATGTTCTGAAGCGTTTGCCGCACCTGGCCGACAAAATCGTCGGTCTCGAACTGGCATTGCCCGTTCCAGCCGACCTGTCCGCCGACGAAGACGAGCTGCCCGCGCGCGGCGACGCCATTGGCGTAGCCGACAGGTTTTGCCCAGCCTTCGGGCTGCAGAATCCTGTGCATTCAAAACCTCCCGGTATTCCAAAACCCAATTTTCAAAATCGAACGCTCGTCAAAATCTCTGCCGTCAGGCCGCGCCCATCACTTGCCGTGCAATCACCACTTTCTGCACGTCGGAGGCACCTTCATAGATGCGCAGCGCGCGGATCTCGCGATACAGGCTTTCGATGATGTGGCCCTTGCGGACACCGTCGCCGCCATGCAGTTGCACAGCCTTGTCGATCACCTCTTGCGCCTTGTCGGTGGCAAACAGCTTGGCCATCGCCGCCTCGCGTGTGACCCGCGCGGCACCCATGTCCTTGGTCCACGCAGCGCGGTAGACCAGAAGCGCCGCCGCATCGACGTCGAGCGCCATATCGGCGATATGCCCCTGCACCATCTGCAATTCGGCCATCGGGGCGCCGAACAGTTTGCGCTCGGCCACGCGTTTGATGCTTTCGTCCAGTGCGCGGCGGGCAAAGCCGAGCGCCGCCGCGCCGACGGTCGAACGGAACACGTCGAGCACCGACATGGCGATGCGGAAGCCATCGCCCGGTTTGCCGATCAGTGCGGCGGCCGGCAGGCGGACCTGGTCGAAAGACAGCCGCGCCAGCGGATGCGGCGCGATTACTTCCAGCCGTTCGGCGATGCCAAGGCCCCTGGCGTCGCCAGGCAGGAGGAAGGCGGAAAGCCCCTTGGCGCCCGGCGCCTCGCCGGTGCGGGCAAAGACGACATAGAGGTCGGCGATGCCGCCATTGGAGATCCAGGTTTTTTCACCGGAAAGAACATAGCTGTCGCCGTCGCGGGTCGCCGTCATTTCCGTGTTGGCGACATCCGACCCCGAGCGCGGTTCCGACAGGGCGAAGGCTGATATCGCCTTGCCGGCACGTGTCTTCGAAAGCCATTGCTGTTGCTCCGGCGTACCGAACAGGCTGAGCGCGCCGGTGCCGAGCCCTTGCATGGCGAAGGCGAAATCGGCCAACCCGTCATGGCGGGCGAGTGTCTCGCGCGTGATGCACAAAGTGCGCACGTCGAGTGGCCCCGGATTGTTGGGGTCGAGCGCCGTCGGCTTCAGCCAGCCGTCCCTGCCAAGTTTGCCCACCAGCTCGCGGCAGGCGGCATCGACATCATGGTGATCGACCGGCAGGTTTTTTGCGCACCACGTCTCTAGGCGCTCAGCCCACTTGCGATGGCGGTCTTCGAAGAACGGCCAGTTGAGGAAGGAACGGTCAGGCATTGGCGCGCCCTCGATTTTCGTCGCGATCCGTCGCACCCCCCTCTGTCCTGCCGGACATCTCCCCCGCAAGGGGGGAGATTGGCAGCTTTGCCGACGGCGACCTGGCAACGTTGGAGATTGGCGAAAACAAGACGTACAGCCGATCTCCCCCCTTGCGGGGGAGATGCCCGGCAGGGCAGAGGGGGGTGCCTGGGCGCAAACCTGTCATCCTCAATCCCCCTCGAACACCGGCTTTTCCTTGGCCACGAACGCCTTGTAGGCGCGCTCGAAGTCGCGGGTCTGCATGCAGATCGCTTGCGCCTGCGCTTCCGCCTCGATCGCCTGGTCGAGACCCATCGACCATTCCTGGTTGAGCTGCGTCTTGGTGATGCCGTGCGCAAAGGTCGGGCCGGAGACGATGCGCGCCGCCATATCGAGCGCGTCGGCCTCCAGCGAGGCGGCATCGACCAGCCGGTTGTAGAAACCCCAGCGTTCGCCTTCCGCCGCCGTCATGGTGCGGCCGGTGTAGAGCAGTTCGGCGGCGCGGCCCTGGCCGATGATGCGCGGCAGGATCGCGCAGGCGCCCATGTCGCAGCCGGCGAGGCCGACGCGGGTGAACAGGAACGCGGTCTTGGCTTCCGGCGTGGCGATGCGGATATCGGAGCTCATCGCAATGATGGCACCGGCGCCGACCGCGACACCGTCGACCGCCGCAATGATCGGCTTGCCGCAATTCAGCATCGCCTTGACGAAATCGCCGGTCATGCGGGTGAAGGCGAGAAGCTGCTTCATGTCCATATTGACCAGCGGGCCGATGATGTCGTGGACATCGCCGCCGGAGCAGAAATTGCCGCCATTGGACAGGAACACCACGGCGTCGACGTCGTCGGCATAGACGAGGTCGCGGAACGTGTCGCGGAATTCCGCATAGCTGTCGAAGGTCAGCGGATTCTTGCGCTCCGGCCGTTCGAGCCGGACCTTGGCGATCCTGCCCTCGACCTCCCACAGGAAATGCTTCGGCTTGCGGCCGGCCATCACAGTCATTCGCGTCCCTCCCAGTTGCTGCGGAACGAGGTCAGCATGCCGGTCAGCCGGCGCGCGTCGTCCTCGCTGACCTTGCCCAGCAATTCACCGATCCAGCCTTCATGCGCCGCGGCGATGGTGGCGAAGGCCTGCGTGCCTTCCTCGGTCAGCCGCACCATCGACGTGCGGCGGTCGCCATTGCGCCTCGCGCGGGCGACAAGTCCTTCCGAAACCAGCCGGTCGACGATGCCCGTGACATTGCCGTTGGAGACCAGCAGGAAACGCGACAGGTCGCTCATCAGCATGCCTTCCGGCGCGCGATAGAGGGCGGCCATCACGTCGAAGCGCGGCAGCGTCGTGTTGAAGTCCTTCTTCAGCCGCTCGCGCAGCTCGGCCTCGATCGTGCGCGAGGCGCGCAGCAGCCTGATCCATAGCCGCAAGCGGTCCTTGCCGGGTCCCGACGGCGCGGGCAGGGGGCCGGCTACCATGTTTCGCCTCCTGAGATGGAAATCGCCTGTCCGGTGATTGATTGGGCGGCGTCGCCGCAGAGCCACAGCACGGCGGCGGCGACCTCCTGCGGCTGGATGAAGCGGCCTTGCGGGTTGGTCGCGGCAAGGCTTGACCGCGCTTGCTCGACCGAGCGGCCGGTCTTCTCGATGATGCGCTGGATGGACTCTTCCAGCATTTCGGTTTCCACAAAGCCTGGGCACACCGCGTTGACGGTGACGCCCGATTTCACTGTTTCGGCGGCAAGAGCCCGCATCAGGCCGACGACGCCGTGCTTGGCGGCGACGTAAGGCGCGACATAGGCGTAGCCTTTCAGGCCGGCGGTCGATGCGATGAAAACAATTCGTCCCGTTTTCCGCGCGGCCATGCCGGCCAGCGCCGGCTTCACCGTCAGGAAGGCGCCGGTCAGATTGACGTCGAGCGTCCGCTGCCAGTCGCTGAGCGCGGTTTTGTGCGCCGGGGCGCTGCCGGCCATGCCGGCATTGGCGACGACGATGTCGAAGGGGCCACGCGCGGCTTGCGCCCTCTCGTAGAGCGCCGCCATTGCCGCCTCGTCGGTGACATCGGCGACAATGCCGAAGATGCGGTCGTTCTCGCCGGCCACCTCAGTGAGCTCCGGTTCCCGGCGGCCGCAGATGGTCACGTCGATGCCGGCAGCAGCCAGCGCCAGCGCAACGGCCCGGCCGACACCGGAGCCGCCGCCTGTGACCAGCGCATGCTTGCCCGCGATCATGCGCCAATCCTCGAAACTTGGCGCCAAGTACCCCCACCCCTAACCCTCCCCACAAGGGGGAGGGAGAAGGCTACGACAGCGCCCATCCATTGCAAACTTCTGCGGTTCCAGAGCCGATTGCGACTTGGTCCCCCTCCCCCTTGTGGGGAGGGGCTAGGGGTGGGGGTATAGCGCCGACGTGGCAAATGAAAAACACTCATACTTTCAGCCCCGCTGCGGCGTCGCGCTCGGCCAGCCGGTAGAGCTGGTCGCGTCCGGGCAGATAGGGATCCGGCCATTTGACACCGCGGTCGCCGAGCGTGACGGCGGCATGCAGCGTCCAGTAGGGGTCGGCGAGATGCGGCCGTGCCAGTGCGACGAGGTCGGCGCGGCCGGCCATCAGGATCGAATTGACATGGTCCGGCTCGTAGATGTTGCCGACCGCCATCGTCGCCATGCCGACTTCGTTGCGGATGCGGTCGGAAAACGGCGTCTGGAACATGCGGCCATAGACCGGCTTGGCCAGCGCCGAGGTCTGGCCTGCCGAGACGTCGCAGATGTCGACGCCGGCCTCATGCAGCAGCCGCGCGATCTCGACCGCGTCGGCCGGGGTCACACCTTCGATGCCGACCCAGTCATTGGCCGAAATGCGCATCGAGATCGGCTTCTCCGCCGGCCAGGCGGCGCGCACCGCGCGGAAGATTTCCAGGGGATAGCGCATGCGGTTTTCCAGCGAGCCGCCATAGGCATCCGTGCGCCGGTTGGTGACCGGCGTGATGAAGGACGACAGGAGATAGCCATGTGCGGCGTGGATCTCCAGCATGTCGAAGCCGCAACGATCGGCCATTTCGGCGGAGGCCACGAACTCGTCGCGCACGTTGTCCATGTCGGCGCGCTCCATCGCCTTCGGCACCTGATTCCCAGGCGACCACGCGACGGCCGAGGCCGCCATCACAGGCCAGTTGCCCGATACCAGCGGCACGTCGGTGCCTTCCCAGCCAAGCCGGGTCGAACCCTTGGCGCCGGAATGGCCGATCTGGGCGCAGATCTTGGCCTCGGTCTCGGTGTGAACGAAATCGACCAGCCGTTTCCACGCCACCTCATGTTCGGGCGCATAGAAGCCGGGGCATCCGGGCGTGATCCGCCCTTCCGGGCTGATGCAGGTCATCTCGATGTAGATCAGCCCTGCGCCGCCCTTGGCCCGCTCGGCATAGTGGGTGAAATGCCAGTCGGTCGGGCAGCCGTCGACGGCCTTGTACTGCGCCATCGGCGACACGACGATACGGTTGTGCAGCCGCATGTCGCGCAGCTTGAACGGCGCGAACATCGGCGCGCGGCGCATGCCGCCGGCGCCCGCCTGGCGCTGGAACCACTCCTCGGCGCTTTCAAGCCATTCGGCATCGCGCAGCCGCAAATTCTCGTGGCTGATGCGTTGCGAGCGGGTCAGCAGCGAATAGTTGAACTGCACCGGATCGAGGCCAAGATAGCGCTCGACCTCCTCGAACCATTCCAGCGAATTGCGTGCCGCCGATTGCAGCTTCAGCACCTCGGTGCGCCGCGCATCCTCATATTTGCGAAACGCGGCCTCGAGGTCAGGCTCGGTTTCGACATACTCGGCCAGCGCCACGGCGCTTTCCAGCGCCAGCTTGGTGCCAGAGCCGATCGAGAAATGCGCTGACGCCGCCGCATCGCCCATCAGCGCCAGGTTTTTGTACGACCAGCGCTCGCATAGCACGCGCGGGAAATTGATCCAGGCCGAACCGCGGATGTGGTTGGCATTGGTCATCAGCGCGTGGCCGCCGAGATGTTTTTCGAAGATCCGCTCGCAGACGGCGATCGATTCCTGCTGCGACATCGCGCCGAAGCCGAAGGCAGTCCAGGTCTGTTCGCTGCACTCGACGATGAAGGTCGCGGTGTCGCTGTCGAACTGGTAGGCGTGCGCCCACACCCAGCCATGCTCGGTCTTCTCGAAGATAAAGGTGAAGGCGTCGTCGAACTTCTGGTTGGTGCCGAGCCAGACGAACTTGCATTTGCGAGTGTCGATGTCGGGCTTGAAGATGTCGACGAAACTGTTGCGCGCCCTGGAGTTCAGGCCGTCGGCTGCGACGACGAGATCATGCGTCTCCATGTAGGGCTTGGGATTGGCAATGTCGGTCTCGAACATCAGCTTGACGCCGAGTTCGCGCGCCCGGCGCTGCAGCAGGACCAGCAGCCGCTTGCGGCCGATGCCGCAAAAACCGTGACCTGACGAGACCGTACGCACGCCGTCATGGATGACGGCGATGTCGTCCCAGTAGGCAAAGTGCTTCTTGATCCAGACGGCGCTGACCGGGTCGTTTTTCGACAGATTGTCGAGCGTCTCGGCCGACAGCACGACGCCCCAGCCGAACGTGTCGTCGGCGCGGTTGCGCTCGAACACCGTCACATCGTGCGCGGCGTCCCTCAGCTTCATCGAAATGGCAAAGTAGAGGCCGGCTGGCCCGCCGCCGAGAACCGCAACCTTCATCTGTGCGATCTCCTCTTCGCTTGCTGGAGTTCAGTATTGCGCCGGCGACAAGATATTTCAAGCTTAAAGTTTTATATCGAAAACGATTGTCCTGATATGGCGAAAGCGCGCCTGCGTGTCATCGCGCAAGCGCGCTGCCGGATCACTTTTCCGGGTTCTTCGGGCTCCACAGCACCGTCTCGGCGCCCTTCTCATAGGCCATCCCGTCGGGATAGCTGATCGCTTCCAGTTGCAGCCCCCAAGGCGCCTGGAAGTAGAGAATGGTCTGGCCTGCGGCGGGTCCTTCCTTGACCGGCAATGGTCCCATGCGTGTCTTGACGCCCTTGCCGTCGAGATAGGTTTTGGCGGCTGCGACGTCGTCGACATAGAAGGCGATGTGGAAGCCGCCAATGTCGCTGTTCTTCGGCGTCAGGTCCTTCTGGTCGGGCGCGGTGTATTTGAACAGCTCGATGTTCGATCCATAGCCGCAACGCACCATGGTGACCTGCTCGATCACCGCCTTGGGATCGACGCCCAGAAGATCCTGCATGAAGGTGCCCTTGTCGTCGGCGAACGGGCCGAACGACATCGCCTTCTTGCAGCCGACCACTTCGGTGAAGAAGTCGACCGCCAGCTTCATGTCGGGAACGGTGATGCCGGTGTGGTCGTGGCCGCGCATGCCCGGGATCGAATCCGCCGAGGCTATGCCGGCGCTGCCGAGCATCGCGGCGGCGAGCGTTGCAATTGCGATTTTGGTCTTCATGTCAGTCCTCTCCATTTGACGGGACTTGGGTCTTTGTGGTCGCACGTCCGAGGCCCGCTCTTCGGCGTGCGTATGCATTCATGTCGGCGCCTTGGCGGCGGCAGGAATGTCGAGCCAGCTCGCATCGATCTCGGGCAGCGGAATGGCCGCGATGAGATCGCGCGTGTAGGCTTGCCGCGGCTTGTCGAACAACGCGTCGGTGGCGCTCGCTTCGACGATCACGCCTTCGCGCATGACGATGACTTGCCGGCACAGCCGCCGAATAACAGACAGATCGTGGCTGATGAAAGCGACGGTCAGCCCCATCTCCGCCGCCAGCTTTTCCAGCAGGGTCAGGATCTGCGCTTGCGTCGATACGTCGAGGCCGGAGACGATCTCGTCGGCCAGCACGAATTTCGGCGACAGCGCCAGAGCGCGCGCAATGCCGACGCGCTGGCGCTGGCCGCCCGACAGTTCGTGGCGGTAGCGGCTGGCAAAACTCTGCGGCAGGCCGACACGCTGCAGCGCCTCGGCGACGCGTGCCTTCAGATTGTCGCCAAGGCCATTCTGCTTGAGCGGCGCGGCGATAATGCTGGCAATGGTGCGGCGCGGGTTGAGCGACGACATCGGATCCTGGAAGATCATCTGCAGATTGCGGCGCAGCGGCCGCAGTTCCGCTTCCGGCAGATGGGTAATGTCGCGGCCGTCGAAAGTGATGCTGCCTGCGCTGGGTTCCAGCAGGCGCACCAAAGCGCGGCCGAGTGTTGATTTTCCCGATCCGGATTCGCCGACGATGCCGGCCACCGAGCCCCTGGGCAGGTCGAAGTCCAGGCCCTTCAGGATTTCGACCAATGGCGCGCGGCCGATCAGCGGCTTGCGCGTCATGTCGGGCAGTGCGACCTTCAGACCGCGCACGGAGAACAGTGGCTCAGCCATGCGGCCGCCTCCATGCCTGGTCGGCGGCTGCGATCTCGGCGGCAAGTCCGGCCAGCACCGCCTCGTCCACGGGTTTCAGCGAGGCGAAAGGATCGGTGTAGCGCGGCGTCGCCGCCATCAGCGCTCGTGTATAGGGGTGCTGCGGCGCGGCGAAGAGCGCTGCGGTCTCGGCCTCCTCCACCACCTTGCCGGCATAGAGCACCGATACCTTCTGGCTGATCTTGGCGACGACGCCGAGATCATGGGTGACGAACAGGATCGCGGTGCCATGCTCGCGCTGCAACTGCACGATCAGCCGCAGGATCTGCTTCTGCACGGTCACATCGAGCGCCGTGGTTGGCTCGTCGGCGACGATCAGCCGTGGCTCGGCGGCGAAGGCGGCAGCGATCAGCACGCGCTGGCGCATGCCGCCTGACAGTTCGTGCGGATAGCTTTTCAGCACGCGGTCGGGATCGCGGATTTGCACCTCGTCCAGCAGTTGCCGGATGCGGGTATCGGCCTTCTCGCCGCTCCAGCCGAGGATGCGCACCAGCCGGTCGGTCATCTGCGAGCCGATGCGCCGCGACGGGTTGAGAGCGGTCAGCGGGTCCTGCGGGATCAGTGCCGTGCGTGCCCCGATCAGCGTGCGCCGCGCCTTGGGCTGGAGCTTGCCGAGGTCTTCGCCCTCGAGCAGCATGTCGCCCTCGACAATGCGCACACTCGACGGCAGGACGCCGAGCACCGCCTTGCCGATCATCGTCTTGCCGGCGCCGCTTTCGCCGACCAGCGCGCGGACTTCACCGGGCTGGACGGCAAGCGACACCGATCGCAGCACGCGCTGGCCGTTGGGCAGCACGGCGCTCAAATCCCGGATGCCGAGGCAAGCGCTCATCGCAGCACCGGATCGAAGCGCGTCTTCAGTGCCTCGCCGAACTGGCTGAACGACAGCACGGTGAGGATCAATGTGATCAGCGGAAACACCAGAACCCACCACGCCTGGTGGATCGACAGCCGGCCCTCGGCGATGATGCCGCCCCAGGTTGGATCGTCGGTCGAGATCGACAGATTGACGAAGGACAGGATCGCCTCGACGATGACGGCGATGCCCATTTCCAGCGACAGCAATGCGACGATCGACGGCACCACATTGGGCAGCACTTCGCGCAGCATGATGCCGATGCGGCCATAGCCGGCGATGCGCGCATTCTCGACATAGTCCATGCGCGACTGGCCCATCGTCTCGGCGCGGATCACCCGGCAAAAGCGCGTCCAGTCAATGATGGCGATGGCGAGGATGACGGAGCTCAAGCCCGTGCCGAGCACCGCCACCAGCAGGATGGCGAACAGCACCGGCGGGAAGGCCATCCAGACATCGACGATGCGCGAGATGATGCGATCGGCCCAGCCGCCGAAATAACCGGCGATGAGGCCAAGCGCCGAACCGACCAGGCAGGCGGCGATCGCGGCGGCGAACGCAACGATGAAAGCGATACGGCCGCCGAAGATCAGCCGGGAGAGCAGGTCGCGGCCGAGGCTGTCGGTGCCCAGCCAATAGCCAGGCTCGGATCCATCAATCCAGAATGGCGGCAGCCGCTCCAGCATCAGATCCTGCGCCAGCGGATCCTGCGGCGCGACCAGCGGCGCGAAGATCGCCGCCAGCAGCGCCAGCAGCAGCCAGCCGCCGGCAAGCCACAGGCGCGGCGACACACCGCGTTTCGAGATGCGCGCCTCATCCATGGCGCAGCCTCGGATTGAGCAGGGCATACATCATGTCGACGCTGAGGTTGATCAGCACGAACAGCAGCGCGAAGACCAGCACGATGCCCTGGATCAGCGGCAGGTCGCGGTTGATGACCGCGTCGATCGCCATGTTGCCGAGGCCCTCATAGGAAAACAGCCGTTCGACGATGACGGTGCCGCCGATCAGGAAGGTGAACTGCACGCCGACCAGTGTCAGCGTCGGCAGGGCTGCGTTCTTCAGCGCCTCGCGCAGGATGACCTGCGTTTCCGAAAACCCCTTCACCCGTGCAAGCACGACATAGTCGAGGTCGAGCACTTCCTTCAGCGACTGTTTCAGCAGCTGCGAGATGATTGCGGCGAGCGGCAGCGCCAGCGCCACGGCCGGCATCAGCATGTGCTTCAGGAGATCCCAGGTCAGGTCGAGGCGCAGGCGCAACAGGCTCTCGAGCAGATAGAACTGGGTGACGAAGGGCAGGTCGAGCTGCGGCGACACCCGGCCGGAAACGTCGAAGATCGGCACCAGCACACCGAACAGCAGGATCAGCACCAGGCCCCACAGGAAATCGGGAATGGAGAGTGCCGCGCCGCTGGCGATGTCGATACCGGCCTCGACCGCCGTGCCGCGTTCGCGCGCGCCGATGATCGCCGTCGTGCCGCCGAGCGCCACCGCCATTACAAGCGCGACGATGGCAAGCTCCAGCGTCGCCGGCAGCCGGTTGAAGACGAGGCCGAGCACATCTTGCCTGAGCGAAATCGAGGTGCCGAAATCGCCCTGGGCGACACCAGACAGCCAGATGAAGAACTGCTGCACGATGGTCTTGTCGAGCCCATAGAGCGCGCGCAGCCGGGCGATGTCGGCATCCGTCGCGCCGGGTGGCAGCATCATGGCGATCGGATCGCCGGGCGCGACGCGGATCACGACAAAGACGACGACGGCCACGCCGAACAGCGTGATCAGCATCGTCAGCAGACGGATCAGGAATCGTTGCAGGAGCATTCTGGCCCAGGCCTAATGCGTTTCAGTGACAGATGGAACGAACAGCTCCCTCATCCGGCCGCTTGCGGCCACCTTCTCCCCGAGGGGAGAAGAGGTCGCCGACGGCTGAGCCAGTCTCTTCTCCCCAGCGGGGAGAAGGTGGCCCGAAGGGCCGGATGAGGGGGCCTGCGTCGTTAAAGAAGACACGCCGTCTCGCGAACGGCGTGCCCTCCCATATTGGTCAGGCCGGGGTCATCAGAGCCGGCAGCAGCGCGCCGGACACATGCTGTACCACATTGACGCCCTTGGCATGCACGATCGGCTGCGCATACTGCATCAGCGGCAGCACATAGGCCTGCTCGGCGATGTATTTGTCGACCGCCTTCCAGCCGGCGATGCGCTTGGCCTCGTCCTTTTCGCCCCACAGCGGATTGATCATGTCGATCAAATCCTGGCTGTCCCACACCGAATGCGGGCTCGGGCCGTACATGGCAAAGCCGGTCGAGGTGGTCGGATCGCCGATGGCATTGCCCCAATTGTAGAAGGCGGCCGGCGCCAGCTTGTCGGCGGCGCGCAGCTCGTAGTGCTTGGCGATCTCGTAGACCTCGATCGTCGCCTCGATGCCGACCTTGCGCCACATGCCGACGATCGCCTGGATCATCTCATAGTCCTTGGGCTTGAAGCCCTTGGTCGTCTGGATGGTGAACTTGACCGGCTTTTCCGGCGAATAGCCGGAAGCGGCCAGCAATTCTTTGGCCTTTTCCGGATTGTGCTCGACCTTGATCGACCCGTCGTAGGATGCGTATTCCGGCGTTTCCAGCGTATCGATCGGCTGGCCGTAGCCGCGCAGCAGGCGATCGACCAGCAGCTTCTTGTCGACGGCCATCACGGCGGCCTGGCGGACGTTCTTGTCCAGCATTGCCTCGATGTCGTTGAAGAAGATCATGCCGATGTCGGAGACGTTCTTGCACGAGCCGGCCAGCCCGTCCTTGGCGATCAGCCGGTCGTATTCCTCATAGGGGATTTCCAGCGTCACCTGCGAGGAGCCGGATTCGATCTCGGCGACGCGGCTTGCCGCGTCGGCCACGAACTTGATCGTCACATTTTCGAAGGCCGGCTTGCCGCCCCAATAGTTCGGATTGGCCTTGAGCCGCAGGAACGCGTTGCGCTCGAATTTTTCGACCATATAGGGCCCGGTGCCGATCGGCGCCTTCTCGAAGCCTTCGGCGCCGACCTTCTCGTAATAGGCCTTCGGCATGATGTAGCCGGTCAGGAACGACATCCATTTGAAATAGACCGGGTCGAACTGCACGACGTCGCCGGTGATCTTGTTGCCGTCGATCTTGAAGTTGTTGACGTTCTTCCAGACGAACTGGATCGGGTTGCCGGTCTTCTCGTCACCCGCACGCTGCAGCGACCAGACGACGTCCTCGGCCGTGAACGGCGAGCCGTCATGCCAGGTCACGCCTTCGCGCACCGTCATCGTGATCTTGGTGCGGTCGTCGTTCCAGCCCCATTCGGTGAGCAGGCCCGGCGCGAAGGACAAATCGGGCTTCTGCGGGATGAACTGGTCGAACACCGATTGATAAAGCCCCTGGATGGTCGGGTTGACGGCCGAGGGTCCAGTGGTCGGATCCCAGGACGGCAGGTTGACGTTGTAGGCGATGGTCAGTTCGCCGGCCGCCGCCTTGGCGATCTGCGGCAGGCCGACGGCGGCCGCCCCGAGTGCCGCGGCGCTGTATCCCAGCAATTCCCGTCTGTTGATTGTCATGGTCGTTCCCCTTGTTGGTTTTGTTTCTGCGCGGCGTCTTCAGTTCATTGGTTCAGGCTTCTCGGGCAGCAGCGCCTTGCCCCTCGTAGCCTCAAGGAAATCCTCGGCTCCTACCTCCCGCCAAGCTGTTGTGCGAGCATGAAGCCTGACGCCGCACCGGTGCCAGCGCCCGGCCATGTCGCGGCCCCGGTGAGGTGCAGATTGGCCACCGGCGTGTTCCATCCGGCATAGCCACGCGCCGGCCGGAACAAAAAGTTCTGCGCCAGATGATGGCTGCCGCAGACTTGGTCGCCACCGACGAGGTTCGGATTCTCGCGCTCGAGATCGATGGGTGAGAACACGGCCCGGCCGAGAATCTGGTTTCGCAGGCCGGGCGCGTAGGTCTCGATGATGTCGAGGACGCGGTCGGCGTAGACCTCCTTGACCTTGTCCCAATGCGCCGGCGCGATCTTGCCGGCGGCATCGCCCAGGATTTCGGCGGGCAGCATGCGCACCTGCACCCACAGCACATGCTTTCCCTGAGGCGCCCGCGACGGGTCGATCGCCGTCGGCTGGCCGACGACCAGCACCGGCTCGTCCGGCAGCATGCCTGCCATCGCCTGCTGATAGGTGCGCGACATGGCGTCGAGCGACGGCGACAGATGCACATAGGCGAACTGCCGAAGCTCCGCTCCGGCACGCCAGTCCGGCAATTCCTCGAGCGCCAGATGGATCATCATCGTGCCTGGCGCGTGGCGGAACCTTTGCATCGCCGTGTCGAAACCGGCGTCACCCGAACCATTGGGAAGCAATCTGCCGGTCAGCGCCGTCGGCGCGACGCCGGCAATGACCGCTTTGGTGGCGGTATGCGTCTCGCCCGAAGCGAGCCGCACGCCGGTCGCCTTGCCGGCGGAGATCGTGATCTCGGCCACTTCGGCGCCGGTGACAATCTTGCCGCCGGCGGAGGTCACCATGCCCGACAGGGCGCGGATGATGGTGTCGGCGCCGCCCTTGCCCAGCACCATGCCAAAGCTCTGGTTGGCCATTGATTCCAGATAGGGGAACACCGCACCCCCGGCGATGTCGGGCGCGAAGTCGAGATGCATGCCCCAGGTGGCGAGCGTTGCCCTGATATGCAGCGACTCGAAATTTTCCTCCAGCCAGGCGCGGGGTGAGGACAGCAACAGCCGGCCTGTATCGAGCGCCCCAGACATGCCCTTCTTGCGCCACAGGTTCCACGCGATGCCGGCAAGCGCGCGGGCGCTCATCGGCGAGCCCAGCAGCCGGAACAGATGTTCGGCCTCCGCCGGGAAGGCGGCGACCAGCCTGCGCCATGTCGTGGCGTCAGTGGCGGAGAAGGCGGCCATGCGCGCAGTGGTCTTTTCCATATCGTTGCTGACGCCGAACCAGCGTCCGTCCGGGAACGCGCTGGCAAAACAGTCGGCAACGGGCGCGAACTCCAGCCCCTGCGCTTTCAATTCATTTGCATATTTCCGGTGGAAGGCCGAGCCGGCGAACAGGCTCAGATTCATCGCGCCGAAGTCGTGGCGAAAGCCGGGAAGGGTGAATTCGCGCGTCTGGACGGCGCCGCCGATCGCTGCGTTACGCTCGAAAATCCCGGTTTTCCAGCCTTTGAGCGCCAGATGCGCGGCGCATGCCAGACTGTTGTGGCCCGCCCCGACAAAGATGGCGTCGAACTCGCTCACGCCCCGTTCCCATTTCCTTTATGCTTAAAGATAATTGCAGATGCATATGTTTTCGTCTAGTAGGATATTAAGGGCCGAGACGAGCCTTGATCATCATCACGAAAGAGGGAACAGAGACCATGGATACCCAAAAACTCCTCGGCGAAGTCGCCGGCCAGCTTCTTTCAGGCGCCATCAGGGTGGTCGACCTGTCGGCGCCGCTCGGACCCGACACGCCGCTGATCAAGCTTCCGCCGGAGCTCGCCGTCGACACGCCCAAGGTCGAGATCCACAACATCTCCCGCTATGACAAGAATGGCCCTTGGTGGGCCTGGAACTGGCTGAAGCTCGGCGAGCATTCCGGCACGCATTTCGATGCGCCGCAGCACTGGATCTCCGGCAAGGATTATCCGGACGGCGCCACCGACACCATCCCGGCGCAGAACTTCGTCGGCCCGGTCAATGTCATCGACTGTTCGAAGGAAGCCGCCGCCGACCCTGATTTCCTGCTCACCGTCGACCACATCAAGGCCTGGGAAGCCGAGCATGGCGCGATCAATGCCGGCGAATGGGTGGTGATGCGCACCGACTGGTACAAGCGCAACGGCTCGGAAGCCGAGTTCCTCAATGCCAACGAGACCGGCCCGCACACGCCCGGCCCGACGGCCGAAGCCATCCAGTTCCTGATCAGCAAGGACATCAAGGGCTGGGGCTCGGAGACGATCGGCACCGATGCCGGCAAAGCCGGTGGCATGGAGCCGCCATTCCCGGCGCACACGCTGATGCACAAAGCCAACCGCTATGGCCTCGCCAGCCTTTGCAACCTCGACCAGCTGCCGCCAAAGGGCGCCATCCTGATCGCCGCACCGCTCAAGATCGAACACGGCACCGGCAGCCCGATCCGCGCGCTGGCGCTGGTGTCGAAGGGCTAAGCGAAAGCGTTTGCCGTGACCCAGCCGGATCACATCATCGTCGGCAGCGGCATCAACGCGCTGGTCTGCGCGGCGATGCTCGGCGGCAAAGGGGCGCGTGTGCTCGTCCTGGAGCGCAACGCCCGCATTGGCGGTTGCATGCGCACCGAGGAGATCACCGCGCCCGGCTTCATCCATGATGTGATGGCGACGACCTTCGTGCTGTTCATCACCTCGCCGGCCTTTGCGGCGCTGGGCGCCGACCTTGCACGGCACGGGCTGGAGTTCTGCCACACGGGCACGCCGACCGGCGTGCTGCGGCCGGATGGCAGCCATGCCGTGCTCAGCACCGACCGCGCCGCCAACGTCGCCGCGCTCAATGCAATCGCGGCAGGCGACGGCGACCGGCATGCGGAGGATGTCGGCAACATCGAGCGCAATGCCGGCCTGCTGTTCGGCCTGCTCGGCGGCAGCCTGTGGTCCTATCCGACCGCCAAGCTGCTGGCCGGCGATGGCTGGCGGCGCGGCCCGCGCGGTCTTGCCGCCTTTCTCGGCGAGGCACTGGTGCCGGCGCGCGGCTGGCTCGAAAGCACCTACCAGTCCGAAACCATCCGTGCACTGTGGGCACCCTGGGTACTGCATGCCGGGCTCGGCCCGGAGGATGCTTTCTCCGGCCAGATCGCCAAGGTCATCGCCTTCGCGCTTGAGGCGGCGGGCGCGCCGATCGTCAAGGGCGGGGCAAAAAACCTGCTGGCGGCCTTCGAGGCTTTAATCCGGGAACGCGGCGGCGACATCCGCACCGGCGCCGATGTCGCTTCGATCGTTCAAAGCAATGGCCGGGCAACTGGCGTGCGGCTGGCCTCGGGCGAGACAATCACGGCCAACAAGAGCGTCATCTGCTCGGTCACGCCGACGCAGCTCTACGGCAGGCTGCTTGGCGCGGATGCTCCCAAAGCCGATGTCGAGGCGACGCAGAAATACCGCTACGGCAAAGGCAATTTCCAGATCCACTACGCCCTGGACAAACCGCCCGCATGGCGGGGCGAAGGCCTGGACACGGTCGCGCTGCTGCATCTGACACCGGGGCTGGATGGTGTCTCGAAAGCCTGCAACGAGGCGGCGCGCGGCATGCTGCCGGAAGTGCCGACCATCTGTGTCGGCCAGCCGCATGCGCTCGATCCGTCGCGCTGTCCGGAGGGCAAGGCGATCCTGTGGCTGCAACTGCCCGAGGCGCCTCGCCACATCAAGGGCGATGCGGCAGGCAAACTGCAGGCGCCGGCTGACGGGCAATGGACCGACGCTTTGCGCGAAGCCTATGCCGACCGCGCGGAAGCGATCCTTGCCAGCCATATCGACGGCTTCAGAGATAGCGTCATTGCGCGTCGCGCCTATTCGCCCGCTGACCTCGAAGCGATGAACATCAATCTGGTCGGCGGCGACCCCTATGGCGGCTCCTCGACCATCGACCAGTCGTTCCTGTGGCGGCCGTTCAAGACCAGCCGCAACCATCAGACCGGCATCAAGAACCTCTACCATATCGGCGCCTCGACCCATCCGGGTGCCGGCCTTGGCGGCGGCTCCGGCTTTCTCCTGGCGGGGAGGCTGTGATGGAAGAGAAGGTTGCCGAAAAGCGCCAGCGCATTTCGACCTTGGGCCAAATCGGGCTGCAGCAATTCGCGCCCTATCTGATGAACCGCATCATGGGTCGCTACAACGCGACCTTACGCGACGATTTCCGTAAGCAGGGCCTGACCATCCCACAGGTGCGCACGCTGGCCGTGTTGTCGGTCACCGACGGCATCACCGTCAACGATCTCTCGGTCTATACTGTCATCGAGCAGTCGACCTTAGCCGAACGCTCGACTCGCTGGAAGGCCAAAGTCTGGTGCGGCGCGAGCAGGGCGTCACCGACAGCCGCATCCGCCATGTGTTCCTGACCGATGACGGCCGCGCCGAGTTCACCCGCGCCTGGCCGGCCATGCATGACGCGTTCGAGGCGATGTTCGACGATATCGACGACGCCGAATATTCCGCGCTCATCGCTACGCTTTTGAAGATGCTGAAGAACATTCGCAAGCACGACATCTAGCATGACCCCGAAAAGTGGCCCCGGTTTTCGGAAGAGGTCATGCTCAAACAGATAGACCTACGCGCCGCCAGCCCTGGGCGGCAACGGAAGGGAGAAAGAAATGGCCGAACGGTCTTTTGCCAAGGAAGTCGAAAAGCTCAGACTCGGCGCCGGCGAGGAGTTTGCCGGCGAAGGCATTCTCGCCATCACCAAGGCGCTGCTGCAATGCGGCGTCGGCTATGTCGGCGGCTATCAGGGCGCGCCGATCAGCCATCTGATGGACGTGCTGGCCGACGCGCAGGACATTCTGGGCGAGCTCGGCGTGCATTTCGAGGCCAGTGCCTCGGAAGCCACCGCCACCGCCATGCTGGCCGCCTCGGTGCACTACCCGATCCGTGGTGCGGCGACCTTCAAGTCGACCGTCGGCACCAATGTCGCCTCCGACGCGCTCGCCAATCTCGCCTCCGGCGGCGTCACCGGCGGCGCGCTGATCATCGTCGGCGAGGATTACGGCGAAGGCTCCTCGATCATGCAGGAGCGCAGCCATGCCTTCGCCATGAAGAGCCAGGTCTGGCTGCTCGACCCGCGCCCCAACCTGCCGTCGATCGTCAAGGCGGTGGAGGACGGCTTCGAGCTGTCCGAGATTTCCAACACGCCGGTCATGCTGCAGGTCCGCATCCGCTGCTGCCACGTCCACGGCCATTTCATCGCCAAGGACAATAAGCGGCCGCCGATGACGGTCGCCGATGCGCTCGACGCGCCGCGCCGCGACACCGGCCGCATCGTTTTGCCGCCTGCATCCTTCCTGCATGAGAAGGAAAAGGTGCAGAAGCGTTGGCCGGCGGCGGTGGATTTCATCCGCGAGAACAAGATCAACGAGTTCTTCGGGTCGGATCATGGTTCGGTCGGCATCGTCATGCAGGGCGGCATGTACAATTCGGTCATCCGCGCGCTGCAGCGGCTCGGCCTCGCCGACACCTATGGCGACACCGATGTGCCGCTCTATGTGCTCAACGCCGTATATCCCTTGATTGATGACGAGTTCCTGTCGTTCTGCGAGGGCAAGCAGTCGGTGCTGGTCGTCGAGGAGGGCCAGCCCAACTATATCGAGCAGGCCTTCGCTTCGATGCTGCACAAGGCCGGTCGCGGCACCAGGCTGGTCGGCAAGGAACATCTGCCGATGGCCGGCGAGTATACCGGCCAGGTCATGCTGGACGGCATCGGCGCCTTCCTGCGCGCCGAGGCGCCGCATCTGCTGCCTGGCGAAGTGCGTGCCCCAAACAAGGTCGGCGACGGCGTCGACACCGCCGATTTGATCAACGTCGTTCCAGGACGACCGCCCGGTTTCTGCATCGGCTGCCCGGAGCGGCCGATCTTTGCCGCCACCAAGCTGGTCGAGCAGGAACTCGGCAAGCATCACATCGCCTCCGACATCGGCTGCCACCTCTTCTCGATCATGCCGCCCTTCGAGCTCGGCGCCACCACCATGGGCTACGGGCTGGGGCCGGCCTCGGCCTCGGCGTTCAATTCGCCCGACGCCAAACGCCGCTCGATCTCCTTCGTCGGCGATGGCGGCTTCTGGCACAACGGCCTGACCTCCTCGATCGGCAACGCGGTGTTCAACAAGAACGACGGCGTCATTGTCATCGTCGACAATTTTTACTCGGCCGCCACCGGTGGTCAGGACATTCTCTCATCCCGCGCGGGCAACAAAACCAAGTCGACGAAGCATCCGATCACCGAGGCGGTGAAAGGGATGGGCGTCAAATGGCTGCGCCATGTCGACCGCACCTATGATGTGACCAGGATGCAGGACACGCTGCGTGAGGCGCTGACGACGGAAGAGAAAGGGCCGAAGGTCATTGTCGCCTCGTCCGAATGCATGCTCAACCGGCAGCGCCGCGAAAAGCCATTGGTCGACAAGGCGATCAAGGGTGGCGAGCGTGTGGTGAAACCGAAGTTCGGCGTCGATGAGGACATCTGCACCGGCGACCATGCCTGCATGCGGCTGTCCGGCTGTCCCTCGCTGTCGGTCAAGTCGCTCGACGATCCGCTGCGCGACGATCCGGTCGCGCATATAGACCAGAGCTGCGTGGGCTGCGGCAATTGCGGCGAGGTCGCCGATGCGGCGGTGCTGTGCCCATCCTTCTATCGCGCCGACGTCGTACACAATCCGAGCCGCTGGGATCGCTTCCTGGAAGCCGCGCGCCGCGCCACCATCAGCCTGTTGCAGCGTCGCCGTGAAAGCCGGCGCCTGACCTTCGCCGATGCTTGACGCCGTCCCCCCATTTCGCGCCCACGCCGGCGCTCAGGATAGTGAGCGCGTCATCAAGCTCGCCGTGCTGGCCGTCGGCGGCCAGGGCGGTGGCGTGCTCGCCGACTGGATCACCGACGTCGCCGAGCGCAACGGTTTTGTCGCGCAATCGACCTCGGTCGCCGGCGTCGCCCAGCGCACCGGCGCCACCATCTACTATGTCGAGATGGCCCGTGACACCGGCCGGCTGCCGGTCTTTGCCCTGTCGCCCTCGCAGGGCGATGTCGACATCCTGATCGCGGCTGAACTGATGGAAGCCGGCCGGGCCATCATTCGCGGCTTCGTCACGCCCGAGCGGACCACGCTGATCGCCTCCTCGCACCGCATCGCCGCCGTGTCGGAAAAAATCGAACCGGGCGATGGCCGGGCCTCGTCGTCCAAGGTGCATGCAACGGCGGAAGCCGCATCGAAGCGCTTCATCGCTTTCGACATGGAAAAGATCGCCGCCGCCAATGGCTCGATGATCTCGGCCAGCCTGCTTGGCGCGCTGGCGGGGTCCGACGCCCTGCCGTTCACGCGCGAAAGCTACGAACAGGCGATCGGTGCCGGCGGCCGGGGCGTCAAGGCCAGCCTCGCCGCCTTCGGTGCCGCGTTTGATCGTGCGCGCGGCACGGCAGCACCGGCGCCTAGGCCGGCCGAGCCCGCGATTGTCGAATCTGCCTTGGGCACAGGACAGGTGAGTGGCCCGCAAAACCTGCTGCAAGGCTGGCAGGCCTTGGCTGCCCGCATCGATCTGTTGCCGGTGGCCGTACGCGACATGGCACTTCGGGGCTTGAGAAAGGTCGTCGACTATCAGGACATCGCCTACGGGCGCGAGTATCTCGACCGGCTGGACGAGGCCGTCGCGTTGGACGGGCCGGATCGCGGCTATGGCCTGTCGATCGCTGCCGCCAAGCATCTGGCCAACGCGCTATGCTACGACGATATGATCCGCGTCGCCGATCTCAAGACGCGCTCGACGCGCGGCAAACGCGTGCGCGGCGAGGTCGGCGTCAAGGACGGCTCGATCCTGCAGGTGACCGAATATTTCCACCCGCGCATCGAGGAGTTCTGCGGCACGCTGCCGGCGGGTCTGGGCAGCTACATCGAGGACCGGCCGAAGCTCGCCGCCTTTCTTGATCGCCGCATCAACCATGGCCGCCGCATCCGCACCGACAGTTTTGCCGGCTTTGCCGCTCTGTGGTTCATCGGCGGCCTGCGCCGCTGGCGCCGTAGTCTGCTGCGCCACAAGGTTGAGATCGCGCATCTCGACCGCTGGTACGCGCTGGCGCTCGACCATGTTCGCCAGAACTACGCGCTGGCTGTCGAGATCCTCAATTGCCGCCGGCTGATCAAGGGCTACAGCGACACCCATGTGCGCGCACAGTCGAAATTCGACCGCGTGCTGTCGGCGCTCGACCTGGTCAAGGGCCGAGCGGACGCCGCCGACTGGATCCGCCGCCTGCGCGAGATGGCGCTGAAGGACGAGAAGGGCGACATGCTCGACGGTGCGCTGAAGACGGTGGCGACGCTGGGACCGGATAAAATCGACTGAAATATCTAGCGGGCGTCTACCGATTGGAGCGGCGCCAGCGCATGCAGCGGCGCCGCCTCCGGGAACAGATGCAGCAGGCCTGAATCGACGCGCCTACGCAGATGCGCATCGACCTCCGCACGATACTTGCAGCCATGGAACCTGCCGCCGCAACGGTCGCGCAGGCGCACGAGATCGGCCATGACAGGCGACATCGGCAGGCCGGCGGCATCGAGCAGGCTTGCACTGAGGAAGCCGACGTCAAGCGGAGCCAGGTCAGGCATCGGATGGCGCAAAGGATGGTTGAAGGTGGTGAGCGTGTAGAAGGTGCGGTAGGCAAGCGAGCCAGGGGTCGCCAGGGCGTCGTCCCCGGCGATCGCGTCGACGAACGGCTTGGTCGCCGACGACTGGTGATCGCCGAACTCGAGCACCACGGCGCCGCGTTCACCGGCATCCGCTTCCCTCTTGTCGAGGAAATGCTGGAAATCCCCGCGCGCTACCGCCATCCGGCGCAGATACTCATTGGCCTGGAAATCGCCCGAGAAAGGCTCGCCCTCGACCTTCAGTTCGGGCTCCATCCGCCCCTCATAGGGTGAGTGCGGAAACATGGTCTGGATTTCGAGGAACAGCGGCCGGCCGTCTTCCTTGCGGTGCCTGGCGATGAATGCCTCGGCCGCCTGGTAATAAAAGATATCGCGCAGGTGGTAGAAGGGCGCGGCGATGTCCTTGATGTCGAGCACGGTCTCGAAACCGATCGATTTCAGGAACGGCCCTTCATTGACGAACGAAAAGTTCATCGGCGTCATCACGACAGTTCGATAGCCGCAGCGCGCCAGCACCTCCGGCAAGGCGCCGGCGACCTTGTCCTGCAGGGTGATGGTCAGATAGGGGCTTCGCCAGCCGAAATCGGTGGCCGACAGGCCGGTCATCAGCGACAGATTGGTGATCCAGGTGCCGCCGCCAAATGTCTCGACCTGCATCGGATGCGGCGTGCCGGCCCCCGGTGCGAATCTCTGCAGGAATCCCGCGCCATTGCCGACCTGCGGAAAATAGCCGGGATCGGATTGGCTTTCGCTGAGCACGAAGAAGACATCGGGAAGGTTCGAGCGGTCACCGCAATCGACGGCATCGGCAAAAGGCGGCTGCGGCGCGACGGCTTGCAGCCGCTTTTCGAAGCCCGATTCAACAATGAGGTTGTGCAAATCCAGCAGCGAAACGAAGAAGGCCGACATGTGCCGGCCCTGCATGTAGTAAAAATAACGGTCCTTCGAGGCCTCGGCCGGAAAGGTCAGCGGCACCAGAACGACGAGCGCCGCCATCACCAGGACGCGTGCCGACACCGGCCAGCCGATTTTTCGATCGATCCGGAACAGAAGGATCGCCGCCGTAATGCCGAGCACCAGGGCAACAACGACCGGCGCGATCAGATGGAGGTAGGAGCCGAGCAGGAAGCGGTACACTTCCGGATCCCTCGACACGAAGACCGTGTCGTAGAAGTGCAGCGAAAACCCCTTCATCCTGAATTTGATCGCTGACACCACTGTGATGAAAGCGATGCCCATCCAGGCGAGATAGACGGAAAAGACAAGGCGCCCCGAAGCCAGGAACAGAAGTCCGGCAAGGGCAGCCACCAGCGCCAGCGAGAACGGCACCGACAGCCATTCGTGCTCGGCCCGTCCGGCGGCGAAGACACCGGCTAGGCTGACCACGGCCAGCGTCAGCGGATGACAGAGCACCCGCCCAAGGATTTGAAGCTGAGCCACAGATTTTCCCATGAACATGCCTGAGCATAGTGTCAGGAAACTCTTCGATTATTCGTGGGCCAAGAACAAATGCATAGTGAATTTAACCTTAACTCGGCTGGTCGGGATTGTCCGGTGCGCGCCAGCGCTCGCGCGGGGCCGCCCCGAAAGGTGCCTGGCCCCGCGGTGCTTTGATCAGTAATGGCGCCAGTGGCGCCAGTGGCGCCAGTGATGATGCGGGTGCCAGACGTAGGCCGGACCGTGCCAGTAATGGTAGCGCGGGCGCACGACGACGACGCCGTTCGGCACGCAGCGGCCCCATCTGTTAGGGTGCCAGCCGATGCCGCAGCCCCAGCGGACATGCTCGACCGATGCCTGGGCGGCCGGCTGGGCAACGGACACGATGGGCATTGCGCTGGACGCGGTGGCTGTCACGACCGTTCCGCTGAGGGCCAGCATAGCGGCTGCTGCGTAGTTTTTCAGGCGACTCATAATTGGACTCCGAGTGCTTTCGAGTTTGAAGATGGCCGCCCTGCATGGTGCGATCGGGCAGGCTTGTCCCTTCGCATCGTTAAACGGCGTCTCCGGCCTTTTCCGTCGGTCGTCATGGCGATTTTTTCGGCGCAACGGCGGCGCGGCGTTCCATATGGCGCAGCAATGCCTGTGCCAGCACGCTCCGGTTTTCGTGTGACGTGTTCGCCGCGAAGTCGACAATGGCCTGTTCAAGCCGGCTGCGCACCGTCACATCGGCATTGCGTGCCCGCTCCAGCGCGGCGGACAAGGCGGCCTTGTCCATGACAGGCTGCTGCAACAGGTCCGCTGCCTCCTGCCTCGCCTGCTGGCCATCGAGAATGATCTGCCGGGACTCCACGCGAACCTGGCGCAGCGCCAGGCGGAACGCCTTGCGGTCCTGGTTGGGAAGCTGTCGGCCAGCCGATTCCAGCGAGACACCCGCGCCCGCTTTGGCATTTCTCAGCCAGACCGCACCGCCGGCAAATGCGCCTGCAAGAAAGACGTTCAACACCACGGAAGCAATGACCAGACCACGGATCCAGCGCGGGCTCATAGGCTTTCCTCACCGTTCTCGGCATCCGGGCCGGCATCGCCAAACGCCGTCACATTGGCATCCAGCACATAATGGTCCGGCTGGACCTCCGGCGTCACGATGGTCACCAGGGCCAGTCCTGCCACGGCACCGGCCAGACCAATGCCGGCAAGTCCAAGTCCCAGCCACCAGAACCACTGACGCCGGCGCTGGACGAGGTGCCGGCCGGCAGCCTGCAGAATGCTGCTGTGCAGTGCCTTGTCCGGGGCGTCGACGCGGTAGCTGTCGAGCAGCGCGTCAAGTGTCCCGGCCTGCCTCAAGATGGCCTTGCCCGCGCCGCTCGCGGCAAAGGCCGTGCCGGCCATTCGCTCAGCCTCGGGCCATCGCCGCAAGTCGCCGCCATAGGCCTGGGCCAAGGCGGCAAAGCGCCTGGCATCCATTTCGTTTCTGGACCCTTCAGCCATGTGTCTCCTCCTTGCCCGTCGGCGCCGAGCGCCAGGCGGCACCAGCAAGGCGCAATGGCCGTAGTGCGTTGGTGCTTGCCCGGTGCTTACTCATCGGCGCCATCCCCCGTCAGGATCGCCTGCAGCGACCGCCGGCCGCGCGCAAGCAGGCTCTCCAGGGCATCGACGCTGATCTGCAAGGTCGCTGCCGCCTCGATATTGGACATCTCCTGATAGTAGACCAGAACGATCGCTTCGCGCTGGCGCGGCGCTATGGCTTGCAGTGCCCGTTCGACCCGAAGCGCGTCCTCTTGGCGAGGGGCGTCGGGAAGTGCCGTAGGGTCGACCACGTCCGGCAGGTCGCCGGTCACCCACTCGCGCCTGCGACGCAGCCGGTCGTAGCAAAGGTTGAGCGTCACCCGGTGGATCCAGCTGTCGAAGCGCGCATTGCCGCGCCGCCAGCTCGCGGCATGGCGCCAGATCCGCACGAAGGTTTCCTGCGCGACATCCTCGGCCTCCGCCGCATCGCCGAGCATGCGCACGGCAAGCGCCAGGATACGCGGCAGCTTGCGCGCGACGAGCGTTTGCACGGCTGCGGGCTCGCCGGCGCCAACACGGCGAACCAGCTCCTCGTCCGGATCCGCAGCCATCAGTCGGCGCACTCCCGATGTTCATCGCGCGTCATTGCCTCTTGGTCATTGTTCCTGCTTGGGAGCGGTTTTGTGGCCCGGCAGTTCGTCGGCCGTCAAAATGCCGTCGGCATTCTTGTCCAGCCGGGCGAAGCGCCTGGCGAAGAATGCATCGAGTTCGGCGCGATCGATGAAGCCGTCATGGTTGGAATCGATCCGCGCGAAGGATTTGGCGGCGTCGCCTTTGGCGTTGCGCTTCGTCTGAAAGGCCTCCCACTCCAGCAGGCTGATCTTGCCGTCGCCGTCGGTATCGGCCGCCATGATCGCCTTCTCGCGCCGCTTCTGGAATTTGGCCAGCGTGATGTCGGACCTGGTCCCCGAAGCGCCCGGCGCGGCAAGTGGCGCGGCCGTTGGCGGTGCAGGCGGCGTCGCTGCCTGGGCGAAAGCCGCAACGGTCTGCAAACTCAAGGCAACGACTGATATCGAACGACTGATCATGTTGTGCGTCTCCAGGTTGGCGCGACGCAGACGGCTTGTGCCGCAATCGCGCTTCAACCGTTAAACGCCGCGACCCGGAAAATCCGTCGGTCGCGCGTGCTGATCCGTTCATGCCCGGACAACAGAGGGTGCCCATCCCGACCTGATCGGGATGGAAGAAACTCTAGTCCGACTGGTCGGCCGCAATCAGTTGTTCGGGCTTGAACCCGGCATGTTGCGGGGTCCACACCTCGCCCTCGCGATTGAACCAGTGGCACAGATACATGCCCGAGGCTGCGCCATCGCTGATCGTCATCCTGGGGCCTCCGGATTTCAGCCTGACGACGTCTCCGGTCTTGAAATTGTTGGGCATTTTTTGACCTCCCATGCTGAGGCCATGAGTTTCACACCAAACCGGGGTCTCGACAATGGCAGATCTGCCAGGCCGGCGTCGCAATCCTTTGCACCAGCTGCGAAGGGGCAGACGACAAAACGGAGGAGGAATGGTGCCGCTTAGGTGACTCGAACACCTGACCCCCGCATTACGAATGCGGTGCTCTACCAACTGAGCTAAAGCGGCCCAGGAAGCCAAGGCCTCCAAGATGCGGCGGTGATAGACGCAACCGGGCGCGAATTCAAGATGCGACTTGGCAATTCCTGCGGCGGCGTCATGGCACCTCCGAAAGCCGGCCGCCGCCTTGTCCGCCGATCAATCGCCAAGGGATGCTGCACACGGTGCGTGCGCTCCCTGCGCGTGAAAATCGGCCAAACATGCTGATTTTGTTGCCGGAACAGCGCCGGAATGGACTTTGCACACCTCTGCGAGGCAGAATACGCCGCTCGCCCGTTGATTGATTGGTCGCCTGCGGCTAACGATCACGGCAAGGTTGGCAAAGACAGAGGGACCTGCTTGGACGCGATCGAAAAAGCGATCCGGAACGCCTTGGAGAAAGGCAATGCCGAGGACCGCGCGTTCCGCGAGAGAGTCTATCGCTCGGCTTTTGCCGCGCTCGATCGCGCGCTCCAGGCCAATCCCGGTGTGACCGTCGAGGTCGCCATCAAGCGCCGTAAGGCAATCCAGGCGAAAATCACCGAAATCGAATCCGAGTTCCTGCCGGCGGTGCCGGATGTCGGCCCGCAGGGCGATGCACCGGCGGTCGAACTCGGAGCGGACTCGGCGCCCGCGGTCGAAACCGGCCGAGAGGCATCGTCCCCGGATGTCGTCGTCGACGGACCCGTGCAATCCGCTGCCGATGCGCCGCGCTCGCGCGTTCTGCCCGTCGTTCCCGACATCATGCCGGACGCCACGCTTCCCGATGCTCCGGCCATCGACATGTCGGTTCCGGCCTCGGCCGGCGCGACGACGGAAGTGGCGCCCGACCGCGATGAACGGCGCATAAGGGGGCGTCGCCTGCCGCTGACCGCCATCTTCCTGACCGTGACACTGCTCGCCGCGGTTGGCATCGGCCTGTTCTTCGCCGTGCAGACCGGCGTGTTCAAGACATCCGCGCAACTCGACACCGCCCCGCCGCAGGCGCCGCCGACCGTCGAGGACGACGATTTCACACCGGCCGATGGCGGTCCGGCAAAACCCGGCGCCGCGGACCAGGCGCGCGACTGGATCAATGTGTTTTCGCCGGCCGATGCATCCCATGTCAGCGCGCCGTCTGACGCCAGGGCCGAGGTGATGAAGGACGATACCGGTTCGTTCCTGCGCATCCGTTCCGGCGCGTCCGGTTCGGCGATCAGTTTCGACGTCGGACAAGGCGTGCTGGAGAAGCTGGCCGGCAAACATGCCGTGTTCGACATCATTGCCCGCTCCGAAGAAGGCAAGGAGACGCAGATTTCGGTCGACTGCAATTTCGGCGAACTCGGCGATTGCGGCCGCAAGCGCTATGCGGTCGGCCAGCAGCAGAACGAATATCTGTTCGATGTGCAGTTTCCGGACAAGCGTCCGGGCTCGGCCGGCACCATTGCCATCAATTCCGACTTCGACAAGCAGGGTAAGGCCGCGGACATCTACGAAATCCGCGTTTCGGTCGAGCCGTAAGAGCGCTGAACGGTCTAGCGGTCGAGCAGCGCCTGCAGCGTCTCGATGCGGTCGGCCTCGTTGGCCGGCTTGTCCCAGCGCAGCCGCGAAATGCGGGGAAAGCGCATGGCGACGCCGGATTTGTGCCGGGTCGAGCGGTTGAGCCCTTCGAAGGCGACTTCCAGCACCAGGCCGTTGTCGCGGTCGGCCCGCACCGAGCGCACCGGGCCGAAACGCTCGATCGTGTTGTCGCGGACATATTTGTCGATCTGCTTCAGCTCCTCGTCGGTGAAGCCGAAATAGGCCTTGCCGACCGGCACCAGTTCCTCTTCGCCTTCGGCACCTGTCCAGACACCGAACGTATAGTCGGAATAGAAGCTCGAACGTTTGCCATGGCCGCGCTGGGCATACATCAGCACCGCGTCCACTGTGTGCGGATCGCGTTTCCATTTGAACCACGGGCCTTTCGGGCGGCCGGCGACATAGGCTGAGTCCCAGCGCTTCAGCATGACGCCTTCGATGATCGGATGCGGTGGCACCCGGCGCAGTTCCTCCAGCGTTTGCCAATCCGTGAAGTCGACGAATGGCGAAATATCGAAACGGCTCGGGTCGAGCGTCCCGGCAAACGCTTCCAGCCGACCGCGCCGCTCGCGAAACGACAGCGCGCGCAAATCCTCGGCGCCGACCTGGAGCAGATCGTAGCAGCGCATGAAGGCCGGGTATTGCTGCTGCATCTTCGGTGTCACGGTCTTGCGGTTAAGCCGTTGCTGCAGGTCCGAGAAGGTTCCTGTCGCCTGTCGGGGATCGCCGACCAGCAACTCGCCGTCCAGCGTTGCGGAAAAATGCATGGCCTCGGCAAGATCCGGAAAGGCACCGGAGACATCGTCGCCGGTGCGCGAATAGAGCCGGCGGATACCGCCCTCGGCCACCGCCTGGACACGGATGCCGTCCCATTTCCATTCGGCGGCATAATCCGCCGGATCGAGCTTTTCGAGGTCGCCGTCACCGACCGGGTTCGACAGCATCACCGGGCGAAACAATGCCAACGCCGTGTTCCTGGGCTTTTCGGCCTTGCCCTCCAGCCACGCGAACAGCGCTGTGTAAGGCGGCGTCAACCCGTGCCAGAGTTCCTCGATCTCGGCCACTTCGACCTTGCCGAAATCGGCCAGCGCCTGTTTGGCCAGACGCGCCGACACGCCGATGCGCAGCCCGCCGGTGACCAGCTTGATGATGGCAAAGCGCGCCGAGATGCCGGCGCTGTCGAGCAGCCCGGCCAATACCTTCGGCCCGTCGGAGCGGCTTGCCGCCTGCAGTTTGGCAACGACCTCGCCAAGCGTCGGCTCGCGGTTCGCGATGTTTCCGGGCGTTTGCGGCCAGACCAGCGACACCGTTTCGGCGAGATCGCCGACATAGTCGTAGGAATAGCCGAACAGCACCGGATCCATGCGTTCGGTGACCAGCATGCGCAGCATCGCCGGCTTGACCGCGGCGATGTGGAGATCGCCGGTGATGGCAGCCAGCGCCAGGCCGCGATCGGGATCCTCGACGGTGCGGAAATAGTCGGTCAGCAAGGTCAGCTTGCCGTTGCGCGACGGTGTCAGCACCAGGCGGTCGAGAAGCTCGGCGAAGCGGTTCATGGTGACACTACTGGATGGGCTTGGCACTTCGGCACACCCCCCTCTGTCCTGCCGGACATCTCCCCCGCAAGGGGGGAGATTGGCAGCTTCGATGCCAGCACTCTCCTTGCGCGGTTGGTGATTAGCGAAAGCGGCGGTGACATCTGATCTCCCCCCTTGCGGGGGAGATGGCCGGCAGGCCAGAGGGGGGTGTGAAGGATCGCGGCGCCGGTGATTGGTGGATCAGCAACTAGCATCAATCGCCCTCGTCCTCGTATCCCACCAGATGCAGCGGCCGGGCGGCGATGCCTTCGAGTTCGCACCAGCGCACCAGCGCTTCCTCGCGGCCATGCGTCACCCAGATCTCTTCGGCTCCGGTCTCCTTGATGGTGGCGGTCAACTCATCCCAGTCGGCATGGTCCGAGATGATCAGCGGCAGTTCGACGCCGCCTTGCTTGGCGCGCTGGCGAATGCGCATCCAGCCCGACGCGAAGCACGAGATCGGATCGGGGAAACGCCGCGCCCAGCGGTCGGCGAAGGCCGATGGCGGGCCGACGACGATGGCGCCGGTAAAATCATCCTTGCCGCCGCTTTCGACGGTCGCCGGTTCGAGGGTGCCGAGATCGATGCCTTGGCTCTGGTAATACTCACTGAGCTTGGCCAGCGCGCCATGGATGTAGAGCGGCCTGTCGTAGCCGGCGTCGCGCAACAGCCGCATCACCCTTTGCGCCTTGCCCAGCGCATAGGCGCCGACCAGATGCGAGCGCTCGGGGAACTGCGCTGCCGATTTCAGCAGGCGGGCGATTTCTTCTGTGTCGGGAGGATGGCGAAACACCGGCAGGCCGAAGGTCGCTTCGGTGATGAACACATCGCACTGGATCGGCTCGAATGGCGCGCAGGTCGCGTCCCTCCGCCGCTTGTAGTCGCCGGAAGCGACGATGCGCGTGCCCTGATGCTCGACGGATATCTGCGCCGAGCCCAGCACATGGCCGGCTGGATGGAAGCTGACGCTGACATCGTTGAGCGCAATCGTCTCCCCCAGTTGTGCCGCTTGCGTTGTTCCCGCGAAATCCTCGCCATAGCGCAGGCCCATAATGTCGAGTGTCTGCCGCGTCGCCAGCACAGAGCGGTGGCCGGAACGCGCATGGTCGGAATGGCCATGCGTGATCAACGCGCGATCGACCGGCCGCACCGGGTCGATGAAGAAATCGCCCGGCGGGCAATAGAGGCCCTCGGGCCGGGGATGAAGCAGGTCGCTGGCGCGCATAATCCCCAAGATAGGATATAATTCCGCGGCGGGAAGCCTGTTGTAACTCACTGCTGACTCCCGCATAGAGCACCGTCGGCTCGATCCGCCGGCAGGACCCATCGCCATGAAACCGCTTCAGGCCTCGTCCGGCGACTTGAACGCCGATCGCCGTGCCGATTATGCCGAGATGCTTCACGCGGATGGCGATCATGCGGCAGCGGCGGAATTGCTGCTCGGTGCGCTGGAAATGACGCCGCAATGGGCCATGGGCTGGTTTCGCCTCGGTGAGATGCAGCAGGCGGCGGGCGCGGCGGATCTGGCTGCACAGGCCTGGACGATGTCGCTGCAGCTCGATCCATCGGATCGTCAAGGCGCTGCACTGAACCTGCAATTGATCGGCAAGGCGCCGGCGCTCGACGCGCTCCCCAGCGCCTTCGTCGAGACACTGTTCGACCATTATGCCGAGAGCTTCGACGAGTCCCTGGTCGGCAGGCTGGGGTACCGGCTGCCTGAGATGCTCGACCAGGCCATTCGAACGGCAAGGCCGGGCCGCTTCGCGCTGGCGCTCGATCTCGGCTGCGGCACCGGCCTGATGGGGCAGAGACTGCGGCCAATCGTCGATCGGCTGGAGGGGTATGACATTTCGGCCAGGATGCTGAGAAAGGCGCGGGCCAAGGGCGTCTACGATTTCCTTGATAAGGCCGATCTGCGGGATTTTCCCTATGCCGGTCCGAAAGCCGATCTGGTGACTGTGGCCGATGTTTTCATCTATGTCGGCGCGCTGGACGGCGTGGTGAAGACGATTGCCGGGCTGCTGGCCACGGATGGCCTGTTCGCATTTTCCGTGGAGACGCTGGCTGGCGACGGCGATTTCATGCTGCTGCCGTCGCGCCGCTATGCGCATGCGCAACACTATGTGCGCGACGTCCTGGCCGCCAACGGGCTTTCGGTCCTTTCACTGGAACCAACCGTGATCCGGCAGGATCGCGGGGAACACGTCTACGGGTTGGTCGTTGTGGCCGGGGCTCCGAACTCAGCTTAACAAAAGACCTGACGACAGCCAGTTCCGCGGTGTCCGCCGTTTTTGCCGGGCAGCGCGATAGGAATTTTTTCTTGACACCATGCCCTCAGCTATGGTACATTTTTGCCCATGGTGCTGATTTGTGCCAGTGACCCGCCGTTGAGGCGGGTTTTTCGTTTGATGCCGGTCAGCCACGCGCCGGCCAAGGCTCCGAAGGAACCCGTTGCCCCGAACTCGCAGCCCTGCCGTTGTGGCAGGCAAGCTGCCGGCGGAGGGGTCCGTCGCCGCCTCGCAAACATTCTTGCTGTGAAAAAGTCCGATTTGCATGCGCGACTGATATTTGCGATCTGCTCGCATCAGGGTGGGATATCAGGAGGAGCATAGTCGATGCGCTGGAACATGATGATCTTGGCCTCTTGCCTGCTGACCGCCGGCTGTGTCGGCGGCACTTCGATGTCGGAACAGCAGGATGCGAACGTCCAGTCCTCCCTGCAATATGACAACGTGCCCTGCGACCAGTTGCTGGCGCAGCGCAACAGGCTGGCGCAGCAATACAGCCTTGCGACGAAGGCCAAGCCGACATTCTCCAATCCGGCGATGGGCTTCGGCCCGTTCACGCCTGACATGCGCTCCAAGGCCAAGCGCGATACCGACAAGGCGAGCGGCGAGATCGATGCCATGAACCGGTCGATTGATCGCCGCGACTGTGAGCATCCGGACAAGCAGAAGAAATTGGCGCTGCCTGATTAATATCCGGCTTTACGGTCCACCAGATTGTCGAGCTTTTCGCCGCGTTCGAAAGCGTCCATCTGGCGCAGCATGATCGGCGCCAAATGGACAGGGTCGGAGGTCGCTGCCGCGTGCGGCGTCACGAACACTTTCGGATGCCCCCACAGCGGACTGGTCTTCGGCAGCGGTTCGACCTCGAACACGTCGAGGCTTGCCTCCTTCAGCGTGCCGTCATCCAGTGCCCGCAAAATGTCGGCATCCTTCTGCAGGCGGCCGCGCCCGGCATTGATCAGCACAGAGCCGCCGAGGCCGTTGCGCTTCCGCAACTCCTTCAGCACGCCGTAGTTGATAATGCCCTTGGTCTCCGGCGTCAGTGGCAAAAGCACCACCAGGATGTCGGTCGCCTTGAGGAAGGGGATCAGTCCAGCCTCGCCGGAATAGGTCGCGACGCCTTCCATGGTCTTGTCGGTGCGCGACCAGCCATTGACGGCAAAGCCGAGCGACAAAAGCACCGAGGCCGCGGCGCGGCCGAGACTGCCGAGGCCCATGATGCCGACCGAAATGTCACCGGCCGGCCTTTGCTGTGGCTCGTGCCAGATCTTCTTCGGCTGCTGAGACCTGTAGAGCAGGCCCTGGCGATGATGGTCGAGCACCCGCCAGACGACATATTCGGTCATGTACTGGGTGAGGTTGTCGGCGACGACCTTGACGATCGGCACATCGGGCAGGCCGGGATCGGCGAAGATATGATCGACGCCGGCGCCGATCGAAAAGATGGCGCGCAGATTGGGCAGCGACGACAACAGGTTCGGCTTCTGCTTCCACACCACGGCATAGGTGATCGAGGGGTCGCTGGCGCCGTCGGGCTCCAGCACCACCTCGCGCTCGGCCGACAGGAGCTCGCGCCAGCGCTGCGGATGAAAGCCGGTGACGGCAAGCAGGATACGGCCTTTTTCCATTGCGGTCTTTTAGTCCCTCTCTACGCAAGTCACTCGCTGACGATGCCGACCGGTGCCGTCTCGATCTTGAAGGCGGCCGAGATCAGCGCCCGAGTATAGTCGGTTTGCGGATTTTCAAAAATCTGCTGGGAAGGACCGGCTTCGACGATCCTGCCATTGCGCATGACGATGACGTCGTTGGCGAGCGCGCGGATGACTTTCAAATCATGGCTGATGAAGAGATAGGCGAGATCGTGCTTGGCCTGCAGGCTGCGCAGCAGGTCGACGACCTGCGCCTGCACGCTCATGTCGAGTGCCGATGTCGGCTCATCCAGCATGACGAAGCGCGGGTTGAGCACCATGGCGCGTGCGATGGCGACGCGCTGGCGCTGGCCGCCGGAAAACTCGTGCGGATAGCGGTTGCGTGTCGCAGGGTCTAGCCCGACCTCCTTCAGCACGGCGGCCACCTTGTCGTCGCGCTCGTCGGGCGACAGCTTCGGCTCGTGGATCTTGAGGCCTTCTTCGATGATCTCTGCGATCGACATGCGCGGGCTGAGCGAGCCGAACGGATCCTGGAAGACGATCTGCAATTCGCGCCTGAGCGGCCGCATGGCGTTGAAAGTCATCTGGTTGATGTCGCGACCGTTGAACTGGATCGTTCCGGTCGACGAAATCATTCTTGCCAGCGCCAGGCCGAGCGTCGTCTTGCCGGAGCCGGATTCGCCGACCACGCCAAGCGTCTGGCCGGCGCGCACGGTGACATCGATGCCGTCGACCGCCTTCACATTGTCGACGGTGCGGCGGAAGAAGCCCTGCTTGATCGGGAACCAGACCTTTATGTCCTTGCCGGTCATGACAGGCTTGGCGGCGGCATTGGCGGCCGGCGGCTTGCCCTTCGGCTCGGCCGCCAGCAGATGCCGCGTATAGGCATGCTGCGGATTGGCGAAGATCTCCTTGGTCGGCCCGGTCTCGACGATCTTGCCCTTGGTCATCACGCAGACGCGGTCGGCAATCTTGCGCACGATGCCGAGATCATGGGTGATGAACAGCATCGACATGCCCTTGCGGCTCTTCAAGCCGGCCAGCAGTTCGAGGATCTGCGCCTGCACGGTGACGTCGAGTGCCGTCGTCGGCTCGTCGGCGATCAGAAGTTCGGGCTCGTTGGCCAGCGCCATGGCGATCATCACGCGCTGACGCTGGCCGCCGGACAACTGGTGTGGATAGGCATCGAGGCGCTTGTGCGGATCGCGGATGCCGACCTCGTTGAGCAAGGCCAGTGTGCGTTCCTTGGCCGGGCGGTCGGCCATGCCCTGATGCAGCTTCAGGATCTCGACGATCTGCTGCTCGATCGTGTGCAGCGGATTGAGCGAGGTCATCGGCTCCTGAAAGATCATGGTGATCTTGTTGCCGCGCACCTGCCGCAACTGCTTCTCGCTCATCGCCAGCAGGTCGGCGCCCTGGAACAGGATCTTTCCCGAGGGGTGGCTGGCGCTTGGATAGGGCAGCAGCTTCAGCACCGAAAGCGCCGAGACCGATTTGCCGGAGCCGGATTCGCCGACCAGCGCCACCGTCTCGCCCTTGGCGATGTCGAACGAGATGTGGTCGACGGCCGTCGACTGGCTACCGCCCTGGCTGAAGGCGACGCTGAGGTCCTGTACGCTGAGCAAGGGGGCTTCGCTCATCTGAAGGTCTTGCGCGGATCGAAGGCATCGCGCGTCGCCTCGCCGACGAAGACCAGCAGCGACAGCATCAGCGAGATGACGACGAAGCCGGAGATGCCGAGCCACGGCGCATTGAGGTTCCGCTGCGCCTGCTTGAGCAGTTCGCCGAGCGAGGCGGAGCCGGGCGGCAGGCCAAAGCCGAGGTAGTCGAGTGAGGTCAGCGTCGAGATCGAGCCTGAGAGCAGGAAGGGCATGAAGGTCAATGTCGCCACCATGGCGTTGGGCAGCAGGTGCCGGAACATGATGGTGCGGTTGGGCACGCCGAGTGCCCGGGCCGCGTTGACATATTCGAAATTGCGGGCGCGCAGGAACTCGGCCCGCACCACGCCGACCAGCGCCACCCAGGAGAACAGTAGCATCAGGCCGAGCAGGATGAAGAAACCCGGCGGCAGGATGGCGGCGACGATGAGCAGGAGGTAGAGCACGGGGATGGCGGACCAGATTTCGATGAAACGCTGGAACAGGAGATCCGTCCAGCCGCCGAAATAGCCTTGCACGGCGCCGGCCGCGACGCCGATCAAGGCCGATCCGGCGGTCAGGATCAGGCCGAACAGCACCGAAATGCGGAAGCCGTAGATGACGCGCGCCAGCACGTCGCGCGCCTGGTCGTCGGTGCCGAGCCAATTCCAGTTGCCGACCATGCAGGCCGGGTCGGCGGCACCCTGCGGATACTGGTTGCAGCGCATCTTGGCGTCATATTGCCACGACGGCCTGGCCGGCGCTGCTTCCGGAATGGCGTTGTTGACGGTCTGATAGGAGTAGCGCACCGGCGGCCAGATCATCCAGCCATTGGCGTTGATCTCGTCCTGGATGACCGGGTCGCGATAGTCCGTCACGGCATAGAAGCCGCCGAATTTTTCCTCGGGGTAGGCGACCAGCACCGGAAACAGGATCTCGCCCTTGTAGGAGGCGATGATCGGCTTGTCGTTGGCGATGAACTCGGAAAACAGCGACAGCACGAACAGGACGAGGAAGATCCACAGCGACCAGTAGCCGCGGCGGTTGGCTTTGAAGTTCTGCAAGCGGCGCTTGTTGAGCGGCGACAGAAACGGCCGCTTTATCCGCGCGGGTGCCGCGTCCACGGGGACTGTAGCCTCCGACATCAGACGTCTCTCCGCTCGAAATCGATGCGCGGATCGACCCAGGTGTAGAGCAGGTCGGACAAGAGACCGACGAACAGCCCCAGCAGCGAGAAGATGTAAAGATTGGCGAACACCACCGGATAGTCGCGCTCGACCACCGACCGGAAGCCGAGCAGGCCGAGGCCGTCGAGGGAAAAGATGTTCTCGATCAGCAGCGAGCCGGTGAAGAAGGCCGAGATGAAGGCACCGGGAAAGCCGGCGATGACGATCAGCATGGCATTGCGGAACACGTGGCCGTAGAGCACCTGCCGTTCCGACAGGCCCTTGGCCCGCGCCGTCACCACATACTGCTTGCGGATTTCTTCGAGGAAGGAGTTCTTGGTCAGCAGCGTCGTCGTGGCGAAGGCCGACAGCACCAGCGCGGTCAGCGGCAAGGTCATGTGCCAGAAATAGTCGATGATCTTGCCCGACCAGGACAATTGATCCCAATTGTCCGATGTGAGGCCGCGCAACGGAAACCAGTCCCAGAACGACCCGCCGGCAAACAGCACCATCAGCATGATGCCGAACAGGAAGCCCGGAATGGCATAGCCGACAATGACGACGCCGCTGGTCCAGACGTCGAAGGGAGTGCCGTCCTTGACCGCCTTGCGGATGCCGAGCGGGATCGAGATCAGGTAGGACAACAGCGTGATCCACAACCCGATCGAGATCGACACCGGCATTTTCTCCAGGATCAGGTCGAGCACCGAAATGTCGCGGAAATAGCTGTCGCCGAAATCAAAGCGGGCGTAGTTCCAAAGCATCATGCCGAAGCGCTCGAGCGGCGGCTTGTCGAAGCCGAACTGCTTCTCCAGCTTCTTGATGAATTCCGGATCGAGTCCCTGCGCACCGCGATATTTCGAACTGACGTCACCGGCGGCATCGAAATTGCCGCCAGCGCCCGCGTCGCCACCACCGCCGCCGAGGCGGTCGCTGCCGCCCTGATTGGTCAGCCGGGCGATGACCTGTTCGACCGGACCGCCCGGCGCGAACTGGATGACGGCGAAGGATATCGCCATGATGCCGAACAGCGTCGGGATCATCAAAAGGATGCGGCGCAGGATATAGGCGCCCATCAGGCCTTCTGCCCTCGTTGAGCGAACATCTCAGCCTTTGCCAATTCTTGCCGCCTTGCCCTTATCGAACCACCACAGCGTCTCGACCGGAAAGCCGAAATCGGGCTTCTGTTCGACAAAGCCGAACATGTCCCAATAGGCGACGCGGTGATTCGCCAGATAGTATGTTGGAATCCAGTCGAGCCGCGCGCGCAAGACCCGGTCGAGCGCTCTGAGCGCCGTGACGAGTTCTATACGGTTTTTCGCCTTGCCGGCTGCCGCGATCAGGGCGTCGATTGCCTTGCTTTCGGTGCCCGGATAGTTGCGTTGCCCCGGGATTTTCGCCATGCGGGAATCATAGAGCATCTGCAGGCTGTCGTCGGTCGGCGTCGCCCCGATCGACCATGCGAGCACGATGAGGTCGAAGTCAAAATCGCTCTGCCGCTGTTCATATTGCGCCGAATCGACTTGCCGGATCGAGGCGTCGATCCCGATCGCCTTCATACTTTCCGACCATGGGGTGAAGATGCGAACCATGCCGTCGTCTTCGGCCAGCATTTCCACCCGCAGCCGCTCGCCTTTGTCGTTGACGACGAAACTGCCTGTACGCTTCCAGCCGGCTTGCGCAAGCAATCTCGAAGCCTCGCCCAGCAGCTTGCGGTCATGGCCCGAACCGTCGGAAAGGGGCTGCGTCACCGCTTCACCAAAGACCTCTGGCGGCAACTCGGCCCGGAACGGCTCCAGCAGGTTCAATTCGTCAGGTGAGGGCAGGCCTTCGGCCTTGTAATCCGACCGTTCGAAGTTCGAATGAGAGCGCTCGTAGGAGCCGTAAAACAGCGCCCGCTTCATCCATTCGAAATCGAAGCACCTGGCGATCGCCCGCCGTACCCGCTCATCGCGGAACTGCGGTCGCCGCTGGTTCACTGCGGCAGCCTGCATGGAGGGTGTTTTTTCGCCGGGAAATTCCCGTTTGACGACCTTGCCGTCCTTCAGCGCCGGAAAGTCATATCCGGTCGCCCATACCCGCGAGGTGAATTCCTCGCGAAAATGCGTGTCGCCTTTCTTGAAGGCTTCGAACGCCGCCTGCCGGTCAAGATAGAAGTCGATGCGGATGCGGTCGAAATTGTAGAGGCCGCGGTTCACTGGCAGATCGCGGCCCCAATAGTCGGCCACGCGGTCATATTCGACCGTCTGCCCGGCCGCCACGCGTCCAATCTTGTAGGGACCCGAGCCAAGCGGCGGTGTCATGGTCGAAGCATCGAAATCATTGGCCGTATAAAAGGGCTTGGAGACGATAGGCATTCCCACGATCGCAAGGATGTTTTGCGCCGACTGCTTGCCGTTGAGGGTGAGATCGACGGTAGCGGGATCGACCGCAACCGCGTCGGTCATGTACCGCAACGCCTGGGAAAGGTTCGGATGGCCCTTGTCTTTGTAAAGCTTCAGCGAAAAGACAACGTCCTGCGCGGTCAGCGGCGAGCCGTCGTGGAAACGCGCTTGCGGTCGAAGCACGAAGCGGAAGCCGTTGCGGTCTGGCGACAGGGAAACGCTTTCTGCAAGCAGGCCATAGACCGCATCCGGCTCATCGAGCGCGCTTGTCATCAGGGAATCGAAACAGAGTTCGGTACGCGGCGGCGCCTCCCCCTTCAACACCAGTGAATTCAACGTGTTGAAGGTCAGGAAGCTCTGATTGAGGATCGAGTTCGGCGGCGCGAAATTCATCTGGCCGCCCTTGGGGGCGTCCGAATTGACGTAGTCGAAATGCGCGAAATCGGGCTTGTATTTGAGGTCGCCGAAGGCCGACAGGCCGTGCAGCTTGGTGCCGGTCGCAGTGTCGGCGAAGGCCCGGCCTGGCAGCAGGGCGGCTGCTGCCACGGCACTGCCCAGGGCGAGAAAGTCGCGGCGGGCAAGGGCCGCCATCAATTGCCGCCCTTGTATTTGGCTGCCAAGGCCTTCTCCTTGTCCGGGTCGATCCACCAGGAATCGATGTCGGCTCCGACATAGGCAGGCTGCTTGTCGGGGAATTTGAACTTGTCCCAATAGGCCAGCCACACCGCCGACCGGTAATATTGCGGAACGACGTAGAAGTTCCACAACAGGATGCGATCGAGCGCATGGGTGGCGGCGACGAGATCGTCGCGATCGGTGGCGAAGATGATGCGATCGACCAGCGCGTCGACGGTCGGATCCTTGATGCCCATCAGATTGCGCGAACCGGGCGAGCCGGCGGCTCGAGAGCTCCAGAAGTCGCGCTGCTCGTTGCCCGGCGAATCCGACTGCTGCAGAATCCCGGTCACGACATCGAAATCGAAATTATTGACGCGGTTGATGTACTGCGTCTGGTCGATGATGCGCAAAGTGGCGTCGACACCGATCTTGCGCAGATTGGCGATGTAGGGGCTGGCGATCACCTGGTCTGTGTCGTTCCAGCCGAGGATTTCGAACTTGAACGGCGCGCCGGTCTTGGCATTGACCATCTTGCCGGCCTTGATCACCCAGCCCGCCTTGGCGAAGAGATCGACCGCCTGTTTCAAGTACTTCCGTTCCGCCTGCGGCGAATCATAGACCGGCAGCTTGAACTCCTGGGTGAAAAGTTCGGGCGGCAGCTTGTCGCGATATTTTTCCAGGATCTCCAGTTCCTTGCCCTGCGGCAACCCGCTCGAGGCCAGTTCGGTGCCTTGGAAATAGCTCGATGTGCGGGTGTTGAAGCCGAAGAACAGCGTGCGGTTCATGCTCTCGAAATCGAACGGAATGGTCAGCGCTTCACGCACCAGCCGGTCCTGGAACAGCGGCCGCCGCTGGTTGAGGACGAAGCCCTGCATCGGTTCCGGCGCTTGGGTCTGGAAATCCTTCTTGATGACATCGCCGGCTTGGAATGCCGGGAAATTGTAAGCCGTCGCCCATTTGCGCGAACTGTATTCGCGGTTGATGTCTTCCAGCCCACCCTTGGTGAAGGCGAGCCAGGCGGCGTTGTCGTCGAGGATATAGGTGTAGCGTCGGGTGTCGAAATTCTCACGGCCGATCTTCACCGGCAGCGTGGCCGCCCAGTAATCCGGCACACGCTGCCAGATGATCTCCGAGCCCGGCTTGAAGCTGGCGATCTTGTAGGCGGCTGAACCGAGTGGAATTTCCAGCGTCGGCTTGGTCACGTCTCGCTTCTTGCCATTGGCATCGGTGCCTTCCCACCAATGTTTCGGCAGCACGGCAAGGTCGCCGATGATCTTGGGCAGTTCGCGATTGCCCTTCTGGTTGAAATGGAACTCCACCTCGCGATCCGAAATCGCCACCGCATCGGTGACATTCTCGAAATAGCGGCTGTATTGCGGGCTGTTGGCCTTGAGCACATGAAACGACCAGATCACGTCATCGACGGTGATCGGCTGGCCGTCATGCCATTTGGCGCGCGGATCGAGCCGGTAGGTCGCGGAGGAACAGTCGGCCGGATATTTGTAGGCATCGGCGATCAGCGGATGGCTGGTGCTGCCTTCATCGGTCGCCTGCTCCATCAGAGTGTCGTAGAGCAGACCGCCACCGAACCCGACGAGGCCGGCAGCCGGCGACCCCTGGACGACGTAGGGATTGAAGCTGTCGAATGTGCCGGGCACCACCGAGTTCAGCGTGCCGCCCTTGGGCGCGTCGGGGTTGACGTAGTCGTAGTGCTGGAAATTGGCGCCGTATTTGGACTCGCCGATCAGCGATGAGGTGGTGCGCCATTCGTCGGCGCGGGCAGCCTGCAATCCCGCCGCCAGAAGGGCTGCCGCCAGCAACGACCTGAGAAGCGTCCGGCCAACCGTCATGCACTATCCTCTTCGCAATGCCCGTTCACGGACAATCTAGATGATTTGGCGCTCGTGAAAACCGCCATGCGCGGCTTTGTCGCCGCCTATGCGGTTTTCCCAACAAAAAAGCCGGGCTGAACCCGGCTTTTTCAAGGTCGTCGAGATGATATCGGGCTATTGGGCAGGCGCCGGTGCGGGTGCGGCCGGAGCCGGGGCGGCAGGAGCGGCCGGTTTCGCGGGCGCGGCACCCTCAGCCGGCTTTGCCGGGGCGGCTGCATCGGCAGGCTTGGCGCCTGCATCGGCGGCGGCACCCGGTGCCGGCAGCGGCTTGGGATTGTCGGACAGCGTGCGCAGATAGGCGATGACGTTGGCGCGGTCCTCGTCCTTGGGCAGGCCGGCGAAGCCCATGGCGGTGCCCTTCACGAATTTCTTCGGCGAGGTGATGAAGTGGTTGATGTTGTCGTAGGTCCACTTCTCGGCGCCGCCCTTGGAGAATTCCTTCATGCCGGCCGAATAGGCAAAGCCTTCATGCTCGGCGACCGGGCGGTCGATGAGATCCCACAGGTCCGGGCCGACCTTGTTGGGGCCGCCCTTTTCGCCGGAATGGCAGGCCTGGCACTTCTTGAAGACGGCAGCACCCTGCTCGACATTGGCGGTCGCCAGCAGATCGGCGATCGGCTTGGCTGCGGCAGCAGGAGCGGCCGGGCCGCCTTCGGCGGGCTCCGCGGCCTCGATGGCGAAGCCGGGCTTTTCCGGCGCCGGCGAGGCAAACAGCGCATCGGACACAATGCCGACCGAAAAGACGACGAAAACGGTTCCGAGCAATCCGGCGAGCAGTTTGTTGACTTCGTTGGAATCCATACGCCCCTTGCTCCCTTTTCCGGCGGACAGAACCGTCCACTCCGTCCGTCGGTATCGTGACCCGTCCTGCCAGGGCGGTCAAATCGGGCGGAAACTAGGTCTTTTGCTGCGGCGTTGCAACACCTATAAGGGCGCTTCCAGTGAGACCTTTTGCCACTTTCCCTGTCCTCTTTCGAGACGCCTTGCACCCGAAATGTCCACGCTGATCCTGATCCCGGCCCGCATGGCTTCGACCCGCCTGCCGGGCAAGCCGCTGGCCGACATCGCAGGCGCCCCGATGATCGTCCATGTCGCCCGCCGCGCCGCCGAAGCCGGCCTTGGCCGGGTGGTGGTGGCGACCGACACGCAAAGCGTGGCGCAAGCGGTGCGCGCGCACGGTTTCGAGGCCGTGATGACGCGTATGGATCACGAATCCGGCTCCGACCGCATCCACGAGGCGCTGATCGCGCTCGACCCCGGGCGCAAGGTCGAAACCATCGTCAATGTGCAAGGCGACCTGCCGACCATCGATCCCCAGATTATCGCCGCGTCGCTCAGGCCTTTCGAGGACAGTGCGGTGGACATCGCCACGCTCGGCGTCGAGATCGTCCGCGACGAGGAAAAGACCAATCCCAATGTCGTCAAGATCGTCGGTTCGCCGGTTTCCGGCAGCAGGCTGAGGGCGCTCTATTTCACCCGTGCCACGGCGCCCTGGGGCGAGGGGCCGCTTTACCATCATGTCGGCCTCTACGCTTACCGCCGCGAGGCACTCGAGCGCTTCGTCGCGCTGAAGCCGTCGCCGCTCGAACGGCGCGAGCGGCTGGAACAGTTGCGGGCGCTGGAAGCCGGCATGCGCATCGACGTCGAGATCGTCCAGTCGCTGCCGCTCGGCGTCGACACGCCGGAAGACCTCGAACGCGCCAGACAGATCCTTTCAACCTGAGATATCGGCATGCCTGAAAAGACCAACAGAATATCCTTCCAGGGCGAGCCGGGCGCCAATTCCGACACCGCCTCCCGCAACGTCTATCCATCGATGGAGCCGTTGCCGTGCCCGACCTTCGAGGATGCGTTCAACGCGGTCGAGACCGGCAAGGCCGACCTTGCCATGATCCCGATCGAGAACACCATTGCCGGCCGCGTCGCCGATATCCATCATCTCTTGCCGGAATCGAAGCTGCACATCATCGGCGAATATTTCCTGCCCATCCATTTCCAGCTGATGGTGCTGCCGGGCGTCAGGCGTGACGAGATCAAGACGGTGCACAGCCACATCCACGCGCTTGGCCAGTGCCGCAAATACATCCGCAAGAACGGCTGGAAGGCGATCGTCGCCGGCGACACGGCTGGCGCCGCCAAGATGGTCTCCGAGGTCAAGGACCGCACCATGGCGGCGCTGTCGCCGGCACTGGCCGCGACGCTCTACGGGCTCGATATCATCGAGCAAAACGTCGAGGACACCGACAGCAACGTCACCCGCTTTGTCGTCCTGACCAAGAACAAGCAATGGGCCGAGCGCCCGTCGCCCGACGTCAAGATGATGACGACTTTCATCTTCCGCGTCCGCAACGTGCCGGCCGCGCTCTACAAGGCGATGGGCGGCTTCGCTACCAACGGCATCAACATGACCAAGCTGGAGAGCTACCAGTTGGGGGCGTTTACGGCGACGCTGTTCTACGCCGACATCGAGGGCCATCCCGACGATCCGCTGGTCAAGCTGGCGCTGGACGAGCTTCGTTTCTTCTCGCGCGAAGTGCGGATTCTCGGCGTCTATCCGGCCAGCGAGTCGCGTGAGCAGTGGAAGGTTGCGGACTAGATCACCGCGCCCAGCGGCACGTAGTCGATCTCCATGAAGGCCTCGACCTCCGGCACCCAGCGGTCGCGCACGAAGGCGACATGGTCCGGATGGTCGTTGTACCTGTTGTAGGCAGCCTGGTCGGCGAACTCCATCGAGAAGCCGAAATGATAGTCGTTCTTGGGGCTGATCTGCCGCAATTGCTCGAAATGCGTGACGCCTCTGATCGCGGTTAGGATTTTCTTGGCGTCGACCAGGAACCGCTTTTCCTCCAGCGAGTGCGGCGGATGCTTCAGCGTGAAAACGACGGTGTGACGGATCATGTCCTGCTCCTGCAATGTCTTTCGGTGTTCGCTGCCATCATTCTGAATCGACCCAGGCGCGGATCAGGTGATGCGCGATGGCGCCTTTCGGCGGCGTGACCAGATTGTCCTTGTGCGTCCTTTCCAGCATCAGGCGCACCTCGTCGCGAAAAAACCAGCGGCAGTCCTCAAGCTCGTTGAGGTCGGCCTGGATATCGTCATTGAGCGGCTCGCCGAAGCAGCCGATCATCAGCGAATAGGGGAACGGCCAGGGCTGGCTGGCGTGGTAGACGACGCGGCCAAGCCGGATACCGGCCTCTTCCAGCGTCTCGCGGCGCACCGCGGCCTCGATCGTCTCGCCCGGCTCGATGAAGCCGGCAAGGGCCGAGTACATGCCCGGCGCGAAATGACGGCCGCGTCCGAGCAGGCATTTCTCCCGCGTCGCCGTCAGCATGATCGCCACCGGGTCGGTGCGCGGAAAATGCTCGGTGCCGCAATTCGGGCAATGGCGCTTGTAGCCGCCGGCCCGCATCTGTGATTCTGTACCGCATTTGCTGCAGAAACGATGGCTGGCATGCCAGGCAAGCAGGGCCGCCCCTTGCGCCATCGCGCCAGCCGCCGCCTCGTCGATCAGCCCTTGCATGTAGACCGAGCGGTAGTCGATGGCCTTGACTGTTTCCGGAAGCTGTTCGGGTTCGACGCCAGCGGGCACGGCCAGCACCGGTCCTCGTTCGGAAAAGCCGAGCAGGATGCCTTGCGCCAGGGAAACCTTGAAGGGCTCGCTTTCGGTCGCGCCGAACCAGGGGTCGAGAGCGCCGCTATCGCCGAGCTTCAGATAGAGCCGGCCGCCATGCATCAGAAGCAGCCGCGTCGCCGGATCGGCCAGCGCCTTGTCGACCGAATCGTCGGCCCGGTTCTCGGACTGCCGGTCGATCGTGTTGCCGGCGAAGCCGACGAACTGGCTCGGCTCGCGCAAAGGCGCGTCAAACAGGCGGAAGCTCATGGGGACTCTGGAATATGTTGAGGGATGGACACTGGGAACGCTTATAGCGCCGCCTTGATCGTTTCGGCAAACCGTCGCAAGTCGGAACGTTGATAGGGCTCTCGCAGGCCGTGTCCCCATACGGGGCCGGGCCAGCCGGGATCGCCTTCCGAACGCGCGATGACATGGATGTGCAACTGGCGCACGATGTTGCCGAGCGCGCCGGTGTTGATCTTGGTGCAGCCGGTCGCCTTCTTCAGCGCCTGCGCCACCATATTGGTCTCGAAGGTCAGCATCGTCTGGTCGAGCGGCGTCATGTCATGGATTTCCTCCGCGCCAGGCCGCTGCGGCACCAGCAGCAGCCATGGCCAGCGGCGGTCGTTCATCACCCGCAATTCGCACAGCCCAAGCCACATCAACTGCTCGCTGTCCGCCTCCAGCCGTGCGTCCAGCGTGAATCCGGCCTCCAGGCCCGGCAGCATCGGCGTTTCCCTTGCTTTTCTTGGTTTGCTCAACACATGAAGGCTAGAGCGGCGGCAAGGGGGCTGCAAGTGAATCATTGCGCCCTCACGGTTTGGTGCGCCGATTCGACATTTAACGATTTCTTCGGCGGACTTGCATTTCGTCGCGCAATTGCCGATATGGAAAGCGGGAGGTTGGTGGTGGACGATCCACTCGCCAACCGGGTCAGGTCCGGAAGGAAGCAGCCCTAACGAGCCCGGAACGGGTCATTGTTCCAGCCTCCCACCTCATCGGCCCCTCTCGCGACATTGACGACGCATTGCAGCGCGGGCGAGACTATGCGCAGGAATCGGCCGCCTTCGGGCGCGGTCATTTGGAGCTTTACGGGCGAATGAGCGAAGCCGGAAATTCGGGACCAAAAAGCCTGGAGATAGGCAAGGCCGCCGCCTATCGCGTGCTGGCGCGCAAGTACCGTCCTTCGAACTTCTCCGAGCTGGTCGGCCAGGAGCCGATGGTGCGTACCCTCACCAATGCCTTTGCCACCGGCCGCATCGCGCAGGCCTGGATGCTGACCGGCGTGCGCGGCGTCGGCAAGACCACGACGGCGCGCATCCTCGCGCGGGCCCTGAATTATAAAACCGCTGATATCGACCAGCCTTCGGTCGACCTCGCGGTGCTCGGCGAGCATTGCCAGGCGATCATGGAGGGCCGCCATGTCGACGTCATCGAGATGGACGCCGCCTCGCATACCGGCATCGACGATATCAGGGATATCATCGAGCGCGTGCGCTATGCGCCGGTCTCGGCCCGCTACAAAGTCTATATCATCGACGAAGTGCACATGCTGTCGACGCAGGCCTTCAACGGCCTGCTGAAGACGCTGGAAGAGCCGCCGCCGCACGTCAAATTCATCTTCGCCACCACCGAAATCCGCAAGGTCCCGATCACCGTCCTGTCGCGCTGCCAGCGCTTCGACCTGAGGCGCATCGACGCCGGCGCGCTGGTCGCGCATCTCGGCTCGATCTCGGCCCAGGAAGGCATTTCGGTCGACGACGACGCGCTGGCGATGATTGCGCGCGCCGCCGAAGGCTCGGCTCGTGATTCGCTCTCCATCCTCGACCAGGCGATTGCCCATGGCGCCGGCACTGTCGGTGCCGCGGCTGTGCGGGCGATGTTGGGACTTGCCGACCGCGCCCGCATCGTCGACCTGTTCGAACATGTGATGAAGGGCGATGTGGCGGCAGCGCTCGGCGAATTCCGCGCGCAATACGACACCGGCGCCGATCCGGCAGCCGTGCTGACCGATCTTGCCGAGTTCAACCACCTCGTCACCCGGCTGCGTTTCGTGCCGACGGCCATCGAGGATGCCTCGCTGTCCGAGGACGAGCGGCAGCGCGGCGCCGATTTCGCAAGGACGCTGTCGGTCAGGGTGCTGTCGCGGACATGGCAGATGCTGCTCAAGGGCATTCCCGAAGTGCAGTCCTCCAACCGGCCGGTCAGTGCCGCCGAAATGGTGCTGATCCGGCTGGCGCATGCCGCCGACCTGCCGACGCTGGACGAGGCGTTGAGATCGCTCGAGGGCGGAGCGCCGGTCCAAAGCGGCGCGCCGCGCCCGAATGGCGCGCCTGCAAGTTCCGGCAACGGCGGTGGCGCCGGCGCGGTGGCGCAGACGCGCATGCCCGCCGGTCCTGGCGGTGCGCAGACCATGCGGCTGGTCGAAGCCTCGCCTGCTCCCGTTGCCTACGTCGCTCCGCCGGAGCCGGTCATGGAGGCGCAATCGGCGCCGCTGAAATCGCTGGCCGACATCATTGCGCTCGCCGACGCGCAGCGCGACATCGCCTTCAAGGTGCTGGTCAAGAGCTGCATCCGGTTTGTGCGCATCGAGCCCGGCCGCATCGACGTCGGCCTGACCGGCGATGCTCCCAAGATGCTGCTCAACGACCTGACGACGAAATTGCGCGCCTGGACCGGCCGCAGCTGGCTGGTCTCGCTGTCGAAGGAAGAGGGCGGCCAGACGCTCGCCGAAATGGAATCGGCCAAGCGCGAGACGGCTTTTCTCGATGCCAAGAGCGACCCGACCGTGGCCGCTATCCTGGCGCGCTTTCCCGGCGCCAAGATCATCGACGTGCGCATTCCAGACGCGCCGGAAGCCGAAACGACCGAAGCCGAAGTGCCGGTCGAGCCGCCGGCTGACGACGATGAACCCTGATCCAGCCACGAATCCGCAAAGCACCCGACCATGAAAGATCTTCTCGGCCTGATGGGCAAGGCGAAGGAAATGCAGGCCAAGTTCCAGGCCATGCAGGACGAGATCGCCACGCTGGAAGCCTCCGGCCAGGCCGGCGGCGGTCTGGTCAACGTGACGCTGACCGGAAAATTCGAGATGAAGTCGCTGAAGATCGATCCGTCTCTGTTCAAGGAAGACGATGTCGAGATCCTGGAAGACCTGGTGCTGGCCGCTCACAACGACGCCAAGACCAAGGTCGAGCAGATCATGCAGGAAAAGACCAAGGCGCTGACCGCAGGTCTGCCGATCCCGCCGGGAATGAAACTGCCCTTCTAGCATTCGGCGCGCGCGCCCATCATCGACATGACCGAAGAGCCCTCCGAAAGACTGATCGAGCAGCGTATCCGCAACCGGATCTACGAGATCCTGGAAATCCTGGCCGATTGTGACGACGGCGTCGATCTCGTCGGCATCAAGGGTTATTTCTATCTGTTCGAGGATTTCGTCCATCGCCCTTCGATCGAAGCCGGCACATCGGCGCTTTCGAAGGACGAGCGCGCGATCGTGCTGGAGATCGCCGAATTCCTGGAGGCGGCAAGCGAGACAAATCCGGACTTCACCAAGGCTGAGTTCATTGACAGCGACTGGCCGGGAAAGATCGCCCCGACGGCCAGGGAGGCGCGGACGCTGTTCCTCCGGCGCGGCCTGTTTTCGGAGAAGGTCGAGGAACTTGAGCCGGGCCAGCGGCCGTGATTGCGGCCGGGCTGCAGGCCGATTCCAGGAGAAATTAACAGCGTTTGCCCCGGGAAGCCGCGTAGTGCTTTCCCTTGGGGCAATTGCGGCGAAACAAAGAGAGAGGGGTCATCGCTTTTGTGAAATGATGGCCCGATCTATTTGGAAAGCCACGAAATTGTGCTAATTTGGCAACAGTGCATTGTTAATAACGTTTTGGCCATCATTTTGCCCGAAAGTGTCTCATTCTTGCCGCAGCCTGGGGGCGGGCACGAAGTGAGAGGGTTACCTGTTGATTTCTACGCGATGGAAGACGCCGCTGTTGCTCGGCGCCGTCATTTCACCCCTGTTTTTGGCTGCCTGCAGCCAGACCACTTCACACGGCATGTCCGTCGCCAGCCTGACCGACGCCATCACGCCGGGTTTCCTGAGCTCCCAGGCCTACAGCCACACGCCGAAGGACAAGGAATGCCTGGAACGGGCGATGTTCTTCGAGTCCAACCGCTCGAGCCGTGACGGCATGATCGCGGTCGGCACGGTGGTGATGAACCGGCTGCGCTCCGGCAATCACGGCAGCACCATTTGCCAAGTGGTGGGCGAGCCCGGCCAGTTTGCCCCCGGCGTCATGACAAGGCCGATGAATTCACGCGCAATGCCCGATGTCGAGGAAGCCGCCGACGCGGTGCTGAAGGGCGAGCGCAAGTCCAAGCTCAAGAACACCATGTTCTTCCACACCGCCGGCCTACGCTTCCCCTACAAGAACATGCACTACACCATGGTTGCCGGCGGCAATGCCTTTTACGAGAAGCGCGGCCGCAACTGGCAGCCGCTGCCGGACGAGCCGCAGGTCGCCATGGCCTCGGCCGCGCCGCAGAAGCCAGCGGAGCCGGTGACGCTGGTCGCGTCCGCCGAGCCGGTGCGTCCGGCCAAGCCGGCCACCGTCCGGTCCGCTCCTGCCCAACAGACCTATATGACCGCGGCCGCCGCGCCGGCCGCGAAATCCGCGCGGGTCTCGGCGGAGCCGACGGTGGTGGCGATGCAGGAGCCGATGGAGGAACCGGATGCCGCCCGTTTTGGCGGAACCTTGAACACAAGGACAAGGGTCATCTCCTCGGTCGAGGAAGCGCCGCAAGAGGCGTCTATGGGTTTCCAGTCGACGCCTGAGAACACCGACGCTGTCGGCGCGATGATCGTCAGCCAGGGCCGGCCGCTCGAAGCCAACTGATCTGCGCTCCATGCTCCACCCAATGGTCCACCAAGCCAATATGGCGGGTCATGCGGATGCGGGATGTTCCAAAGCGCTCTGAAAAATCCTAGATCAGAGCGATGTCGAAGCGAATCGCCGGTCCCGAGATCGAACGTCTGATCCAGCTCCTGGCCAAGGTGCCGGGGCTGGGTCCCCGTTCGGCCAGGCGTGCCGCCCTTCATCTGATCAAGAAGAAGGAGCAGCTTCTGTCGCCGCTGGCCGCCGCCATGGCCGAGGCGGCCGACAAGGTGCGCATCTGCTCGACCTGCGGCAATGTCGACACATCGGACCCTTGCATGATCTGCACCGATCCGCGCCGCGATGCCGGCACCATCATCGTCGTCGAGGACGTCTCCGACCTGTGGGCGCTGGAGCGCGCGGCGGCGATGAATGTGCGTTACCACGTTCTCGGCGGCACATTGTCGCCACTCGACGGCATCGGCCCCGAGCAGCTCAACATGCGCTCGCTGGTCGACCGCGTCGCCGGCGGCGAGGTCAAGGAGATCATCCTCGCCGTCAATGCTACGGTGGAGGGCCAGACGACCGCGCATTACCTCACCGATCAGCTGTCCGGCTTCGATATCAAGGTGACACGACTGGCGCATGGCGTGCCTGTCGGCGGCGAACTCGACTATCTCGACGAGGGCACGCTGGCCGCGGCGCTGCGCTCGCGGACGGCGTTTTGACAAAGTTGCGGCAGAGGATGCGGATCATGATTGTTGCGCGTCCTTCCAGGCTGGTGCCAAGCACCCCCCTCTGTCCTACCGGACATCTCCCCCGCAAGGGGGGAGGTCGGATGTCATCTTTGTTTTCGCAAATCGCCGACATTGCAACAAGAGTGCCGCCGATGAAGCGGCCAATCTCCCCCCTTGCGGGGGAGATGTCCGGCAGGACAGAGGGGGGTGTGAAGGAACGCAAACCTCTCAGATTGGCTCTGTTTTCCTTTTTTGCAGTTCTTCTCGCGGTCCTCCTTTCCACCCCCGCCTCCGCCGCAAAGATCGACGACCAGTTCCGCGCCTGGCTGCAGAACGACCTCTGGCCGCAAGCCAGGGCGAAAGGCATTTCCAAAACCACCTTCGATGCCGCCTTCGACGGCATCAAGCCCAATCTGAAGCTGCCGGACCTGGTCAAGCCGGGCGAGAAGGCGACCACGCCCCAAAAACAGCACCAGGCCGAATTCGGTTCGCCCGGCGCCTATTTCGCCGAGAAGACGGTTCGCGCAGTGACGGCGGGCGGGCGGGCGCGTGAAGCCACCAATGCCAGGACACTTGCGGCCATCGAAAAGCGCTACGGTGTGCCGGGCGAAGTGCTGCTGGCGATCTGGGGCCGCGAGACCGGCTTCGGCGCGGCGAAGATGCCCTGCGACGCCTTCGAAGTGCTGGGCACCAAGGCCTTCATGTCGCCTAGGAAGGACTTCTTCCGCACCGAACTCTTGGCCGCACTCGAGATCGTCGAGCGTGGTCTGGCTCCGGTCGGCGCGATGAAATCGTCCTGGGCCGGCGCGCTCGGCCAGCCGCAGTTCATGCCGACCTCGTTCCTGAAACATGCCGTCGATTTCGACGGCGACGGCCGCGTCGACATCTGGAAATCGACGCCGGACGTGCTGGCCTCGATCGCCAACTATCTCGTCCACTATGGATGGGTAAAGGGCCGTGGCTGGGGTTTCGAGGTGACCGTGCCGGAAAGCGTTTCCTGTTCGCTGGAAGGCCCGGACCAGGGCAAGAAAATCTCCGAATGGGCTGATATGGGCATCAAGCGCGTCGGCGGCAAACCGTTTCCCGCGAGTGAGCTGAAGGCCGAAGGCTTCCTGCTGATGCCGGCAGGGCGCAGCGGCCCGGCCTTTATCGCCACGCCCAATTTCTACGTGCTGAAGCAGTACAACACCAGCGACCTCTACGCGCTGTTCATCGGCCATGGCGCCGACCGCATCGCCCATGGCGACGGCAATTTCGCCGGCAGCTGGGGCGCGGTCGGCGGGTTGCATCGTTCGGACATCGCCGCTCTGCAACGCGCGCTGGAAGCCAAGGGTTACGATGTCGGCAGCGCCGATGGCTTGCCCGGCTTCAAGACCCGCCGTTCGATCGGCATTTGGCAAGCCAAGAACGGCCGCGCCGCAACCTGCTTCCCTGATGCCGGCCTGGTCGCGGCGCTGAGATAGCCGCGACATTCGCCAGATTGTCCCCGATCGGCAGCCTCGATTGGCTGGCCGGTGCGTCGACATCCCACCGGCCTTTCTGGCCCATTGAGCCATCGTATAAATGCTCGTTGCCCGCCACGAGGGTGCCGAATATGGTGTTGACCAACTGGACAAAAACCGCAACGGTAAGAGATCAGTGGGGCCTTCTCCAGGCCCGAAAAGAATTGCACAACCCTGAGCCGGGAACTCAGGTCAACAAACAACAAAACAGGGAACAATCACGATGATGATGGAAAAGTTTGCTCTACGCTCTCGCTTCCTGCTGGCGGGTGCAGCCATGTCCGCGCTGCTTCTGGCCGGCGCGCCCGCCGGTGCGGTCACGCCCGCCGACACGCTGGTCGAAGGTTTCGCGATCGACGACATCATCTCCATGGATCCGGGCGAGGCATTCGAGCTGTCGACCGCCGAGGTCACCGGCAACACCTATGATCTGCTTGTCCGTCTCGACCTCAGCGACACCTCCAAGGTCAAGGGCGACCTTGCCGAAAGCTGGACCGTCTCCGATGACGGCCTGACCTACACATTCAAGCTCAAACCCGGCCTCAAATTCGCTTCGGGCAATCCGATCACGGCGGCTGACGTCGCCTGGTCGTTCGAACGCGCCGTCAAGCTCGACAAGAGCCCGGCCTTCATCATCGGCCAGTTCGGCATCAGCGGCGACAACGTCACCGAAAAGGCCAAGGCGGTCGACGACGGCACCTTCCAGTTCACCGTCGACAAGGCCTATGCGCCGAGCTTCGTCCTGAACTGCCTGTCGGCAACGGTCGCTTCGGTGGTCGATGCCAAGCTGGTCAAGGAACATGTCGCGGCGGTGACGCCGAGCGCCGACTACAAATGGGACAATGATTTCGGCAATGCCTGGCTGAAAACCGGCTATGCCGGTTCGGGCGCCTACAAGCTGCGTGAATGGCGCGCCAACGAAGCCGTCGTCATGGAGCGCAACGACAACTACCATGGCGAGAAGGCCAAACTCGCCCGCGTCATCTACCGCAACATGAAGGAAAGCTCGGGCCAGCGCCTGGCGCTGGAGGCCGGCGACATCGACGTTGCCCGCAATCTCGAGCCGAACGACCTCGACGCCATCGCCAAGAACGCCGACCTCACCACCACCAGCGCGCCGAAGGGCACGGTCTATTACATCAGCCTCAACCAGAAGAATGCCAACCTTGCCAAGCCGGAGGTGCGCCAGGCATTCAAATATCTGGTAGACTATGATGCGCTGAGCTCGACGATCCTCAAGGGCATCGGCGAAATCCACCAGACCTTCCTGCCGAAGGGTGTGCTCGGCGAATTGGATGAGAATCCGTTCAAGTTCGATGTCGCCAAGGCCAAGGAATTGCTGGCCAAGGCCGGTCTGCCCGACGGCTTCAGCGTAACCATGGACGTACGCACCGGTCAGCCGACGACCGGCATGGCGGAATCGATCCAGCAGACGCTCGGACAGGCCGGCATCAAGCTCGAGATCATCCCGGGCGACGGCAAGCAGACGCTGACCAAGTACCGCGCCCGCAACCACGACATCTATATCGGCCAGTGGGGCCAGGATTATTTCGATCCGAACTCCAACGCCCAGACCTTTGCCTCGAATCCGGACAACTCGGATGCGGGCAAGTCCAAGACGCTGGCCTGGCGCAATGCCTGGGACATTCCGGACCTGACCAAGGAGACGGAAGCAGCGCTGCTTGAGAAGGACGCCGGCAAGCGCGCTGACATGTACAAGGATCTCGAGAAGAAGATCCTGGACACCAGCCCCTTCGTCGTCATCCACCAGCAGCTGGAAGTGGCCGGCCTGCGCAAGAACCTCAAGGGCTTTGCCCTCGGCCCGAGCTTCGACAGCAATTTCGTCGGGCCGGTGTCCAAGGAATAGTGCTCGCGGACACGCCGCATGAGCACGGTTGAAAAGGAAGTGGCGGCGGGGCGCGGCAGCGCCCGCGCCGTCGCTATCGCATCATCGCTTGGCCGTTTCCTGGTCATTGCGATCACGACCTATCTCGGTCTGCTCGCGGTCACCTTCTTCATCGGTCGCGTCATCCCGATCGACCCGGTGCTGGCGGTGCTCGGCGACCGGGCGCCGGCCAATGTCGTCGAGCGCACGCGCCGCGAGATGGGCCTGGACCTGCCGCTGATCGAGCAGTTCTACATCTATGTGAAGAATGCGCTGAACGGCAATTTCGGCGTCTCCGTGCTGACCACCAATCCGGTCATGACCGACATTCGCCGGGCGCTTCCGGCAACCACGGAACTTGCGACGCTCGGAACGCTGATCGGCGCGCTGTTCGGCGTGCCGCTCGGCGTGCTGGCGGCGGTCAAGCGCGGCAGCCTCATCGACCAGATCGTGCGCGTCATCGGCCTGATCGGCTATTCCGTGCCGATCTTCTGGCTGGGGCTGCTGGGGCTGGTGCTGTTTTACGCCAAGCTGCAATGGGTTGCCTTCCCGGCGCGGCTCGACGTCGTCTACGAATACACTTTTACGCCGATCACCGGCTTCTATCTCCTCGACTCCGCGATGCAGGGGCAGTGGGACGTTTTTTACGACGCCTTCCGCCACATCATCCTGCCGGCCTCGCTGCTCGGCTACTTCTCGCTCGCCTATATCAGCCGCATGACGCGTTCGTTCATGCTCAACGAACTGTCCCAGGAATACATCGTCGCGGCGCGCGCCAAGGGACTGTCGGAAACCCGCATCATCTGGGGCCACGCGCTGCGCAATGCGGCGGTGCCGATGGTGACGGTGATCGCGCTCTCCTATGCCGGGCTGCTCGAAGGTTCGGTGCTGACCGAGACCGTCTTCTCATGGCCCGGCATCGGCCTCTATATCACCAACTCGCTGCAGAACGCCGACATGAATGCGGTGCTCGGCGGCACCATAGTCATCGGCTCGGTGTTCATCGCCATCAATCTCCTCTCCGACCTTCTGTATCGGGTCCTCGATCCGAGGACGAAGGTTCAATGAGCAGAGGTATTCCACTTTCGGGCCTAGAGCAGTTCACCGTTTCACGGAAACGGCTACCCGCTCTAACTCCTTGTTTTTACGCAATTCCGGACGGAAAACCGTTTCACACTTTTCCTGGAATTGCTCCAGCTGCGGCCAATCACCCCCACTCCGGCCCTTCGGGCCACCTCTCCCCCTGCCCGGGGGAGAGGAAAAGCCGGTCGCACGCTTGGCGCCTTTCCCCTCCCCCGTCGAGCGGGGGAGAGGTCGTCTGCGAAGCAGACCGGAGTGGGGGTCGACGGCTCCAAGAGGCATCGTCATGACCGCCTCCGACGCCCGTCCTCTCTCTCGTCGCGACTGGCTGCTCAGCGAACGACCGGCCTCGCGCACCCAGGCGAGGCTCGGACGCGCCTATGTGGCGTGGCGGCGCTTTTCCGCCAACCGGTTGGCGTTTCTGGGCCTGCTCATCATCATTGCCTTGCTGGTCGTTGCCGCCCTTGCCGGCGTGCTGGCACCTTATTCTCCGACGTTCGGCGACCTGAAGAACGCGCGCCTGCTGGCGCCGAGCGCCGAGCACTGGTTCGGCACCGACGATCTCGGCCGCGATATCCTTTCGCGCATCCTCTACGGCTCGCGCTGGACCCTTTATGTGGTCATCCTGGTCGCCATCATCGCGGCACCGATCGGCCTTCTGGTCGGCACGGTGGCCGGCTATGCCGGCGGCTGGACCGATGCCATCCTGATGCGCATCACCGACATCTTTCTCGCCTTTCCCAAGCTGATCCTGGCGCTGGCCTTTGTCGCAGCGCTTGGCCCCGGCATCGAGAATGCGGTGCTGGCCATCGCCATCACCTCATGGCCGCCCTACGCCCGCATCGCGCGGGCAGAGACGCTGACGGTGCGCAATTCCGATTACATCAAGGCGGTGCAGCTGATGGGCGCCTCGCCGTTCCGCATCGTGCTGCGCCATATCATGCCGCTTTGCATTTCGTCCCTGATCGTCAGGGTGACGCTCGACATGGCCGGTATCATCCTGACCGCCGCCGGGCTCGGTTTCCTCGGCCTCGGCGCGCAACCGCCGCTGCCCGAATGGGGCACGATGATCGCGTCCGGCCGCCGCTTTGTGCTCGATCAATGGTGGGTGGCCGGTGCGCCGGGCTTCGCCATCCTCATCGTCAGCCTCGGTTTCAACCTGCTTGGCGATGGGCTGCGCGACGCGCTCGATCCCCGCAGCGGTGACCAATGAGCGCGCTTCTCGACGTCGATGATCTGCGCGTCACCTTCCCGACCCGCACCGGGCTGATCGAGGCGGTTCGCGGCGTCTCCTTCTCGCTCGGCCGCGAACGGCTCGGCATCGTCGGAGAATCCGGCTCCGGCAAATCGCAGACCGGCCGCGCCATCATGGGTCTGACGCCGCCGCAGGCGCGGATATCGGCCAACAAGCTCGCCTTCGACGGCATCGACCTGCTCAGCGTCTCGCCGCGCGAACGCCGGGCGCTGCGCGGCAAGCGCATCGCCATGATCCTGCAGGATCCGAAATACTCGCTCGACCCGGTGATGAGCATCGGCCGCCAGATCGTCGAGACGCTGCGCACGCATGAAAAGGTCGGCAAGGCCGAGGCGCGCGACCGCGCGCTGGCGATGCTGGAAGCGGTGCAGATCCGCGACCCGGCCCGCGTCTTCGACCTGCATCCGCATGAAGTGTCCGGCGGCATGGGCCAGCGCGCCATGATCGCCATGATGCTGATCGCCGGTCCGGAAATGATGATTGCCGACGAGCCGACCTCGGCGCTCGACGTCACCGTGCAGCTTGATGTGCTCGGCATTCTCGACCGGCTGGTCAGTGAGCGCGGCATGGGGCTGATCTTCATCTCGCACGATCTGCGCCTGGTCTCATCCTTCTGCGACCGCGTCATCGTCATGTATGCCGGCAAGGTGGTCGAGCAGCTCAAGGCGTCCGAACTCGGCCATGCCCAGCATCCCTACACGCGCGGCTTGCTCAACTGCATGCCCAAGATCGGCGCCGACCGTCACCCACTGCCGGTGCTCGACCGCAAGCCGGAGTGGGCGGCATGACAGCAGCGATCGCCGTCGACAGGCTGGAAGTGATCTTCGACCGTTTTCGCGCACTGAAGGGCGTCAGCCTCGACGTACAGCCGGGTGAATCCTTTGGCCTGGTCGGTGAATCCGGCTCCGGCAAATCGACGCTGCTTCGGGCCATCGCCGGCCTTGCGCCGGTCGCATCGGGCAGCATCGCCGTCAACGGCAAGACGCTCGGGCCACGCCGCGACAAGGCCTTCTACCGCGAAGTGCAGATGGTCTTCCAGGATCCGTACGGCTCGCTGCACCCGCGCCAGACCGTCGACCGCCTGCTGCAGGAGCCGCTTGCCATCCATGGCTTTGCCGACGGCGAAAAGCGCATCCAGCGGGCGCTTGACGAGGTCGGCCTCGGCAACGGTTTTCGGTTCCGCTATTCGCACCAGCTCTCCGGCGGCCAGCGCCAGCGCGTGGCGATTGCGCGTGCACTCATTCTCGAACCGTCGATCCTGCTGCTCGACGAGCCGACCTCGGCGCTCGATGCCTCGGTGCAGGCGGAAGTGCTCAACCTGTTGGAAGAGGTACGCAAGCGGCGCAAGCTGACCTTCCTGATGGTCAGCCACGACCTCGCCATCATCACCCATATGTGCGAGCGGCTGATGGTGATGCAAAGCGGCGAGGCGGTTGAGAACCTGGCGGCGGCGGATCTCGTCGAACGTCGCGTGACGAAGGACTATACTCGCAACCTGCTGAAAGCGAGCGACGGGTTTGTGAGAACCGCCTGAGTTCGTTCTTCCTGTGCGCAGAACAACCGTCTTGGGGGGCTACCATGGAGGAGTGGAAGTTTGCAGATCCACCCAATGTCGCGGTGTTTCTGGATAGGGGTATAGTCACCCGCGGCGACTGGATCGCGTACGTTTCGCATGATGATGATGACGGCAGTTGGCAATTTCACAACAGCGAAACTGGGCCTGTTGGCGAAGGTGACATAATGATCGTCAGCTTGCAAAACGTCGTGCAGCGGGATGAAAGCGTCCTTGAATTGGTCGATTGCCAGAGGGCTGGCATGCCTGGCGCACCTCGAAATCGTCGCCGTGGCAACGCGCCAGGTCGCACCCTATACCCTCCAACGACAACGAATGATCCGGCATAGCCTTAACTGAAACCTTGCACCAGTTCACCGCTCTCCGAAACGGGTGGGTCTTCCCGATCTTTCGGCTCCTTGATCCTGAACCACGTCACATAAAGCGCCGGCAGGAACAGCAGCGTAATCGCCGTGCCGGCAATGATGCCGCCCATCATGGCATAGGCCATCGGGCCCCAGAACACTTCGCGCGCGATCGGGATCAGCGCCAGGCTGGCGGCGGCCGCCGTCAGAGCGATCGGGCGCATCCTGTGTTCCGTCGCCTCGATGACGGCCGCCCAGCGGTCCTTGCCTTCCCGGACGAGATCCTCGATCTGCACGATCAGGATGACCGAGTTGCGGATCAGGATGCCGATCAGCGCCAGCACGCCGAGGATGGCGACGAAGCCGAGCGGCGCGCCGCTCGGCACCAGGGCCGCCACAACGCCGATCAGGCCGAGCGGCGCCACCGCCACCACCAGGAACAGGCGCTGGAAACTCTGTAATTGCACCATCAGGATCGTCGCCATGACGAACAGCATCAACGGCACGACGGCGGCGATCGGTCCTTGGCTTTTGGCACTCTCCTCGACCGAGCCGGCGGTGGCGATCGAATAGCCCGGCGGTAGCTTGGCGGTGAAGGCATCGACCGACGGCTTCAATTCGTTGACGACGGTGGCCGGCAGCACGTCGCCGACCAGTCCGGCGCGCACGGTAATGGTCGGGATGCGGTCGCGTCGCCACACCGTTGGCTGCTCCAGATCGTAGCGGAAGTTGGCGACGGCCGCGAGCGGGATCGCCTCGCCGGTACTGGTCGGCAGCTGCATGTTCTGCAACGTTTCGATCGAGCCGCGTTCGGACCCACGCGAGCGCGCCACGACATTGATCAGGTAGGTGGCGTCACGCACCTGCGTGATGGTAGCGCCGCCGACGGTGCTGTTGAGCGCGCTGGCGATGTCGGAAGAGGTGATGCCAAGCTGGCGTGCCTTGTCCTGCAGCACGTCGACCCTCAGCACGCGTTGCGGCTCGTTCCAGTCGAAGGTAGGCGCGGCAAGCTTTGGATTGGCGGAGATGACACCGGCGAATTGCTGCGCCAGTTCGCGCACCGTCTGGATGTCGGGACCGCCGATGCGATACTGCACCGGGCGGCCGACCGGGGGCCCGAGTTCGAGCGGCTTGACGAAGGCGTCGGTGCCGACGAACTCCTCGCGCAGCAGTTTTTCAAGCGCCGGCTTGACCCGGTTGCGGGCCGCGATGCTCTTGGTGACGATGACGGTCTGGCCGAAATAGGGGTTGGCCGGCTGCACGTCATAGGCGAGCACGAAACGCACCGCGCCCTGGCCGATATAGGACGAAAAATGGTCGATGTCGGGATTGCCGACCAGCGCCCGCTGCTCGAACCGCTCCATCTGGTCGCGCGTATCGGCGATAGAGGCATTCTGCGGCAGGTTCCAGTCGACGATCAGCTCCGGCCGGTCCGATGGCGGAAAGAACTGCTGCTGCACCAGCCCGAAGCCGGCGATCGAGCCGGCAAACAAAAGCACGGTGACGATGATGGTCAGCCAGTGATGGCGCACCGAGCCGACAAGCACGCGCCGGAAAAGCGAGGTGAAGCGGCCGGGCTGGTCGTGATGCTTGGTTTTCATCGTCGCCGGCAGGATGGTGACGCCGAGCAGTGGCGCAAACAGCACCGCCACGACCCATGACACCAGCAGCGAAACGGCGATGACCACGAACAGGGTGAAGGTATATTCGCCGGCGGCGCTGTTGTTGAGGCCGATCGGGATGAAGCCGGCGACCGTTACCAGCGTACCGGTCAGCATCGGAAAGGCGGTCGATGTGTAGACATAGGTCGCCGCCTTGCGCAGATTGTCGCCGACCTCCAGCCGCGCCACCATCATCTCGACCGCGATCATCGCGTCGTCGACCAGAAGCCCGAGCGCGATGATCAGCGCACCCAGGGAAATTCGCTGCAGCGAAATGCCGAGATAGGCCATGACCGTGAAGGTGATGGCCAGCACCAGCGGGATCGACAGCGCCACGACGAAGCCGGCGCGCATGCCGAGGCTGATGAACGACACCGCGAGCACGATGGCGACCGCCTCGAACAGCGCGCGCGTAAAGCCCGAGACGGCCTCCTCGACAATGACCGGCTGGTCGGCCACCAGATGCACGCCGACACCGACCGGCAGGTCGGCCAGCACCTTGTCCATTTCCTTGTGCAGCGCCTCGCCGAATTCGAGCAGGTTGGCGTTGGGTTTCATGCCGATGGCGAGCCCGATCGCGTCCTGGCCGTTGAAGCGGAATAGCGCCGTAGGCGGATCGACATAGCCGCGCGTGATCGTCGCCACGTCGCTGAGGCGGAAGAAACGGTCATTGACGCGCAGATTGATGGCGCGCAGGCTGTCCTCGGAGGTGAACTGCCCGCCGACACGCACGCTGATGCGCTCCGGCCCGGACTGAATGACGCCGGACGGCGTAATCGCGTTCTGCGCCTGCAGGCTCGCCACGATCGCTTGCTGGTTGAGGCCGAGGGCGGCGATCTGGCGGGTCGAGAATTCGAGATAGATCGCCTCGTCCTGGGCGCCGACCAGGTCGACCTTGCCGGCGTTGGGCACGGTCAGGATTTTTGTTCTGGCCTCCTCGACATAGTCGCGCAACTGGCGCGGCGTCAGCCCGTCCGATGTGAAGGCGTAGATGTTGCCATAGACGTCGCCGAAGCGGTCGTTGAAGAACGGTCCCTGCACCCCCTGCGGAAACTGCGCCCCGATGTCGTTGACCATGTTGCGCACCTGAATCCAGTTCGGCACGACATCGCGTGCCTTGGTGGTGTCCTTCAGGTTGACGAAGATGACGGTCTGGCCGGCCGTGGTGACGGACTTGGTGTAGTCGAGGCTGTCGAGTTCCTCGAGTTTCTTCTCGATACGGTCGGTCACCTGCTGCACGGTTTCCTTGACCGAGGCGCCGGGCCAGTTGGCCTGGATGATCATCGTTTTGATGGTGAAGTTGGGGTCTTCTTCACGGCCGAGATTGAGGTAGGAGAACACGCCAGCCACGACGAAGACCAGCATGAAATACCAGACCATGGAGCGGTGGTTGAGCGCCCAGTCGGAGAGATTGAAGCCTTTCATGAGGCGCCTCCCTCGAGCACTTTCACCTTCTGGCCTTCGCTCAGGCTGTGGACGCCCGCCGTGACGACACGCATGCCCGCGTCAAGCCCTTCGGCCACGGTGAAGATAACGCCATTCTTCGACGCGATCTTGATGTCGCGTGCGTTCACGCTGGATGTCTGCGGGTCGACGATCCACACTTTCGCGGAACCGTTCTTTTCGAACAGCGCCGACATCGGCAGTTCGATCGTCGGTGCCACCTTGGTCACGCGGGTCGCCGTTACCGTCGAGCCGAGCCGGAAGGCCTGTGGCGGATCCGTGAGCGTCAGCTTGACGCGCCGCGTGCGGGTCGAGCCCTCGGATTGCGGTGCGATCTCGCGCAGCTTGGCCCCGGTCTGGATCGTCGGCAGCGACTGCAGGATCACCTGGAAGGGCGTGCCGGCCTCAAGATCACCGGTCAATTGATCGGGAATGTCGACCACCGCCTCGCGCAGGTCCGAACGCGCCACGGTGACGACGGTCTGGCCGGGCGAGACCGTCTGGCCAACTTCGGCGCCGACCGCGGTGACGACACCGTCGAAATCAGAGAACAGCCTGGCATAGCCGAGCTGCTCCTGCGATTTGGCAAGCGAAGCCTTGGCCCGCTCGACACCTGCCTCCGCAGCTTTGCGCGCCTGCTGCGCGGCATCGAAGACAGCTTGCGTGGCGTTGGCCGAGGCGAGCAACTGGCGCTGCCGTTCCTCGCTGGCGGCGGCGTTGGCGAGCTGCGCCTCGGCATTGGACAGTTCCGCCTTGGCCGCCTGGAGGCCCAACTCCAGCGCGGTCGGATCGAGTGCCGCTATCGTCGTGCCCTTGCTGACGATGTCGCCGACCTGGACGTCGCGCGAGACGACCCGGCCAAGCAGGCGGAAGGCCAGATCGGCGCTGACCTGCGGTTCGACGGAGCCGGCAAAACCGAAGATTTGCGTGGTGCGCGGCTCGATCACCATCGACAGCACCGGTCGGATGATCTCGGGCGGCTTTTCCTCCGACCTGGAGCAGGATGCCAGCGCGCCGAGCATGAGCACGCCGAGCAGGATGCGTGGCGTCCGGCTCATTGGCCCGCTCCCGATATCTCGATCGTCTGTCCAGGGCTGAGCAGCTGTCCTCCAGCGGTGACCACACTCTGGCCCGCGTCCAGCCCCTTGGCGATCACGACCGTGCCCGAATTGAACGCCAGCACTTCGACCGGCGCCATCGTCACCGCCTTGGTCGAGGGATCGACGATCCAGACCGCCGGCTTGCCGCCGCTGGACGTCAGCGCCTGCCAAGGCAGCAGGATCGCCTTCGCCGGCTTGGCGCTTACCGAGCCGATGACGGCTGCCCCCAGCGGCATGCCGGCGGGCGTGTCGGGGATGGCGACCTTGACCCGGATCGAGCCCGAAGCCGGGTCGACCGCAGGCGAGATTTCGCGGACCTTGCCCGTCGCCCTGACCTGCGGATCGGACAACAGCGTGATCGTCACCGCAGGCGATGCCGGTGTCTTGGCGATCAGCGTCTCCTGCACGTTGAACACCGCGTCGCGGTCACCGTCCTCGGCGACGGTGAAGACGGTTTGCGCGGCTTGCACCACTTGGCCGGTTTCGACTTGGCGGGCGGTAATCACGCCGGCGGCACCGGCCTTGAGCTCGGTGAAGGACAGGTTTTGCTGGGCGTTGGAGAAAGCGCTCTGCGCGGCATCGACGCTGCCTTGTGCCACCTTCAGGGCCTGGTCCGCGGCGTCATAATCGCGCCTGGTGGTGAAACCCTGGGCGAGCAGCGTCTTCTGCCGTTCGAAGGCGGCGGCGGACTGGGTCAATTGCGCCTGTGCCGCGTCGAGATCGGCTTGCGCCGAGCGCAAATCGGATTCCTGCTCCTGCGGATCGATCCGGGCAAGCACGGTGCCTCGATCGACATGCTGGCCGACATCGACAAGCCGCTCGGCGACGCGGCCGCCGACCCGGAACGACAGATTGTTCAGCGTACGCGCCGCGATCACCCCGGTCAGCGAGGTCCTTGGCGAATAGTCGGCCATCGCCACCGTTTCGGTGCGCACCATGATCTGCAGTTTCTTGTCCACCGCTTCCTGCTTCTGGCAGCCGACCAAAAGCAGCGCAGCCGTGCAGGCGAAAAGCGCCGGGGCGGCTGGAAAAGACAAAAGACCGGGAGCTTGGACCGATGGCTGCGAGACGGGCGAAGTCACGTTCCTGCTCATGGGCTCCCCCGGCCGCGGGCGGCTCGCTGATCGCGATGCCTCGTGGACATCCAGAGGATAGTCGATCCCCGGGAAAAGGAAACCGGTCTCGTACGTGTATCGCCTGACTGGTAAGCGCCGGGATCTGCCCACCGCAGGCCCAATCGCCTGCCGGTGGTGCCGACTTGAGGAAAACGTGAAATAAGGTCAGAAGACGTCTCAACGGCATCAAACAAGAACGGGCGCCGGCCCGATGAGGATACCATGAAGAATTCAGCCATTTCCGAACGCAAGAACCAGTCGATCTCGCGCGGCGTCGGCATGACTACGCAGATCTATGCCGACCGGGCTGAGAATTCGGAGATTTGGGATGTCGAAGACCGCCGCTACATCGATTTCTCGTCGGGCATCGCCGTCGTCAACACCGGTCACCGTCACCCGAAGGTGATCGAGGCGGTCAAGGCGCAGCTCGACCGCTTCACCCACACCTGCCACCAGGTTGTGCCCTATGAGAGCTATGTGCGGCTGGCCGAACGGCTGAACGGCATGCTGCCCGGCAAATTCGAGAAGAAGACGATCTTCGTCACCACCGGCGCCGAGGCGGTCGAGAACGCAATCAAGATCGCCCGCAACGCCACCGGCCGCCCGGCGGTCATCGCCTTCGCCGGCGGCTTCCATGGCCGCACCTTCATGGGCATGGCACTGACCGGCAAGGTCGTGCCCTACAAGGTCGGCTTCGGCGCCATGCCGGGCGACGTCTACCATGCGCCGTTCCCTGTGCCGCTGCACGGTGTCTCGGTCGCCGATTCGCTGGCGGCGCTCGACCGGCTGTTCAAGGCCGATGTCGACCCGGCCCGCGTCGCCGCCATCATCATCGAGCCGGTTCAGGGCGAGGGCGGCTTCTACGAGGCGCCGCGTGACTTCCTGGTTGCGCTGCGCAAGCTCTGCGACCAGCACGGCATGCTTCTGATCGCCGACGAAGTGCAGACCGGCTTTGCTCGCACCGGCAAGATGTTTGCGATGGATCACCATGAAGTGGCGGCCGACATCACCACCATGGCCAAGAGCCTGGCCGGCGGTTTCCCGCTGGCCGCGGTCACCGGCCGTGCCGAAATCATGGATGCGCCCGGCCCCGGCGGGCTCGGCGGCACCTATGGCGGCAGCCCGATCGGCGTCGCCGCGGCGCACGCCGTGCTCGACGTGATCGAGGACGAAAAGCTGTGCGACCGCGCCAACACGCTGGGTGCAAGGCTGAAGCAGCGGCTGCAGTCGATCCGCGACGACGTGCCCGAGATCGTCGACATCAGAGGCCTCGGCTTCATGAACGCGGTCGAGTTCAACGACGTCAAGAAGGGCCTGCCGTCGGCCGAGATCGCCAATGCGATCCGGTTGAAGGCGCTCGACAAGGGCCTGATCCTGCTGACCTGCGGTGTCTACGGCAACGTCATCCGCTTCCTGGCGCCGATCACCATCCAGGACGAAGTCATGAACGAAGCACTCGACATCCTGGAAAGCTCGATCCGCGAAGTCTGCGCCGCCTGATCGGCGGCGCCCATTTCTCCTGACGGCCTACGCGAGCGGGTGAACGTGCCGTCAGGAGCTTGGATTCTGTAACCAGGCTGGAATGTCCATCTTGGCGTGCAGGACCCGCCACACATCGATATGGTCGATCTGCTCAAGATAGAAAATCAGGTATGGGTAGCGCTTGAGTTGCACGCTACGCAGCCCAGGCAATCCGATTTCATAAACATACCTGAGAGAGCCCGATGCCGGATGGCTGGCTATCAGTTTGTAGGCGTTTTGAAGGTCCTCGACATAGCCCAACGCCATATGCGAACCAACTTCGCGTGCATAATAATCAACGGCGTCCTCGATATCCCGCAGAGCAAGGCTTCGAGGAATAATTGCCTTCGTGGCCACTTAATTTATTGGCCCTGCGCTCGTTTTCGAAGCGCGGCGAAATAGTCATCGTCTACGGGAGCCCCCGGCGCGGATGATGCGCCCTCGAGGAGCAAACCGCGCAGAAGTTGACGATCCTGATCGTGGCGGATCAATTCACGCACATACTCGCTGCTCGTGCCATAGCCGCGATCCGTCACTTGCTGATCGACAAAATGCTTCAAGCTGTCGGGCAGTGAGATATTCATGGTGCTCATTCATGCATTTTATTGCGTATGGCAAAAATTGGCAACCTACGCACTGGCCTTGACTGGCTCCATGTTCTGAAATGCCGCCAGTGCCGCTTTCAACCCCTCGGGGCCAGCCGCGATCGTTTCCGGCGTCGGCGAGAAGCCGGCGCCGAGCATCTTGCGGCCAAGCATGTGGTCGCCGGGGCGGTTGACCGATTCGATGCCGAGCAGCCGGTCGCCGGCATAGTGGTAGATCGAGAATTTGTTTTCGGGCAGGTCGCCCAGCACGACATGGCTGTCGCCGCCGGCGGTCAGGCCGACCATCTGCAATTTCATGTCGCCGATGTCCGACCAGAACCATGGCACCGCCGAATAGGCGTCGGTGTGGCCTGATATCGTGCGCGCGGCAAGCCGGGCCTGGTCGGTGGCGTTCTGCACCGATTCCAGCCGCACGTCGCCGCCGGTGAACCAGTGCCGGTAGGAGGCGGCGTCGCCGATGGCGAGGATTTCAGGCACCGAAGTGCGCATCTGGTGATCGACGCGGATGCCGTTGGCGATGCTGAGGCCGGCTTGCTGCGCCAGTTCAACGTTCGGCACGGCGCCGATGCCGACGATGACCATGCGCGCCGGCAGCCTTTCGCCGCTAGACGTGATCGCGGCTACGACATGGCCGTTTTCGCCTTCGAGCCTTGCAATCGAGGTGCCGGTGAGGATGCGCACACCTATCGCTTCCAGCCGTTGGCGGACGTGGCTCGCCACGACCGGCGCCACGGCGCGGCCAAGCAGCCGGTCGACCGCTTCGACCACGGTCACCGTGCGGCCGGCTGCCCGCAGCGTCGCCGCGATCTCCAGCCCGATGAAGCCGCCGCCGAGGATAACGACCTCGTCGCTCTGTGCGCTCAGCTCTCGGATCAGCCGCGCATCGGCGAGCGAGCGCAGCGACAGCACGCCGGACAGGTCCGAACCGGGCAGCGGCAGGACGCGCGGGCGCGAGCCGGTCGCCAGAATCAGTTGATTGAAGGCAAGTGTGCCGCCGCCGGCAATATCAAGGCTGCGGCGCGTGGCATCGATGCGATCGATCCTGACACCCGGCCGATAGTCGATGGCGCTGCCCGTGTAGAACGCCTCGCCGCGCAAGGGTTGCGGCTTGGCCTCGGCATCCTTGATGAAGGTCTTCGACAGCGGCGGCTTGTGGTACGGCAGTTCGTTCTCGTCGCCGACGAGGATCACCGGCCCGTCATAGCCGTCCTCACGCAAACTCGCGGCCGCTTGCACGCCCGCATGGCCCGCGCCGACAATGACCACACCGTTCTTCATCGCATTCCAATCCCGCTTCTATCCTAGGATGTCTCGCCAAGTGGCAATTGTCTGGCGCCGCCGCAAGAGAGCTTTTGCGGGTCGCACTCGGGATGGCGGCTGTCAATCGTACAGTTCAGCGACAAGACCGGTGCAGGGCCGATGCATAAAGTTGACAGTTGCAGTTTAGAATAATTCTAAACTATTGTTTCAATTGATTTTTCTTGCTGATTTCCATTGACATCCGACGATGTCGCAGCTTTATGGAGGCTCGCGCGTCAGCGCATCCCTTTAATGTCTGGGCCTTGAACCCTTTCGATTGGAGGCATTTTGGTGTCTTTCTTCCGCGAACCGCGCGATGGCGCGGCATCTCTTGCGCCCAATGGCTTGCAGATGGCCATGCGCCCGTTGCCGCGCGCGCCGTTTACAGAATTTCCGAGAAACTGGAGAGTGATTATGACAGCACGATATGGCGGCAGGTTTGCCGCGATTGGCGCCACGGCCCTGCTGACGGCGGCGGTGTTCGTGTTGCCGGCCAAGGCGGAGACCGATGCGAAGGCGGTCATCAAGACCTATTCCGACATCGCTCTGGCCAAGTATGAGGATTCGCTGACCACAGCGCAGGCGCTCGACAAGGCAGTCGACGCGCTGCTCGCCAACCCCTCGGCGGAAACCCTCAATGCAGCGCGCGACGCCTGGAAGGCATCGCGCGTTCCCTACCAGCAGACCGAGGTCTACCGTTTCGGCAACAAGATCGTCGACGACTGGGAAGGCAAGGTGAATTCCTGGCCGCTGGACGAAGGCCTGATCGACTATGTCGCCAAGAGCTACGGCACCGAATCGGACGCGAACGCGCTCTATACGGCCAATGTGATCGCCAACAAGGAGATCGAGATCAACGGCAAGAAGGTCGATGCATCGAAGCTTTCGCCGGAATTCCTCTCCGGCACGCTGCAGGAAGCCGGCGGCGTCGAGGCCAATGTCGCCACCGGCTACCACGCCATCGAATTCCTCCTCTGGGGCCAGGACCTGCATGGCACCGGACCGGGTGCCGGCGAGCGCCCCTACACTGAATACGACCTCAAGAACTGCACCGGCGGCAATTGCGACCGCCGCGCCCAGTATCTGAAGTCGGCCAGCGACCTTCTGGTCTCCGATCTTCAGGAGATGGTCGGCAATTGGAAGGAAGACGGCGCTGCCCGCAAGGCTCTTGTCGATGGCGAGCCGAACACGGCTATCTCGACCATCTTCACCGGCATGGGCTCGCTGTCCTACGGCGAACTGGCCGGCGAGCGCATGAAGCTCGGCCTGCTGCTGCATGATCCGGAAGAGGAGCACGATTGCTTCTCCGACAACACCTACAATTCGCATCTCTACGACGCCATCGGCATTCGCGCGGCCTATCATGCGAGCTACACGCGTCTCGACGGCACCGTCGTTTCGGGTCCTTCAGTGGCCGATATGGTGAAGGCGGCCGATCCGACGATCGACAAGGAACTGTCTGACAAGCTCGATGTTTCGGTCGCCAAGATGGAGGCGATCAAGGCGCGTGCACTGGCCGGCGAGGCCTATGACCAGCAGATCGCCGAGGGCAACATCGAGGGCAACGCCACCGTGCAGGCGGCGATCGATGCGCTGATCGATCAGACCAAGTCGATTGAGCGCGCCGTCGGCTCCCTGAAGCTCAGCACCATCGCCTTCGAAGGGTCCGACAGCCTCGACGCACCGGACAAGGTGTTCAAGTAAGGGTCGAAAGACAGGAGACTGATCCGGAGCCGGAAAACCGGCTCTGGAACGGCCTCCGCTAGAAAATCAAGCCACACGGCGCGGGAGACGCCGTCAGCCAGCCGAGCAAGCCAATGCTGATTTGTCATTGCAATATCATCACCGAGAAGGAGATCGAGCAGACGATCGTCGGGCTGCTGGACCAGGATCCCTGGCAGCTGATCGTGCCGGCGAAGATCTATCATGCCATGCAAAAGCGCGGTCGCTGTTGCGGCTGCTTCCCAAATGTGGTGGAAACGATCATTCGGGTCACCGAAAATTACCACGCCCGCTCGGAGGCGAGCGGCGTGGATGTCGTTTCACACCTGGATCGCGTCAGAGGCCTGCGCGTCCAATACGGGAGCAGAATTCATGAAAGGCGATCCGCAGATCATCGAGCGGCTTAACGAGGCCCTTTTTCTGGAACTCGGGGCCGTCAATCAGTACTGGGTGCATTTCCGCCTGCTCGAGGACTGGGGATACGCCAAGCTGGCAAAGAAGGAGCGGGCGGAATCGATCGAGGAGATGCACCATGCCGACAAGCTCGTCGCCCGCATCATCTTCCTCGAAGGCCATCCGAACCTGCAGTCCGTAGCGCCGCTGCGCATCGGACAGAACGTCAAGGAAGTGCTCGAATCCGACCTTGCCGGCGAATATGACGCGCGTACCGCCTACAAGCGCTCACGCGAAATCTGCAACGACGCCGGCGACTATGTGACGATGAAGCTGTTCGAGGAATTGCTGGCCGACGAGGAGGGTCATATCGACTTTCTCGAGACGCAACTCGACCTGCTTGCCTCGATCGGCGAGGAGAAATACGGCCAGCTCAACGCCGCATCGGCGGACGAGGCGGAGTAAGGGCATGCGGGAATGCGGCGCCTGCTAGAATTCGTGCGCCGCTCGCGGCGGGCCGATGGCTCGCCGTCCCTTCCAAAGACGTCGGCCGGATTGGCGCGTCGGCACTGTGTCATGCTCGTGTTTGCGCTTGCCTCTTCGGCGATGGCGGGTGATCTTCAGCCGGCCGGCCTCGCCGTCACGCGCACCGATCTCAATGTGAAGGATCAGGCGCGCGTCATCGCCGTCACCAGGCCGACCATGGATTTTTCCAGGCCAGAGCAGTTCGAACTGATGCAAGGTGCCGCCGGCACGTCCCGAAAGGAGGTCAGCCGCGATTCCTTCTCGCAATCCTCGGCCAACATCACCTTCGAGGAAGAGGGCGACTTCAAGCTCGGCAATGCCCTTTTCCGCAAGAACTGGGTGTCGTCGCCATCCTCGACGCAGGCTTCGGACGGGCTCGGCCCGCTGTTCAACGAACGTGCCTGCCAGAACTGCCATCTGAAGGATGGCCGCGGCCGCCCGCCGCTAGGCGACGCCGGCACCACGTCGATGTTCCTGCGGCTGGCCCGCGACGCCAGCAGCGCGCAAGAGAGGGCGGCGCTTGCCGACCACGAGGTGCCTAACTTCCCCGACCCGGTCTATGGCAGGCAACTGCAGGAGCTCGCCGTACCCGGCCTGCCCGGTGAAGGCAGGATGCACATCGACTATCAGGAACGTAAGGTGGAGCTGACGGACGGCACAGTGATCTCCTTGCGCAAACCGAGCTATTCGGTTGACGGCCTTGGCTACGGGCCGCTTGACCCACGCACCACGTTGTCGCCGCGCCTGACGCCGCCGATGATCGGCCTGGGCCTGATCGAACAGATCGCGCCGGCTGATATTCTCGCCCACGCCGATCCGGACGACAGGGACGGCGACGGCATTTCCGGCAGGCCGAACATCGTGCGCGATGGCTTGAGCGGGGAACTGACGCTCGGCCGCTTCGGCTGGAAGGCGCAGACCGCGTCGATCCGCCAGCAGGCGGCGGACGCCTTTGCCGGCGACATCGGCATCTCGACGCCCGAAGAGCCGAAGCATTGGGGCGATTGCACTGCTGCGGAGGCAAAATGCCTCGCCATGCCGAACGGCGTGCAGCAGCGTCTTGGCCCGGTCGAGGCGCCGCCGCCGGTGATGGATCTCGTCACCTTCTATTCGCAGAACCTGGCCGTGCCGTCGCGCCGGGACCTCGACCGGCCGGACGTGCTCGCGGGCAAAAAAACATTCTACGAGATCGGCTGCATTGCCTGCCACACGCCGAAATTCGTCACGCGCCGCGATACCCCCAACAAAGCCCAGGCCTTCCAGTTGATCTGGCCCTATTCCGACTTCCTGCTGCACGACATGGGGCCAGATCTGGCCGATGGCCAGGCCGTGGGCGATGCGACGGGCAATGAATGGCGCACGCCGCCACTGTGGGGCATCGGCCTGACCGAGACGGTCAACGGCAATTCCTTCTTCCTGCATGACGGGCGCGCGCGCAGCTTGACCGAGGCGATCCTGTGGCATGGCGGCGAGGCGCAGAAAGCGCGCGACCGCTTTGCCGCAGCCAATGCGGCCGACCGCAATGCGCTGCTCAAATTCCTGGAGTCACTGTGATGTTCAAGCGTTCTGCATTGTTTCTCGTTCTTCCGCTGGCTCTGCTGGGCGTCGTCCCGGCGTCGGCGGCGGTCAAAGCCTCCGACATCGTCCAGCGGGCGATCGATGGCTTTGTCCGCCCGGCCTATGCCGGCCTGCATCAGCATGCGGAAGCCTTGACGAAAGCGATGCACAAGCTCTGCGAAGCGCCCTCGCAAGGAGAACTCGATGCCGCGCGCGCTGAATTTTCCGCCACTGTCTATGCCTGGTCGTCGGCCGAAATCATCGGTTTCGGGCCGATCAAGGAGAACAACCGGCTGGAACGCATGCTGTTCTGGCCGGATCGCAAGAGCATTGGCCTGAAGCAGGTGCAGGCGGCGCTGTCGGCCAGGGATCCGATCGCCACCGATCCGGCCCAACTGGCCGGCAAGAGCGTTGCCATGCAGGGGCTGGGCGCGCTCGAATTCGTTCTTTACGGCGATGGTGCCGATGCACTTGCCGGCAAGGATGATCCCTACCGCTGCGCTTATGGCACTGCTGTTGCCGGCAACATCGAAACCATGGCCGGCGAGGTCAGCGCCGCCTGGAACAAGCCGGACGGCTTTGCCGCGCTTTGGGCCAATCCGGGGCCGCAGAACGCGCTCTACCGCGACGGCAACGAAGCGGTGACGGAACTGGTCGGCGTCTTCATCAATGAGCTGGAAATGGTCCGCGACGTGCGCCTGAAAGGGTTTTTCGGCGGCAAGCCGGATGCGGACAAGCCGAAACAGGCAATCTACTGGCGCTCGCAAAACACCACCGCGTCACTGGCCGGCAATCTCTCCGGCATCGATACGCTGTTCCAGGCCTCGAAACTTGGCGATGCTCTGCCGGCCGATGCGCGCTGGATGGCCGAATCGATCCATATCCAGCTGGTCAACGGTGTCGCCACCGCCAAGGCGGTCAGCGGTCCAATCGACAAGGCGCTTGCCGATCCGGCGCTGCGTGACAAGCTCGATCATTTCGCGCTGATCACCTCCAGCCTGTCGACCTTGATCGGCACCAGGCTGACCGCCGAATTCGGCCTGACCGCAGGCTTCTCCTCGCTGGATGGGGACTGAGCATGACCTTGAGATTGGCCGAAACGCCCATAGCTTCGTCATCCTGGGGCGAAGCAAGGAGCGAAGCGACGCAGCGCAGACCCCGGGATCCATGCCGCGACTTCAAAGCGCTGCCGCGGTCCAGAATTTTGCTCCGTTGCACCCGACGGTCAAGGTCACGGCATGGATCCTCGGGTCTCCGCGACGGAGCTTCGCTCCTGCTCCGCCCGTGGATGACGAAGTTCCGGAGGCTTCGGCCAACTTCCAATGTCTGCGATGGATCATTCCAAGCATCGGTAGGTGCCAAGCGTCAGCTCCGATCCGTAATAATCACCGTGTCCTGGAGCGAGCCAGTGCAGGGGAGGATAGTCTCTTGAAAACCTCCCTCATCGATCGCCGCGATTTCCTGAGGGCTGCGGGTATCGGCTTTGCCGCGGCGATGGCGCCTTCGGCCTGGGCAACGACGCTTGCGGCCGATGCCGTCTTCGCCACCGCCTTCGTCAAGCGCGACGGCAGCTATGGCGCCGCCGTCCTGTCCGAGACCGGCAAGCTCCTGCATGCGATCGACCTGCCCGATCGCGGCCACGACGTCACTTTCGATCCGGTGTCGAAGCGCTCGGTGGTGTTTGCTCGCCAGCCCGGCACTTTCGCGGTGGTTTTCGATCATTCGGGCCGCGAGGAACCACTGACCATCGCCAGCATCGCCGGCCGGCATTTCTTCGGCCATGGCGTGTTTTCGGCCGACGGTGCGCTGCTCTATGCCACCGAAAACGACTTCGACAACGCCGCCGGCGTCGTCGGCGTCTACGATGCGCGGGCCAAATTCAGCCGTGTTGACGAATTCCCGACCTATGGCATGGGTCCGCACGAGCTTCTGCTGCTGGGCGATGGCAGGACGATTGCGGTTGCCAATGGCGGCATCGAGACCCATCCGGATTACGGCCGCGCCGAGCTCAACATTGCGACCATGAAGCCGTCCTATGTGCTGATAGACCGCGTCACCGGCGACCTTATCGAGAAGCACGAATTGCCGGCGGCACTGCATCAGCTGTCGATCCGCCACATGGACACCGATCCGTCCGGCACCGTCTGGTTCGGCTGCCAGTACAGGGGGCCGGGCACCGATCGTCCATTGCTGGTCGGTCGCGCCGCCCGCGGCAAGGATCTGCAGCTGCTCGACATGCCACAGGACGTTTTGTCCGGCTTCCGCAACTACATAGGCTCGGTCGCCGCCAATCGGGCTGCCGGCACCGTGGCGGTCTCCTCGCCGGAAGGCAACTCGCTTGTCGTGATCGATGCGGCCAGCGGCCGGGTCGTTGCGAACAGCGCGTTGGTCGAGGTCTGCGGCGTGGCGCCCGATGGAACCGGCTTCATGGTCACCACCGGCGCCGGCGAGATCGTCGAGGGCAGCGGCGCGACACGCTCCGAACCGGACTATGTCTGGGACAACCACATGCTGCGCATCGAGCAGGTCTGATCGCTCGCCAGCCGGAGCGAAGCCGTTTAACAAATTATCCCCTTGCGGTGGCGGGCCGTGGCGGGCACAGGGGATTGTTTTTCGAACCGGTTGCCTCATGAAATTGCTTGCCATCGACTGTGCCGCCAACCTCTGCGCCGCTAGCGTCTATGACGCGGCGGCGAAGCAGGAGCTTGGCCGCTCGGTGCTCGATCTCGGCAAGGGCCATGCCGAGCAGCTGATGGCGGTCATCGCCGAAGCGCTGGAGGCAAGCGCAACCGACTATGCGGGTCTTGGCGCCATTGCCGTCTCCGTCGGCCCAGGTTCCTTCACCGGTCTGCGGGTCGGCGTCTCGACCGCGCGTGGCCTGGCGCTGGCGCTGAAGATACCGGCAATCGGGGTGACGACACTGGAGGCGCTGGCCGCCGAAGCAGCAGCGGTATTTCCCGGTCGCGCCGTGCTGGCGGCGCTCGATGCCGGCCGTGAAGAGATCCACGCGGCCTTTTACGACAAAAGGTTAGCCTTGACTTACGGTCCGGCCGCGGCCACGCTGGCTGACGTGGTGGCCATGGCGAAGGAAACGTCTCCGGTGCTTGCCGGCACCGCGGCAGCGCTCATCAGCGCATCGGCCGGGCGCGAATTTGATGTCGGCCCTCGGACAGCCACCGCCGACATTGTCACCTACGCCCGCCTGGCTGCCGCCAAGGGCGCAGGCGAACGGCCGAAACCACTCTATATGCGCGGCGCCGACGCCAAGCCGCAGGCTGGCTTTATTCTATCAAGGCAAGAAAGATAAATGCGCATACCTTTTCTCCAACCACGCCGCCGGGACTACGCGCTCGAGCCGCTGAGGATCGCCGACAGTCCGGCGGTCTCGCTGCTGCATCGCGAGGACTTTGTCCGCCCTTGGACCGATGGCGAATTCGCCGCCCTGCTCGAACAGGACACCGTGTTCGGCTATGCCGCGCGCGAAACCGGGCAGGGCTCCAAGCCGCCCGTCGGCTTCGTGCTGGCGAGGCTTGCGGCAGGCGAGGGCGAGATCCTGACCGTCGCGGTGGCGCGATCGCATCGTCGCCAGGGGTTGGGCTGGCAATTGATGGACGCGGTGTTGCGCGAACTGCACGCGCAGCGCGCCGAAGCGCTGTTCCTCGAGGTCGACGAGACCAATGTCGCGGCGATCGCGCTTTATCGTCGGCTGGGCTTCCGCGAGGTCGGCAAGCGGCCGAATTACTACAGATCGGCCGAACACGGACCGACCGGCGCGCTTGTCATGCGCCGCGATCTTCGCTAGCGAGACGGCCGGATGGGGCGATGATCAAGAAAATCAGGATTCTCCTGGCGCTGGGCCTCGTTGTCGCCGGTTCGCTGGTCCTCGTGCCGTTACAGATCCTGTCGATGAAGACTGGCTGGTGGCCGGAAACCTTCATCCTCAAGGTCTGGCACAGGCTGATCGTCAGAGCGCTCGGCATGCGCATCCATGTCAAGGGAGCGCTGTCCGACAAGCGCCCGCTGCTGGTTGCGTCCAATCACATCTCCTGGACCGACATCATGGTGCTCGGCTCTTTTGCCGACGTGAAATTCATTGCCCGAGCGGATATGGAAGGCTGGCCGCTGATCGGCATGCTGTCGAAGCTGCAGCGCACCGTGTTCATCGAGCGCGAACGCAAGCGGTCCTCGGGCGACCAGGCAAGCGAGATTGCCAGCCGCATGGCCAAGGGCGATGCCATGGTGCTGTTTGCCGAGGGCTCGACCGGCGACGGCAACATGATCCTGCCGTTCAAGAGCACGCTGTTTGGCGCCGCCTCGATGGCCATTTCGGAAGGCGCGGCCGAGCAGGTCTTCATCCAGCCGGTGGCGATTGCCTATACCCGCCTGCACGGTGTGCCGCTCGGCCGCCGCCACCGCCCGCTTGCCGCCTGGATCGGCGATGAGGACCTGATGCCGCATCTTAGGGTACTGCTGGCGGAGGGCGCCCTCGACGTCGAGGTGCATTTCGGCGAGGCAATCGCCTTTTCCAAGGGTTCGAACCGCAAGGAGACGTCGAAACTGATGGAAAGCCAGGTGCGTGAGATGATGCAGGCGGCGCTTGCCGACCCGCGGCCGAGCCGGTAGCTCCGGCACGCCCTTGCTGGCGCGGGCCGAGAATCGTCTGTTTTTTGTCACGGAAAGGCGTTAGAAGCCGCCTTATGGACTTGAACACGATAGAAAGCGACGACATCGGCACTACGGCTGGACAGCCGGCGGTGCTTCCCGCGGCAGCGAGAAAAGTCTTCATCAAGACCTATGGCTGCCAGATGAATGTCTATGATTCACAGCGTATGGCCGATGCGCTGGCTGCCGACGGCTATTCCGCGACCGATGCCATTGGCGAGGCCGACTTGGTGTTGCTGAACACCTGTCATATCAGGGAGAAGGCGGCCGAAAAGGTCTATTCCGAGCTCGGCCGTATCCGCGACATGAAAGCCGAGCGTGCCCTGCCCGGCCGTGAGATGCTGGTCGGCGTCGCCGGCTGCGTCGCGCAGGCCGAAGGCGCCGAGATCATCCGCCGTTCGCCGGCCGTCGACCTGGTCATCGGTCCGCAGACCTATCACCGGCTCCCGGACGTGCTGGCGCGGGTGCGCGGCGGCGAAAAGATCGTCGAGACCGACTACGCCATCGAGGACAAGTTCGAGCATCTGCCGCAGCCCAAGCGCGCCGAGGTCATCAAGCGCGGCGTCACCGCCTTCCTCACCGTGCAGGAAGGCTGCGACAAGTTCTGCACTTTCTGCGTTGTGCCCTACACAAGGGGCTCCGAAGTCTCCCGGCCGGTGGCGCAGATTGTCGCGGAGGCTGAGCGCCTGGCCGAAGCCGGCGTGCGCGAAGTGACGCTGCTTGGCCAGAACGTCAATGCATGGCATGGCCGGGGCGAGGCCAAAGGGGACAAGACCGAGGAGTGGGGCCTTGGCCGCCTGCTGTTCAGGCTGGCCGAAATCCCCGGGCTGGCGCGTCTGCGCTACACCACCAGCCACCCGCGCGACATGGATGACGAACTGATCGCGGCCCATCGCGATCTGCCGGCGTTGATGCCCTATCTGCATCTGCCGGTGCAATCCGGCTCCGACCGCATCCTCAAGGCGATGAATCGCCGGCACACGGCGAGGGATTATCTGGCGCTGCTCGACCGTATTCGTACCGCGCGTCCTGACATCGCGCTCTCCGGCGACTTCATCGTCGGCTTCCCCGGCGAGACCGAGGCGGATTTCGAGGCGACCATGGAGTTGGTGCGTCAGGTGAATTACGCCTCGGCCTTCTCGTTCAAATATTCGCCGCGCCCCGGCACGCCGGGCGCCGAAATGTCCGATCATGTGCCGGAAACGGTCAAGGACGAGCGCCTGCAGCGGCTGCAAGCCTTGCTTGTGAAACAGCAGCAGGATTTCGGCGAGAGCCTCATCGGCAGCACCATCGACACCCTGATCGAGAAGCCCGGCCGTCAGGCCGGCCAGAAGGTTGGCCGCTCACCTTGGCTGCAGCCGGTTATTGTTGATGAAAAGGCCGGCGAAATCGGTGACATTATCCAGGTGCGAATCACGAAGACGGGCTACAACAGCCTGTTCGCCGAATTGGCCTGAGGGTCTCGGCAGATGAGGAGAGACGGTTGAGCGCAGCAGAGCTGAAGAACCTGCCCCCGGTACCGGCATCTGGGGCTTCTGACATGGCGCACATCGTTCTGACTTTCGACAACAACAAGCTTGCCAGCGCCCTTTATGGTCAGTTCGACGAAAACCTCGCCAGGCTGGAGCAGAAGCTTGGCGTCGACATCCGCTCACGCGGCAACCAGCTGACCATCAAGGGCTCAGCGTCGGCCGCCGAGCAGGCGCGCCGCGCCCTGGACAATCTCTACGGCATTCTCCAGAAGGGCGTCGATATTGGCCAGTCCGACGTCGACGGCGCCGTGCGCATGGCGATTGCCGCCGACGATCAGCTGACGCTGCCAACGCTGGAACGCAAGGGCAAGGTCTCCGCCGCCCAGATCACCACCCGCAAGAAGACGATCTATGCCCGCTCGCTCAACCAGGACGCCTATATGCGGGCGCTGGAACGGTCGGAACTGGTGTTCGGCATCGGCCCGGCCGGCACCGGCAAGACCTATCTGGCGGTGGCGCATGCGGCGATGCTGCTCGAGCGCGGCATGGTCGAGCGCATCATTCTCTCGCGGCCTGCGGTCGAGGCCGGCGAACGGCTGGGCTTCCTGCCCGGCGACATGAAGGAGAAGGTCGATCCCTATCTGCGGCCGCTCTATGACGCGCTCTACGACATGATGCCCGCCGACAAGGTCGAGCGCGCCATTGCCGCCGAAGTGATCGAGATCGCGCCGCTCGCTTTCATGCGCGGCCGCACGCTGGCGCATGCCGCCGTCATCCTCGACGAGGCGCAGAACACCACGCCGATGCAGATGAAGATGTTCCTGACGCGCCTGGGCGAAAACTCGCGCATGATCGTCACCGGCGACCCGACCCAGATCGACCTTCCCTCGAACACCAAATCGGGGCTGGTCGAAGCCTTGCGGGTGCTGGACGGCGTGGCGGGCGCGGTCACCGTGCGCTTCAACGACGGCGACGTGGTCCGCCATCCGCTTGTGGCGGAAATCGTCAGGGCCTACGACCGGGACGCCAAGCTGGCGCGCGGCCTCGGCGCCGAGAATTGATGTTGACGATGCGGCTTCATGCCTGAGGACATAATATCCGGCGACGGGAATGTTCCCGTCGACATCGACATATCGGTTGAGGCGGGCAACTGGCCCGACGAGGTGAGCCTGACGCGGCTGGTCGATGGCGCCGTTAAGGCGGCTTTTGCCGAAACCGGCGTGGCGGGCCGTTCCGAACTCAGCCTCGTTTTTACCGACGACGCCCATGTCCAACTCCTCAATGCCGGCTGGCGCGGCAAGGACAAGCCGACCAACGTCTTGTCTTTTCCGGCTTTTCCGTTTGCGCAAGGCGGTCCGTTGCCGCCGATGCTGGGCGACATCGTGCTGGCCGCCGAAACGGTCGCCCATGAAGCGGCACTGGAAGACAAGCCGGTCGAGAACCATATCACCCATCTCGTCATCCACGGCCTGCTGCATTTGCTGGGCTACGATCACGAGACCGAGGCCGAGGCCGAGGCGATGGAAGCCGTCGAACGCGCGGCGCTTGCAAGGCTTGCCATTCCCGACCCCTACGCGTAACTACATCTGACCAATTGACCGGACGACGATGAACGACAAACCAGAGACTGCCGCCCGCCCCGACGCCGGCAGTGCGACCAAGGCTTCCGACACGTCGGAAGAGGGATCAAGTCCGAGTACCGTTACCTCTGGCGCTAGCAGTACATCCGCTGCTGCCGGCACCGGCAGCGCTGCCGGCGAGACATCGCCTGCCGGTCCCTCCCTGTTCGACCGCGTTCTGCGCCTGTTCAGGCAACGCAACGGAACCAGCCTGCGTGAGGAAATTGCCGGCGCGCTTGCCGAGACGACGAGCGATGCCGGCGCCTTTTCGCCCGGCGAACGCGCCATGCTCAACAACATCCTGCGGCTGCGCGAAGTGCGCGTCGAGGACGTCATGGTACCGCGCGCCGACATTCAGGGGGTCGAAATCACGACGACGCTCGGCGATCTCCTGGGCACTTTCGAACAATCCGGCCATTCCCGCATGCCGGTCTATTCCGAGACGCTCGATGATCCGCGCGGCATGGTCCATATCCGTGACGTGCTGGCCCACATCACCAAGATCGCGCGCGTCAAGAAGGGCCGCACGACCAGGAAAACCCCTGCTGCCACGGTTCTCGATCTTGCCCAGGTCGATCTCGCCCGCACCATTGGCGACCTCAATCTGATCCGCCCGGTGCTGTTCGTGCCGCCGTCGATGCTTGCCTCCGACCTGATGGGCCGCATGCAGACGACGCGCACCCAGATGGCGCTGGTCATCGACGAATATGGCGGCACCGACGGCCTCGCCTCGCTGGAAGACATCGTCGAGATGGTGGTCGGCGACATCGAGGACGAGCATGACGACGACGAGCCGATGATCACCCAGAGCGGTGACGGCGTGTTCATCGTCGACGGCAAGGCCGAGATCGACGACGTCGCCAAGATGATTGGCGGGGATTTCGCCGCCGGTGAACATGGCGAATATGTCGACACGATCGGCGGCATGATCTTCAACACGCTTGGCCGTGTTCCGGCCCGCGGCGAGGTGGTGCAGGCGATACCCGGCTTCGAGTTCCACGTCCTCGACGCCGATCCGCGCCGCGTCAAGCGCGTGCGCATCGTGCAGAGCCAGAAGGGTGAGCGCCGCCGGCGCGCCACCGCGCGCACCGAACAGGCTTAAGCATGATGCCGAAAAGTTGCAGACTTTTCGGATAAACATCATGCGGCAAAAACCAGAGCTTAAGCATGATGCCGAAAAGTTGCAGACTTTTCGGATGAACATCATGCGGCAAAACCCGAATCCAGGCGCTTAGGGGATGGCGGTCGAGGACCCCTTCAAGCAGCCAAGTCTGGGTTCCGGTGTTTTCTTTAGGGCCCTCGTGCCGCGCTGGACTGGCTGGAAGCAGCCTTCGGCTTCGCGCGCAGCATGGTGGTCAGCGATGCCGAGGGAAAACTCGTCCATGCAGAGATGCGATTCGGCGACAGCTACATCATCGTAGATTCCGAATGGAGCGATTATGTTGCCAGCCCGGCTTCGGTCTTGGGCAAGAACACGCAGTCGATCTATGTCAGGCTGAAGCGCGGCCTGGATGCGCATTGCGAGAAGGCGCGGGCTGCCGAGGCTGATATAATCCAGGAGCCAGCGGATCAGTTCTACGGTGAGCGCCAGTATCGTGCACGCGACCCTGAAGGCCATGTCTGGACCTTCACGCAGACCATCCGTTCGGTTCCGCGCGAGGAGGCCGAGCGGCTGGGCGGCGTTCCGGTAGGGCAGAGCCGAAGCTGTGCATCTCAGCCAGCCCATCCGCCGTTTGGAGCGCGGAGCGCTCCCTGTTAAATCTTGTGTCCTGATTCGCGACTCGGAAGTATGCATGGAGCGCCTCACCGGCCGGATAATTCTGCTTTGGGGTTGGCGGCGTGCGCTTGTGGCGTTTCTCGCGGGCGCTTTTGCCGTGCTTGGGCAGGCGCCTTACGATTTCTTCGCCGCCTGTTTCGTCTCGTTTCCGCTGCTGGTCTGGCTGCTGGATGGCGCCACCGGCGAAGCTTCCGGCAGCTTGGTTCGTCGCCTGCGGCCGGCTTTCGCCGTCGGTTGGTGGTTCGGTTTCGGCTATTTCCTCGCCGGCCTCTGGTGGATCGGTTCGGCGCTGCTGGTCGAGGCCGACAGTTTTGCCTGGGCGCTTCCCTTCGCGGTGGTCGGCATTCCTTTCATGCTCGCCTTTTTCTACGGCTTTGCGGCAATCGTTGCCCGGCTGCTGTGGAGCAACGACATTGGCCGCATCGCCGCCCTTGCCTTCGGCTTCGGCCTGGCGGAATGGCTGCGCGATTTCCTGTTCACCGGTTTTCCCTGGAATGCGGTCGGCTACGCGGCCATGCCCGTGCCGCTGCTGATGCAGAGCGTCTCGGTGACGGGCATGATCGGCATGAACGCGCTCGCGGTGTTCGTCTTCGCATTGCCGGCACTGCTGGCGGCACGTCGGCACCTGCGCCTCGGCGCGGCACTGTTTGTCGTGCTCGCCGCCTCCCATGTCGGCTTCGGCTATATCAGGCTTGCCGCTCCCGAACCGCCAGCTTCACGCAGCCTGGATGTCCGCATCGTCCAGCCGGCCGTGGACCTGTCGGAAAAATGGGATGCCTCGGTGCGCGACCGCATCTTCGCGGTCCTGATGGGGCTCTCGGCCAAGGCGCCGGACCCAGGCCATCAAAAGCCGCAACTGATCCTGTGGCCCGAAACCTCGGTGCCGTTCCTCTTCACCGAGCGTCCGGACGCATTGACGGCGCTGGGGGACATGCTCGGACCCGGCCAGATGCTGATTGCCGGCGTCGTTCGCGAGGAAGGCGGTTCGGCCGCGAATGCCGACAGCCGTTACTATAACTCCGTGGTGGCGATCGACGACAAGGGTGAAATCGCTGACGCCGTCGACAAGGTTCACCTGGTGCCGTTCGGCGAATACCTGCCTTTCGCCGATCTGCTCCAGCGTTTCGGCATCGAGCAACTGGTTGCCGGGCCGATGAGTTTCGCGGCCGGCAATGAGCGCCACGCCATCACGCTGCCCGATGGCATCCGTGCGCTGCCATTTATCTGTTATGAGGTGATCTTTCCCGATCTTGTGGCAGTTGACGCTGCGTCAGCGCAGCTTATTGTGAACGTTACCAACGATGCGTGGTTCGGCGACACGCCGGGTCCGTATCAGCATTTCAGGCAGGCCCAGATCCGTGCGGTGGAAAATGGATTGCCATTGGTGCGTGCTGCCAACAACGGCATCTCGGCCGTCGTCGATCCGCGCGGGCGCATCGTCGATGCGCTTGCGATCGACGCACACGGCGCCATCGATGCCCACATACCGATTTCCGGACAGGCGCTCATATCTCCCGGCCAACGGCGCATTAACGGAATGCTGATCATGTTGCTGTTTGCCGTTGGGGCAGCGCTGTTGAACGTAAGGCAAAGACTACGGGTGAATTGACAGCCAACACATTAGAAACTCATACTGTAAGTGCCTGAAAATTTCTCGAAGCCGGTGGATCGTTCTGTTGGGGCAGTTGCCTCCGGCTTTGTTTGGGCAGGAAAAAAATAGAGAAAGCCGAAAAAATTCGGCGAGGAAAAAATGACAGAAGACAACAAGAAGAAACCGAATCCGATCGACATCCATGTTGGCAGTCGCATCCGGCTTCGCCGTAACATGCTGGGAATGAGCCAGGAAAAGCTGGGAGAAAACCTCGGCATCACATTTCAGCAGATTCAGAAATATGAAAAAGGCACCAACCGCGTCGGCGCCAGCCGATTGCAGGCGATAGCGTCCATACTCGGCGTGCCTGTCGCCTTCTTTTTCGAGGATGCGCCCGGCCAGGAGCCCGTGGCGGGCCGTGGATTTGCCGAGGACGCGTCGATGGCTTTCGCCGTCGAATTCTGCGGCAGTCCCGAAGGACTCCAGCTCAACCGGGCCTTTGTCAAGATCGCCGATGCCAAGGTGCGCCGCAGGATCATAGACCTGGTCAAGTCCCTCTCCACCGACGATCCCGACTGATCGGCAATCACGCCAGGACTGGCGGCGTCTTGCCGCCGGTGGCACAAGATAACTGCATCGACATTCATGCCAGAACCGAAGCACCGCTTGACGAGCGGCGCTTCGCCCCGCTAACACGTGGCGCGCCAAAATCGGCAGCCTGCCGATCGTTTTTCAAGAGGGGACACCCGTGACGCGGCAGAACTACTTCTTTACCTCGGAATCCGTTGCCGAGGGCCATCCCGACAAAGTCTGTGACCGGATTTCCGACGAGATCGTCGATCTGGTGTATCGCGAAGCCAAGAAGACCGGCATGGACCCGTGGAAAGTCCGTGTCGCCTGCGAGACGCTGGCCACCACAAACCGTGTCGTGATCGCCGGCGAAGTGCGTGTTCCCGACACGTTGCTCAAGCGGGACAAGGCCGGCAATATTCTCAAGGATGCCGCGGGGCATTCGGTCGTCAATCCGGCCAAGTTCAAATCGGTCGCCCGCAAGGCGATCCGCGAAATCGGGTACGAGCAGGCCGGCTTTCACTGGAAAACGGCGAAGATCGAGGTTCTGCTGCACGGCCAGTCGCCTGACATCGGCCAGGGCGTCGATAATGCCTCCGACCGTCAGGGCGAAGAGGGTGCCGGCGACCAGGGCATCATGTTCGGTTACGCCTGCCGCGAGACGCCGGATCTGATGCCGGCGCCGATCTACTACAGCCACAAGATCCTCGAACTGCTGGCTGCCGCCCGTCACGAAGGCAGCGGTGAAGCCGGCAAGCTCGGGCCGGATGCCAAGAGCCAAGTCACCGTTCGCTATGTCGATGGCAAGGCCGCCGAGGCGACGCAGATCGTGCTGTCCACGCAGCATCTCGATGCGAGCTGGGATTCGAAGAAGGTCCGCAAGGTCGTCGAACCCTATATCCGCGAGGCACTGGGCGACCTCAAGATCGCCGACGATTGCATGTGGTACATCAATCCGACCGGCAAGTTCGTCATCGGCGGGCCGGACGGCGACGCCGGGCTGACCGGCCGCAAGATCATCGTCGACACCTATGGTGGTGCCGCACCCCATGGCGGCGGCGCCTTCTCCGGCAAGGACACCACCAAGGTGGATCGTTCGGCGGCCTATGCGGCGCGCTACCTGGCCAAGAACGTCGTGGCGGCGAAACTCGCCGACCGCTGCACCATCCAGCTTTCCTACGCCATCGGCGTTGCTCAGCCGCTGTCGGTCTATGTCGACTTGCACGGTACCGGCAAGGTCGACGAGGCAAAGCTCGAGGACGCGTTGCGCACGGTAATGGATCTGTCGCCGTCGGGCATCCGCCGTCACCTCGATCTCAACAAACCGATCTACGCCAAGACGTCGTCCTACGGCCATTTCGGCCGCAAGGCCGGCCGTGATGGGTCTTTCTCCTGGGAAAAGACCGATCTCGCCAAGGCACTCAAGGACGCGGTCGCCGCCTGACAGCGGCACCGCAAAGTCCCGCCATGGATCCGAAGGACAGACCAAGCCGCGCGACTGAAGCCTTTTTCGGTCGCCGGCGCGGCAAGACCATGCGCCCGCAGCAGGCGGCCGCACTGGAAATCGGCTTTGGCACATATCGGCTCGATCTGACGGCCCAGCCGCCGGCGGATCTCAGCGCTTTGTTTGAGACGGATGTCCGCGCGGTTCGCCTCGAGATTGGCTTCGGCGGTGGCGAGCATCTCCTGCATCGTGCGACCGAGGCCCCAGCGATCGGCTTTATCGGCGTCGAGCCCTTCGTCAACGGCATGGCCAAGATGATGATGGCGGTGCGCGAGAAACCGCTCGCCAATTTGCGGGTTTATGACGACGACGCCACAAGGCTGCTCGACTGGCTGCCGCAAGCCTCGCTCGACGGCATCGATCTGCTCTATCCCGATCCTTGGCCGAAGAAGAAACACTGGAAGCGGCGCTTCGTCAGCCCGGTCAATCTCGGGCGGTTCGCGCGTGTGCTGAAGCCTGGTTCAAAATTCCGCTTTGCGTCCGACATCGACACCTATGTCAACTGGACCCTGCTGCATTGCCGCGCGCATGGCGCGTTCGCATGGCAGGCTTGCGAGGCGGCGGACTGGCACCGGCCCTATGAAGGCTGGCCGGGCACCCGTTACGAGGCCAAGGCCATTCGTGAGGGCCGGCGGCCGGCCTATCTTACCTTCATTCGGAAATAAGCTTGCAGTCTTAGAGCAATTCCAGGAAAAGTGTGAAACGGTTTTCCGTCCGGAATTGCGTCAAAGCTAGAAGCGGCGGCCGATGCGATCGAAGGCGGCAGGCTCGACGCCGAGGTTGCGCAGGTCGTCGGCGCGCGGCCTGCGACCGGCTTCCACGGCCCGTGAAGCGGCCACGGCGCTGCCGAATACGGTGAAGAAGTCGCCTATTGCAGAAAATATCTTGCGATTGCTCATGATCATGTCCTTTCGCGCACGTGTGACGCACGGCCACATTTGTGCAGCGCAACATAGGTAGGTGCGTTTCCGCGCCAATCCCATGGGGGTCGCCGCATAGGCGCCATGCACCCCATGCAACGCTGGCGCGGGCCGCCTCGATGGCGGCGTTGCCCGACCAGCATAGCGGGCTTGAAACACAGGCCATGATCGTTTATATCAACCTCAAATTCTTGGTCGGTATGACGAAGAGTGGGTCCACCCGGTCCCGCTCTTTTTTATTACCTGCCGATAACTTGGTAGAACGACAGGGCTTCGATGACTGCAACGGCAAGCGAGGGCGACGATCGCATCATCCGCGAAAGCGGCATCGATGCGCGCATCGCGCTGATCGTCCAGCCGGTCCTGCGTGGCATCGGCTTCCGCCTCGTGCGGGTGCATCTGTCGGGCCAGAACGGGCTGACGCTGCAGATCATGGCCGAACGCGAGGACGGCACCATGACCGTCGAGGATTGCGAAGAGGTCAGCCGCGCGGTGTCGCCGGCGCTCGACGTCGACGATCCGATCGAAAAGGCCTATCATCTTGAAGTCTCGTCGCCCGGCATCGACCGGCCGCTGGTCCGCAAATCGGATTTCACGACCTGGACGGGTCATCTGGTGAAGATGGAAACATCGATCGTCGTTGCCGACCGCAAGCGCTTCAAGGGCAAGATCGCCGAAGCAGGCGAAGACGATGTGCTGATCGAGCGCGACAAGGCCGCCTATGGCGAGGAGCCGACGGTGCGCGTCCCCTATGATGCGATTGCCGATGTGCGCTTGATCCTGACAGACGATCTTATCCGCGATGCCCTGTCGAAGGACAACAGGGCGCGCAAGGAAGCCAAGAAACGCCGCGGCGAACCGGACGACGACGAGTCGGGTGCGGAAGCGGACGCCACGGAAGAACACGAACAGGAACTATGATTGAGCTGCCGGGCGCAAAGGTCCGGCAAACAGGCTCGGGAGAAAAACGATGGTTGTAAGCGCCAACAGACTTGAATTGCTGCAGATCGCCGACGCCGTCGCGCGTGAAAAGTCGATCGACAAGTCGATCGTCATCGCCGCCATGGCCGATGCGATCCAGAAGGCGGCGCGTTCGCGTTACGGTCAGGAGACCAACATCCGCGCCGACATCAACCCGAACACCGGTGAGATGAAGCTGCAGCGGCTGATGGAAGTGGTCGAGAAGGTCGATGACTACGCCACGCAGATCGCCATTTCCTCGGCTCGCGAGCGCAATCCCGACGCCCAGCTCGGCGACTTCATCGCCGAACAGCTGCCGCCCATGGATTTCGGCCGCATCGCCGCCCAGTCGGCCAAGCAGGTCATCGTGCAGAAGGTCCGCGAGGCCGAACGCGACCGCCAGTATGACGAGTACAAGGACCGCATCGGCGAGATCGTCAACGGTACCGTCAAGCGCGTCGAATACGGCAACGTCATCGTCGATCTCGGCCGCGGCGAAGCGATCATCCGCCGCGATGAGCTGATCCCGCGCGAGAACTACAAATATGGCGACCGCGTCCGCGCCTATGTCTACGATGTGCGCCGCGAGCAGCGCGGCCCGCAGATTTTCCTGTCGCGTACCCATCCGCAGTTCATGGCCAAGCTGTTCACCATGGAAGTGCCGGAAATCTATGACGGCATCATCGAGATCAAGTCGGTCGCCCGCGATCCAGGTTCGCGCGCCAAGATCGCCGTCATCTCGCGCGACAGCTCGATCGATCCGGTCGGCGCCTGCGTCGGCATGCGCGGCAGCCGCGTCCAGGCCGTCGTCGGCGAATTGCAGGGCGAGAAGATCGACATCATTCCGTGGTCGCCTTCGGCGGCGTCCTTCATCGTCAACGCGCTGCAGCCGGCGGAAGTCGCCAAGGTCGTGCTCGACGAGGATGCCGAACGCATCGAAGTCGTGGTTCCCGACGACCAGCTGTCGCTGGCCATCGGCCGCCGCGGCCAGAACGTGCGCCTGGCGTCGCAGCTGACCGGTTGGGATATCGACATCCTGACCGAGGCCGAAGAATCCGAGCGCCGCCAGAAGGAATTCGTCGAGCGTTCGTCGCTGTTCATGGAAGCCCTCGACGTCGACGAGATGGTCGGCCAGGTGCTGGCCTCCGAAGGCTTCACCAGCGTCGAGGAAGTCGCTTATGTCGATTCCGGCGAGATTGCCTCTATCGACGGTTTCGATGAGGACACCGCTTCGGAAATCCAGACCCGCGCTCGCGAATATCTGGAGAAGATCGAGGCCGAGCACGACGACAAGCGCAAGGCGCTTGGCGTTTCGGACGAATTGCGCGAAATCCCCGGCGTCACCACCGCCATGATGGTGACGCTCGGCGAGGACGGCGTGAAGACGATCGAGGATTTCGCCGGCTATGCCGCCGACGACCTGACCGGCTGGAAGGAACGCAAGGACGGCGAGACAAAAGTCTATCCGGGTGTGCTGGCCAATCATGGCGTGACCCGCGCAGACGCCGAACAGATGGTTCTGGCCGCCCGCCTCAAGGCCGGCTGGATCACCGAAGACGAGCTTGCAGCCGAAGAAGTCTCGGCTGACGAAGCCGTTGGTGCGTGAGGTGAAACCGCATCGCACCGAACCCGCCCTTGGACGAGATGAACGATCGCACCTGCATCGTTACGCGCACACAAGCCGAACCGGATGATCTGATCCGGTTTGTCGTCGGCCCGGATTCGGCCGTCGTTCCCGACATCAAGAGAAATCTGCCCGGCCGCGGTTGCTGGGTGACCGCCGACCGCCTACATATCGACAAGGCGGCGGCGAAGAACCTCTTTGCCCGCGCCTTCAAGGCACAGGTGGTCGTGCCGCCCGATCTTGGCGGCATGATCGACGGGCTACTTTCCAGGCACGCTCTGGGCATGCTTGGTCTTGCCCGCAAGGCAGGCGCAATTTCGCTTGGTGCTACCAAGGTCGAAAGTGCTGTCCGCGGTGGATTGGCGCTTTTCGTGCTCCACGCGACCGAGGCGTCCGACGACGGCGTGCGCAAGATCAGCCAGGCGCGACGGGCGACAGTCCATCTCGGTGGGCCCGCCATCCTTGCCTACAAACTTTTCTCCGAGGCCGAGTTGAGCTTGGCATTGGGGGGTACAAATGTGATACATGCTGCCGTTCTCGCGGGAGACGCGGGCAGGGCGGTCCAGAAGCGCATGGTTGCGCTCGACCGGTATCGGGGCGGTTCCCCGGACGATCTGGCAATGCTTGCGGCTGTTGCTGACGAAGATGATGCCGCAGAGGATATGGAATGAGCGATACGAAATCGGGTGACGACAATACGCTGAGTGTGACGCCGAAGAAGACCTTGACGCTGAAGCGCCCCGGTATGGAACAGGGCACTGTGCGCCAGAACTTCTCGCACGGCCGCACCAAGCAGGTCGTCGTCGAAACCAAGAAGCGCAAATTCTCGATGCCCGGCGACAAGCCGGAGCCCGTTGCCGCCCCCGTCTTCACACCGAAGCCGGCGGTCGTGGCCGCGCCCGTCGTCGTGCCGGAAGCACCGAAGGCGCCACCACCCCCGCCGGCCCCGGTCGAACGCAGCGGTATGGTGCTGAACGAACTGTCGCGCAGTGAAATGGAAGCGCGCCGCAGGGCGCTCGAGGGCTCGAAGGTTCGCGAGGTCGAGGACCGCCAGCGCGCCGCCGAGGATGCCAAGCGTCGCGCCGAGGACGAAGAGCGCCGCAAGCGCGAACGCGATGAATCCGCACGCCGCCAGGCCGAGGAAGAGGCGCGGTTGCAGACCGAGGCCGAATCCCGCCGTCGGGCTGAGGAAGAGGCCCGTCGACGCGCGCCATTGGCCGCCGAACTGGCAACAGTCGATGACGAGGAAGTGGCCAAGCCGAAACGTGTTGGTGCCGGCGCACCGGTGCGCCGTCCGGTCACGCCCGAAGTGGCGCGTCCGGCCAAGCCGACCAAGGCCGAGGAAGACCGCCGCCGCGGCAAGCTGACGCTGAATTCAGCATTGTCCGACGAAGACGCGCGAGCCCGGTCGCTGTCGTCGATGCGTCGCCGCCAGGAAAAATTCAAGCGCGCGATGCACAATGAGCCGCGCGAGAAAGTCATGCGCGAAGTGATCCTGCCAGAGACCATCACCATCCAGGAACTGGCGCAACGCATGTCCGAGCGCGCGGTCGACCTGGTCAAGTTCTTCATGAAGCAGGGCCAGATCCTGAAGCCGGGCGACGTCATCGACGCCGACACGGCCGAGCTGGTTGCTACCGAATTCGGCCACACGGTCCGCCGCGTTGCCGAGTCCGACATCGAGGAAGGCCTGTTCAACATCGCCGACAATGCCGAGGACCTGGTTTCGCGTCCGCCGGTCGTGACGATCATGGGTCACGTCGATCATGGCAAGACCTCGCTGCTCGACGCGATCCGCAACGCCAATGTCGTCTCCGGCGAAGCCGGCGGCATCACCCAGCATATCGGCGCCTACCAGGTCGAGAAGAACGGTCACAAGATCACCTTCATCGACACGCCCGGCCACGCCGCCTTCACGGCGATGCGTGCTCGTGGCGCCCAGGCGACCGACATCGCCATCCTGGTGGTTGCGGCCGATGACAGCGTCATGCCGCAGACGATCGAATCGATCAGCCATGCCAAGGCGGCCGGTGTTCCGATCATCGTGGCGATCAACAAGATCGACAAGCATGATGCCGATCCGCAGAAAGTGCGCTCGGAGCTGCTGCGCCACGAGGTTTTCGTCGAATCCATGGGCGGTGAAGTTCTGGACGTCGAAGTGTCGGCGACCAAGGGCACCAATCTCGACAAGCTGCTCGAGGCGATCCTGCTGCAGGCCGAAATTCTCGACCTGAAGGCCAATCCGGATCGTACCGCCGAAGGCGTCGTCATTGAAGCCCAGCTCGACAAGGGCCGTGGCCCCGTTGCCACCGTGCTGGTGCAGACCGGCACGCTGATGCCGGGCGACATCCTGGTTGCCGGCAACGAATGGGGCCGGGTGCGTGCGCTGGTCAACGATCGTGGCGTGCAGATCAAGGAAGCGCCGCCGGCGATGCCGGTGGAAGTGCTTGGCTTGCAGGGCACACCGCAGGCCGGCGACCGCTTCGCCGTGGTCAACAACGAGGCCCGTGCCCGCGAGATCACCGAATACCGCCAGCGTCTGGCGCGCGAGAAGGCGGTTGCCAAGCATGCCGGCCAGCGCGGTTCGCTCGAGCAGATGATGTCGCAATTGCAAACGAGCGGGTTGAAGGAATTCCCGCTGGTCATCAAGGGCGACGTGCAGGGCTCGATCGAAGCGATCAACGCGGCGCTGGACAAGCTCGGCACCGACGAAGTGCGTGCGCGCATCGTCCATGCCGGCGCCGGCGCCATCACCGAAAGCGACGTGTCGCTGGCCGAGACTTCGGGTGCCGCGATCATCGGCTTCAACGTTCGCGCCAACGTCCAGGCACGTGCCGCCGCAGCGGCGGCTGGCATCGAGATTCGCTATTACTCGATCATCTACAACCTCGTGGATGACGTGAAGGCGGCTCTGTCGGGCCTGCTGTCGCCGGAGCGTCGCGAGACCTTCATCGGCAACGCGCAGATCCTCGAAATCTTCGACATCACCAAGGTCGGCAAGATCGCCGGCTGCCGTGTCACCGAAGGCAAGGTCGAGCGTGGTGCGGGCGTGCGCCTGATCCGCGACAACGTCGTCATCCACGAAGGCACGCTGAAGACGCTGAAGCGCTTCAAGGACGAAGTTTCGGAAGTCCCCGGCGGCCAGGAGTGCGGCATGGCCTTCCAGAACTACGAGGACATGCGCGTCGGCGACGTCATCGAATGCTTCCGCGTCGAGATGGTGACCCGGACACTCTGAGTTCGAATGACTTGTCCATACCGGGCGGTGGCCGAAAGGCCGCCGCCCGAGGTCCATTGAGAACGACCCATATGAGACATGCGGCACGGTCCCATCCCGCGCCTCACGCTTTCAGGATAGAGAAAAATGCCCCGTCCAACCACATCCAGCCCATCCCAGCGCATGCTGCGCGTCGCCGAACAGGTGCGCCATGCGCTATCCGAAACCCTGCAGCGCGGCGAGATCATCGATCCGCTGATCGAGAACACCGTGGTGTCGGTCTCGGAAGTGCGCATGTCGCCCGATTTGAAGGTCGCTACCGCTTTCGTCTCGCCGCTCGGCGCCAAGGATACCGATGCGGTGGTCGAGGCGCTGAACAAGCATGCGAAATTCGTCCGTGGCCGTGTCTCCGGCGCGCTGCGGCAGATGAAGTTCATGCCGGAATTCCGCTTCAAGCTCGACACCTCCTTCGACAATTTTGCCAGGATCAACGACCTCTTGAAATCGCCGGAAGTGGCGCGCGATCTGGGTCCTGAGGACCAGGAAAACGCGGACCAGGACAAAGACGGCAACAAGGACACCGAATAGTGGCGCGCCGCGGCAAGAAGAAGGGCCGGCCGATCTCGGGCTGGCTGATCCTGGACAAGCCGGTCGGCATGGGCTCGACCGAAGCCGTCTCCAAGATCAAATGGCTGTTCCAGGCCGAAAAGGCCGGCCATGCCGGCACGCTCGACCCGCTGGCGTCCGGTATGCTGCCGATCGCGCTTGGCGAGGCCACAAAGACCGTTCCCTACGTGCAGGACGGCGCAAAGATCTACCGCTTCACCGTTGCCTGGGGGCAGGAGCGCTCCACCGATGACCTCGAAGGTCCGGTGACGAAAGAGTCCGACCTGCGCCCGTCGCAAGCCCAAGTGCTCGCCCTGCTGCCGAAATATACTGGCGTCATCATGCAGACGCCGCCGCAATTCTCGGCCATCAAGATCGCGGGCGAGCGTGCCTATGATCTGGCCCGCGACGGTGCGACGGTCGACATACCCGCGCGAGAGATCGAGATCGGCCGTCTGGACGTTGTCGAGCATGGCGCCGATCATACTGTTTTCGAGGTCGAGTGCGGCAAGGGCACCTATGTGCGCTCGCTGGCCCGCGACATGGGCCGCGACATCGGCTGTTTCGGCCACATTTCCGAATTGCGCCGGGTCGAGGTCGAGCCGTTCACGGCGGAGGATTTCGTCACCATCGCCGAACTGGAAGCCGCCCGTTTCGGTGTCCAGGACGAAGACAGCACGACGGACGTCACTGACGCAACGGAAGCCGCTGACACGACAGAGGCTGTCGACAAGGTGGAAGTACCAATCGACTTCGACGCCATCGATGCGCTTCTGGTCGATACGTCGGCGGCTCTCGACTGCCTGCCGCAGATCGCCATCAGCGACGATGCAGCGACCAAGATCCGCCTTGGCAACCCGGTCATCATTCGCGGCCGCGACGCACCGGTGGAAGCCGAGGAAGCCTGCGCCACGGCGCGCGGCAAGCTGGTCGCCATCGGTGCCGTCGAGCAAGGCATGTTCAAGCCCAAGCGGGTCTTTGCCGGGTGACTCCTGTCGTCTAATGTCGAGGCGAGGACTCGCACGAGGGGCATATGGCAAAGGCTGAGACCGTGAAGACGCGGGCGCCGGTGAAAACGCGGCGGCCGCCGGTCGGTGCGTCGCCCGGCACGCTGATCGCCGACCCCTCGGCGCGGCGCAGCGAACTCAGGCTGACGCTGATCTCGCCTGAAAAATTCAAGACCATCGAAAATGCCAGCATCGACGATCTCAACACCCATTGCGATAAATGGCCGGTCCTCTGGCTCGATTGTACCGGCCTCGCCAACATCCCGCTGATCGAGGAGATCGGCCGTATATTCAGCCTGCACCCGCTGGCGCTGGAGGACGTCGTCAACACCGGCCAACGGCCGAAAGTCGACTTCTTCGAGGACCATGCCTTCGTCGTCGTCAGGATGATCGACGATGTCACCTCGCACCGCTATGAGCAGATCGCCGTCTTCTTCGGCAACAATTTCGTCGTCACCTTTCAGGAACGGGAAGGCGATCCGTTCGATCCCGTGCGCAAGCGCATCGAAAGCTCAGTGCCCAACCGGTTGCGCGCCCGCGGTGCCGATTACCTCGCCTATGCGCTGATCGACGCCATCGTCGACAGCTACTTTCCGCCGATCGAGGCCGCCGGCGACATGGTCGACAGCATCGAGGACGAGATGCTGCATTCGCCGCACAAGCATCAGATGCGGCAGCTGCATGAATTGCGGCGCGACGCCAACGTGCTGAAAGGCGTGCTGTGGCCGATGCGCGATGCGCTGGCGACGCTGATCCGCAACGATGTGCCCTATGTGAAGGCCGAGACCAAGATCTTCCTCAACGACACGCTCGACCATGCGCTACGGTTGATCGAGCTGGTCGAAACCCAGCGCGACATGCTGACCGGCCTGATCGAGATGCACCTGTCGCTGAGCCAGGCGCGCACCAACGACGTCATCAGCTATCTCACCATCGTCTCGGTCATCTTCATGCCGCTCACCTTCCTGGTCGGCATCTGGGGCATGAATTTCGATCCGGAGTCTTCGCCCTGGAACATGCCGGAACTGAAGGCCTATTATGGCTATCCCTTGTCGCTGCTGTTCATGGCGCTTGTCGCGTTCGGGCTGATTGCCTTCTTCAAATGGAAGAAATGGCTTTGACAAGGCTAAAACCTGCCATTTTGGCCTGAAAAGCCGGCTTGTGAATTGGGCTGGTGTTTTCCGGGGAATTGCACTATATGCGCCGCAGCATAGCGCTATGACGTTTTGCTTGCACCGGCCCCTGCTGGACGACATCCCGGCTGAGGGCGACCCGTTTCCTCAAACAGATAAGGAAAAACACGATGTCGATTACTGCCGAGCGCAAACAGGAATTGATGGGTGAATTCGCAACCGCCAAGGGCGATACCGGGTCTCCGGAAGTCCAGGTGGCCATCCTTTCCGAGCGCATCAAGAACCTGACCGACCATTTCAAGGACCACAAGAAGGATAACCATTCCCGCCGTGGTCTGCTTGCTCTCGTCTCCCAGCGCCGCAGCCTGCTTGATTATCTCAAGCGCAAGGACGACGCGCGCTACCAGACGCTGATCGAGAAGCTCGGTCTGCGCCGTTGACGAATTGACCGGCGGGCTTTCGAAGGAGAGCCCGCCGGTCGCGCATTCTGCCAGTCGCATCGACTGGCCAGACCCGGTTTCGATCGTGCAGAGGGCACTCGAAACCGCCCATGGACGGTCATGGGGCAGGATTGCAGGACGCTCGCGCGCGCACCGCGCCGAAATCACCCGAGCCTCCCGTTGTCTTGCCCGTGGCTGCCCGAGAAAGGAAGCCAGGGAAAGGGCATCTCCGCGCACCGTGAAACGGCGCGGCCCTTTCCTCATATTAAGGACAAGACATGTTCAATCACCACAAAGTGGAAATCGAATGGGGCGGCCGTCCGCTCATCCTCGAAACCGGCAAGATCGCACGCCAGGCAGACGGCGCGGTGCTCGCCACCTACGGCGAGACCAAGGTCCTCGCCACCGTCGTTTCGATGAAGGAGCCGAAGCCCGGCCTCGATTTCTTTCCGCTGACCGTCAACTACCAGGAAAAGACCTACGCCGCCGGCAAGATCCCGGGTGGCTATTTCAAGCGTGAAGGCCGTCCGAGCGAGAAGGAAACGCTGGTTTCCCGCCTCATCGACCGCCCGATCCGCCCGCTCTTCGCCGCAGGCTACAAGAACGACACCCAGATCGTCGTCACCGTCGTCCAGCACGATCTCGAGAACGATCCCGACATCCTGTCGATCGTCGCCACTTCGGCGGCCCTGACGCTCTCCGGCGTTCCCTTCATGGGCCCGATCGGCGGCGCTCGCGTCGGCTACATCAACGGCGAATACGTGCTCAACCCGCATGTCGACGAGATGCAGGAATCCAAGCTCGACCTGATCGTCGCCGGCACCAGCGATGCCGTGCTGATGGTTGAGTCCGAGGCCAAGGAATTGGGCGAAGAGCTGATGCTCGGCGCCGTCATGTTCGGCCACAAGGGCTTCCAGCCGGTCATCGACGCCATCATCAAGCTGGCCGAAGTTGCTGCCAAGGAGCCGCGCGACTTCACCGCGCCGGACTATTCCGCGCTTGAAGCCGAGATGCTGAAGATCGTCGGCGACGAACTCAGTAATGCCTACAAGAACGTCGACAAGCAGAAGCGTTACGCCGCCGTCGACGCCGTCAAGGCGAAGGTCAAGGCAGCGTTTGCCCCGGCCGAAGGCGAAGACGCCAAATACACTTCCGAGCAGATCGGCAGCGTGTTCAAGGAACTCCAGGCCAAGGTCGTGCGCTGGAACATCCTCGACACCGGTTCGCGCATCGATGGTCGCGACCTGAGCACGGTTCGCAAGATCGTCTCCGAAGTCGGCGTTCTGCCGCGCACCCATGGTTCGGCGCTGTTCACCCGCGGCGAAACCCAGGCGCTGGTCGTTGCCACGCTCGGCACCGGCGAGGACGAGCAATACGTCGATTCGCTGACCGGCATGTACAAGGAGAAGTTCCTCCTTCATTACAACTTCCCTCCCTACTCCGTCGGTGAGACCGGCCGCATGGGTTCGCCGGGCCGCCGTGAAATCGGCCATGGCAAGCTCGCCTGGCGCGCCATTCGCCCGATGCTGCCGAGCGCCGACCAGTTCCCCTACACGCTGCGCGTCGTCTCGGAGATCACCGAGTCCAACGGTTCGTCGTCGATGGCCACTGTCTGCGGCACCTCGCTGGCGCTGATGGATGCCGGCGTGCCGCTGGCCAAGCCCGTCGCCGGTATCGCCATGGGCCTGATCAAGGAAGGCGAGCGTTTCGCCGTTCTGTCCGACATCCTCGGTGACGAAGATCACCTCGGCGATATGGACTTCAAGGTCGCCGGCACCGCCAGCGGCATCACCTCGCTGCAGATGGATATCAAGATCGAAGGCATCACCGAGGAGATCATGAAGATCGCGCTGGACCAGGCCAAGGATGGCCGCCAGCACATCCTCGGCGAGATGGCGCATGCTCTGACCGGCGCGCGTTCGGAACTGGGTGAGTTCGCACCGCGCATCGAAGTGATGCACATCCCGACCGATAAGATTCGTGACGTGATCGGCTCGGGCGGCAAGGTGATCCGCGAGATCGTCGAAAAGACCGGCGCCAAGATCAACATCGAGGACGACGGCACGGTCAAGATCGCCTCGTCGAACGCCAAGGAGATCGAGGCGGCGAAGAAGTGGATCCACACCATCGTCGCCGAGCCGGAAGTCGGCGAGATTTACGAAGGTACGGTTGTCAAGACCGCGGACTTCGGCGCTTTCGTCAACTTCTTCGGTCCGCGTGACGGCCTCGTCCACATCTCGCAGCTTGCCAACGACCGGGTCGCCAAGACCTCGGACGTGGTCAAGGAAGGCGATAAGGTCTGGGTCAAGCTGATGGGCTTCGACGAGCGCGGCAAGGTCCGCCTGTCGATGAAGGTCGTCGACCAGGCCACCGGCAAGGAACTCGCCCGCGACAAGAAGACCGAAGGCGAAGAAAACGCCGCCTGATTGGTCTGAGACCATGAATCGAAACGGGCGCGGCTTATGTCGCGCCCGTTTTCATTTTAGCTCCGTTTCACTTTCAGATCGTCTAGACAGGTCGAGATCGAACAATGTCCGCCGAGCCGTTGAAGACGCTTTTCCATCCCTTCGAGGCGGAGGCTGTTCCTCTGCCGGGAAAGGGCACGCGCGCACTGTTTCTCGGCGCTGAGCCGGGTTTTCGCCTGCCTGAAGGCTTTGAGGCGACGCTTCACCTCGTACAGGGCTTCCGGCCGCATTTTAGCGCGCTGCAGGCGTCGGGCTTCGTCGTCACCGCGCAAGTGGAAGGCGATGGCTTCGATATGGCACTTGTGCTTGCCGGCCGACATCGCGGCCTGAACGAAGTGCGCCTCGCGCAGGCGCTTGAGCGCGTGGCGCCGGGCGGCCTGGTCGTCATTGCCGGCGGCAAGGACGATGGCATTGCCAGCCTGCGCAAGCGCGTTGACGAGCTTGTGCCGCTTGAAGGCCATTTGCCCAAATATCACGGCATTGCCTTCTGGTTGCGACGTCCCGCCGATCTGGCCGCCGCGGAAGAATTGCGCGCCGCCAATCCCGCTCTGCTGGTTGAAAACCGGTTCCGCACCGCGCCCGGCATGTTTTCCTTCGACCGGGTCGATACCGGCTCCAAATTGCTGGGCGAGAACCTGCCCGATGATCTGCGGGGCAGCGTTGCCGATTTCTGCGCCGGCTGGGGGTATCTGGCTGCCGAGATCGCCGCCCGCTCACCGGGCATTTCAGCGCTCGACCTCTATGAGGCCGATTTCGCCTCGCTCGAAGCCGCAAAGCTCAATCTGGCAGGGGTCGGCCAGTCGATCGCCAGGAATTTCTTCTGGATCGATCTGCTGAAGGAACCGGTCGAGAAGCGTTACGACGCGATCGCCATGAACCCGCCCTTTCACCGCAGCCGGGCGGCCGAGCCGGAGATCGGCGCCGGCATGATCCGCGCGGCGGCCAAGGCCTTGAAACCAGGTGGGCGGCTGTTCATGGTCGCCAACCGCCAGCTTCCCTATGAGCCGATCCTGGCGGCCGCTTTTTCGAGCCATGCCGAACTCGCTCGCGACGGCATGTTCAAGGTGCTTGTCGCTCGTCGTTGAAGCATGATCCCGAAAAGTGGATACCGGTTTTCGGAAAAGGTCATGCTCAGACGAAAACAGACATCGCGTCGCACTCAATGCAGATTGGCGACGCGCCGGACCTCATCGGTGACATGCGCGTCGCCGACCCTGATCTTGAGGGGGGCGGGCCTGCCGTAAAGGTAGCCTTGCACCACCTCGCAGCCGGCTGCCCTGAGCAGCGTCGCCTGGCTTTCGGTCTCGACGCCTTCGGCAATGATGCTGACGCCGAGCGCGCGCGAAAGCCCGACGATCGTCGAGACGACCGCGCCGGAGCTGGAGTCGGTGTCGAGGCGGCTGACGAAGGACCGGTCGATCTTCAGCTTGCCGAATGAGAAATCGATCAGGTAGCTCAAATTGGAATAGCCGGTACCGAAATCGTCGACGGCGACCGAGATGCCCATATCCGCAAGCTCCTTCAGGATGGCGGCGGCGCGGTCGCGGTCCTGCATCATCGCCGTCTCGGTCACTTCCAGCTCCAGCCGCGACGGCTTGATGCCGGTGCTCGTCATAGTGTCGCGCACGATGCCGACGAAATCCTTGGTCATGAACTGGACGGGCGAGATGTTGACGGCGACGAAGCAATCGTCGGGCAGATGCCGGGCGTCGCTGCAGGCTTTGCGCAGCACCCATTCGCCGATCGGGCCGATCATGCCGGTTTCCTCGGCGATCGGAATGAACTCCATCGGCGGGATCATGCCGCGTTCCGGATGCCGCCAGCGGATAAGCGCTTCATACCCGACGATGCGGCCGGTCGGGAGATCGAGCTGCGGCTGGTAATGAAGGTCGAAGTCACCGCGCTCGAAGGCTGTATTCAGTTCGGATTCGATCCATTGGCGATGGTCGGCGACCCTGCCCATTTCGGCATGGAAGACCGACCAGTTGCCGACGCCGCTGGCGCGCGCGTTCTGCAGCGCCAGATTGGAGCGGCGCAGGATGAGGACGGGATCGACGCCGTCCTTTGGCATCGCCACGATGCCGACCGACAGGCTGACCGATTGCAGGTGCGTACCGAGATCATAGGGCTCCATCATCTCGTCGATGAGCCTCTCGACGGTGCTTTCCAGCGATCCGGACACCTGATTGTCGGGCAGCAGGATCGCGAATTCACCGGCGCCGATGCGTCCGATCAGCGCGCGCGGCGGCACGCACATCTTCAAGCGCTTGGTGAAGGCGCGGATCAGCTCGTCGCCCTGGCTGTAGCCGATGGCGTCATTGATCTGCTTGAAGCGGTCGATGTCGATATCGATGAGGAACATCGGCTCGCCGGTCCGGCTGGTCGCGCATGCCGCCTCGGCAATCTTGCCGACCATCGCCGGGCGTGCCACCAGGCCGGTCAGCTTGTCGAAATGGGTTTCCGTGAAGACGAAATCCGCCGATTCATCGACGCCGGCGAAGAAGGACATCGCGGCGACCGATGCCGCCAGTGCGCAAAGAGCGGCCATCACCGAGACCATCATGTCCGCGGAGATGCCGACAAAACCATCGCCGAGACCGAGCTTCAGGCCCCAGAGCCCGAGGACGAAACTGCCGAGACCCGAACTCGCTATGGTGAGCAGTCGGAACACCGGTGTTCGCTTCGGGTTGCTGACGGCGAGCATTGAAAGTTCCCCTGAGTACGGGGCTTTCTAGCGGATATCTCCTTAAAATGAGTTTCGGCGAATGAATCCAATTTTACTGGACCGAAAGTATTTCTTGAGCGGATCAATACGCCTAGCGCTGAAACGGATGCAGTTGGCGCGCTTTAAGCTTCGTGTCTTCAAATGTCGCCATTCCAAAACCGCCGCGCACCTTTGGGCGACAGGCGTTAGTCTCGTCCGCCGTCGGTCTGCTTCAATTCGTCGAGTGTCGGCATGGAAACGATGTGATAGCCGGAATCGACATAGTGGATCTCGCCGGTAACCCCGGAAGACAGATCCGACAACAGATAAAGTGCCGAGCCGCCGACCTCGTCGATGGTCACCGTGCGGCGCAGCGGCGAGTTTCGCTGCTGATAGGAGAACATATGGCGCGCATCGGAAATACCGGCGCCGGCGAGCGTGCGTACGGGTCCAGCCGATATGCCGTTCACCCTGATGCCGCGCGGACCGTAATCGTTGGCGAGGTAGCGGACACTCGCCTCCAGCCCTGCCTTGGCGACGCCCATGACATTGTAGTTCGGCATGACGCGGACGGAGCCCGCATAGGTCAGCGTGATCATCGATCCGCCGTCCTGCATCAAGGTGGCTGCATGGCGGGCGACCTCGGTGAAGGAGTAGCAAGAGATCACCATGGTACGGACGAAATTGTCCCGGCTGGTGTCGGCGTAGAGGCCTTTCAACTCGTTCTTGTCGGAAAAGCCGATGGCGTGGACGATGAAATCCAGCCCGCCCCATTCCTTGCCCAGGGTCTCGAATGTGGCGGCGACCGAAGCGCTGTCCTCGACGTCGCACGGCACCACCAGCGAGGCGCCGAGCTTGTCGGCCAGCGGCTTGACCCGGCGTCCGAAGGCATCGCCCTGATAGGTGAAGGCGAGTTCCGCCCCATGTTTGGACAATTTCCGGGCAATTCCCCAAGCGATCGAATGATCGTTGGCGACACCCATGACAAGCCCGCGCTTGCCCTTCATCAATCCGTCCATGGCCGGCAAATCCTTATGCGGAATAGCGCTGGAAAACGAGCGTGGCGTTGGTGCCGCCGAAGCCGAAGGAATTGGACAAGACAGTATCGATCCTGGCGTCGTCGATGCGCTTTCGCACGATCGGCATGCCCTCGAATTCGGGGTCGAGGGTCTCGATATGGGCGCTTTCGCCGATGAAGCCGCCCTGCATCATCAGGATCGAATAGATGGATTCCTGCACGCCGGCCGCGCCCAGCGAATGGCCGGTCAGCGACTTCGTCGAGGTGATATACGGCATCTCTGGGCCGAACACCTCGCGGATCGCTCCCATTTCCTTGGAATCTCCCACCGGCGTCGAGGTGCCATGGGTGTTGATGTAGTCGACCGGTGTGGAAACCGTGGCCAGCGCCTGGCGCATGCAGCGGACCGCGCCCTCGCCTGAAGGAGCAACCATGTCGTAGCCATCCGACGTCGCGCCATAGCCGACGATCTCGGCATAGATCTTGGCGCCGCGCGCCTTGGCATGCTCAAGCTCTTCCAGCACCAGCACCCCGGCGCCGCCGGCGATGACGAAGCCGTCCCGATTGGCGTCATAGGCGCGGGAAGCTGTCGATGCCTTGTCGTTGAATTTCGACGACATCGCGCCCATGGCGTCGAACAGGTCCGACATCGTCCAGTCGAGATCCTCGTGGCCGCCGGCAAAGATGATGTCCTGCTTGCCCCACTGGATCAATTCATAGCCATTGCCGATGCAGTGCGCCGAGGTCGAACAGGCCGACGAGATCGAGTAGTTGACGCCGTGGATCTTGAACCAGGTGGCAAGCGTCGCCGATGCGGTTGATGACATTGCCTTCGGCACCGCGAACGGACCGATGCGCTTGGGACTGCCATTCTTCAGCGTCGTTTCGGCAGCTTCGACGATGGTGCGGGTGGATGGTCCGCCCGATCCCATGACGATGCCGGTGCGCTCATTGGTGATGTCGCTCTCGCCGAGGCCCGCATCCGCGATCGCCTGATCCATGGCGACATGGTTCCAGGCAGCCCCCTGGCTCAGGAAGCGCATCGCACGGCGGTCGATCATGGCCGATGGATCGAGCGTCGGCGCTCCCCAGACCTGGCAACGGAAGCCGTGTTCGGCAAAGGAATCGGAGAAGCTGATGCCGGATTTGGCGTCATGCAGAGAGGTCTGCACCTCGTTGGCATTGTTGCCGATCGACGACACGATGCCGATGCCTGTGACTACGACACGTCTCATTCGCAACTCCTTCCAGGGGTGCTGGCCAGAGAGTTGGCCAGGGATGCCGGTCAGCCAACCGCCGACTGCTTGGACAGACCGACTTTCAAATCCGTTGCCGCGTATATGGGTTCGCCATCCGCCTTCAGCCAGCCATCGGCGATGCCGAGCACCAGCCGGCCCCGCATCACGCGCTTGAAGTCGATGCCATATTCGACCTTCTTCACTGAGGGCGTGACCATGCCCTTGAATTTCACTTCACCGGTCGACAGCGCCATCCCCTTGCCGGGTTCGCCCAGCCAGCCAAGATAGAAGCCCGTCAATTGCCACATGGCGTCGAGGCCGAGGCACCCCGGCATGATCGGATTGCCGATGAAATGGCAGGCAAAGAACCACAGGTCCGGCTTGATGTCGAACTCCGCGCGGATGAAACCCTTCTCGAAGGCGCCGCCCGTCTCGCTGATCTCGGTGATGCGGTCGAACATCAGCATCGGCGGATAAGGAAGCTGGGCGTTGCCCGGTCCGAACAGTTCGCCGCGGGCGCAGGCCAGCAATTCGTCGTACTCGTAGCTGGATTTACCCGCCATCAATCTCATCCCATATCGTTCCGGGCTATCGGGTGCCCTTGTCGTTGGTTTCCTAACACAATCTGTTTCAGGCCGGAAACCGGCGTTTGCGCTTAGCCTGCTCGTCTGCCTGGGTCAATGCGCGCTATTGATCGCATTCGGGCGACAGAATATATGTCCTGAGAGGTCCGGTTTCGGCAGACGTTCATTTTTTTGCCATTCTGGGCGTGTCTTGAGGCGGAACTGTGGGGTTCGACGAGAAGATGGACCTGGACGGCCGGAAGGAAAATGTCGCTGTGGACAAGCGGGTCCGTGAAGCCGGCCTGAGGCCGACGCGTCAGCGCATTGCGCTGGCCGATCTGCTTTTCGCCAAGGGCGACCGGCATCTGTCGGCCGAGGAACTGCACGAGGAGGCGGTTGCCGCCGGCGTGCCGGTGTCGCTGGCCGCCGTCTACAATGCCCTTCACCAGTTCACCCAGGCGGGACTGTTGCGCATCCTCGCCGTCGAGGGCGCGAAAACCTATTTCGACACCAATACCTCCGACCACCACCATTTCTACATCGAAGGCGAAAACCGCATATTCGACATCGACAGCGGTCCGGTGACGGTTGCCAACCTGCCGGAGCCGCCGGAAGGGATGGAGATCGCCAATGTCGACATCGTGGTGAGGCTGCGCCCCAAACGTCGCGAATGACCGGCGAGGCCGGAATCTTCGACCAGGCCAGAATCTTCGACCAGGGATGAAACGCCTCGATCTCGCCATCCGGCTTGAATGGGCAATCATGGCGGTGGCAGCCGTTGTTTTCTACGGCTCAACCGGTATGTCCTTGTGGCTCTTTGGATTGCTTATCCTGGCGCCGGACCTGTCGATATCAGGCTATCTGGCGGGTCCACGCGTCGGTGCCCTTGCCTACAACGCCTTGCACATACTGATCGTGCCCGTGCTGCTGCTGCTCGGCGGGCACATGTGGGGCAATGCGGCCGCAATGGCGGTTGCGCTGATATGGATCGCCCACATCGCCATCAACCGAGCACTGGGCTACGGCCTGAAGCTGTCGACCGGCTTTCAGGACACCCATCTCGGCCGCATCGGGGCTAAACCACGACCGCGAACCTTCGAAAGGTCGCGGTCAACGGGTGAAAGAATCAGTCCTTGACCCGTTCGCCGGGATAGGCGCCCCAGACAACCGACTGGGCAAGCCAGCCGGTGTGGCCGTCGAACGTCATTTCGCACCACTGGCCGTCGCAGGATTTGATCGTACCCATGACGCCAGGTTCAATCATCGCGACCACTCTTGCGTCCTTGTCGGGACTGTTGAGAAGGTCGATCTGGGCGCCCTTGCCGCGCTGCCATGGTGCGACGATTGCCGTGCGTCGGCCGGAAAGCAGCGACTGGTTGATCCAGCCTTCCGAACCATCGGCATCGCGCACGCGGCGCCATGTGTCGAATTCCTGGATGATCTCCATCGGCAGGCCGGCCTTCATATACATCCAGTCGACCGAGTAGTTGGCCCCGGGACCGACGCGCGAGTTGACGCGGCCGGATTTCAGGCTGACGAAGCGCGGCAGCGGCAGGCCACTCGGACCAAGCGTGACGACGCCCTGGGCAGGTGCAGCGGCGCTCTGCGCGCCCGCAAGCGGAGAATAAAGCAGAGCGCCGAGAAATGCTGCGCTGACAATCAGGCGAAGCGACGCGAAACCAGACACTTTCATTCCTTTCGGCGCTTGCCCATCGGCCTCGGCGCCCCTTTTTCTTTGTCTTCGGCGGCACCGCTTGTTACAGGGAGTAATCGGCACCGCGACCGGCTTTCAGTTTCGCCGGTCTTGGTTAAAGAGGTCTCAACGAGATCGGGTTAGAAGCAATTCCAGCAAAAGTGTGAAGCGGTTTTGCGTTCGGAATTGCGGCAAGTACTCGAGAGGGAAACAATGGCAGGCAAAAAGAAGCCTCTCGTCGTCATCACGCGAAAGCTGCCCGACCCCGTCGAGACCCGCATGCGCGAGTTGTTCGACGCAAGGCTGAATGTCGAGGACCGGCCGATGACGCAGCCGGAACTGGTCGCGGCGGTCAAGGAGGCCGACGTGCTGGTGCCGACGGTAACCGACCAGATCGACGCCGCACTGATCGCCCAGGCCGGCGACAACCTCAAACTGATCGCGAATTTTGGCAATGGCGTCGACAAGATCGATGTCGCGGCCGCGGCCAAGAGGGGCATCACCGTCACCAACACGCCGAATGTCCTGACCGAGGACACCGCCGACATGACCATGGCGCTGATGCTGGCGGTGCCGCGGCGGCTGGCGGAAGGCGCCAATGTGCTCACCGGTGACAAGAAATGGGCCGGCTGGTCGCCGACCTGGATGCTGGGCCGGCGCATCTGGGGCAAGCGGCTCGGCATTGTCGGCATGGGGCGAATCGGCACCGCCGTCGCCAGACGGGCCAAGGCCTTCGGCCTGTCGATCCACTACCACAACCGCCACCGCGTGCTGCCGGCCGTGGAGGACGGGCTGGAGGCGACCTATTGGGAAAGCCTCGACCAGATGCTGGCCCGCATGGATATCATCTCGGTCAACTGTCCCTCGACGCCGGCAACCTTCCATCTGCTTTCAGCGCGGCGGCTGGCGCTGCTGCAGCCGACTGCCTATGTCGTCAACACCGCACGTGGCGACATCATCGACGAGGAAGCGCTGGTCAAGCTGATTCAGGACGGCAAGATCGCCGGCGCCGGGCTCGATGTCTACGAGCATGAGCCGGCCTTGAACAGCAAGCTGCTGAAGCTCGCCGCCAAGAACAAGGTCGTGCTTTTGCCGCATATGGGCTCGGCGACGCTCGAGGGCCGCATCGACATGGGCGAGAAGGTCATCATCAATATCCGCGCCTTCGTCGACGGCCACCGCCCGCCGGATCGGGTGCTGCCGCTCAGGACCTGACGCTGTCGCGGCCCACAAACCGTAAGATAAACCTTACGGGATAGCTTTGATCGAGGTCGGCCTGACATAGCCCTCGTGCGCCGTCCGTTCAGTTTCGCGAAAGCCGAGGCGAGCAAAGGCCGCATGATTCCCGGTCAGCTCGATCCGCGTCTGAAGCTCGATTGCCGCCTTGCCTCGGCTGCGGGCAAGGTCTTCGACCGCCTGCATCAGCCGCCGGCCAATACCTTGTCCCTGGCGGTCCGGCGCGACCGCGAGCTTGCCGACATAAAGGTCCGCCGCCCTCTCGAGGGCAAAGACGCAGCCGACGATCCGATCGCCCTTGAGCGCGACGAAGCCGGTCTCCCACCGCGCCTTGTCCCGCAGAGTGTCGGCGGTCAAAAGGTGGGCCGAGGAGGGCGGGTCGATGACGCCGTCCATCGAGGCGAAGGCACGCATGATCAATGCGAGCACATCGTCCCAGCGGTCGAAATCGGTCGGGATCCGCGCGGTGGAGACAGCTTCGATCCGGTCCAAGAATTCAGCTTCTCTTGTAGCGGATGGTGTCGAAGCGCGCCGCCAGCCCATCATAGAGCAGCAGCCGGCCGACCAGCGGTTCGCCGACGCCGGTGATCAGCTTGATCGCCTCCATGGCCTGCAGCGTGCCGACGACGCCGGTCAGCGCGCCAAGCACGCCGGCTTCGGCGCAGGACGGCACCAAGCCCGGCGGCGGCGGCTCGGGAAACAGATCGCGGTAGCCCGGGTTGGGCTTGCCGTCCTTGCCGTCTTCGAATGGCTTCAGCACCGTGACGGAGCCGTCGAAGCGTCCGACGGCGGCATGCACCAGCGGCTTGCCTTCGCTCGCGCAGGCATCGGCCACGGCATAGCGCGTTTCGAAATTGTCGGAGCCGTCGACGACGATGTCATAGCGGGCGACGAGGGTGGGCGCGTTGTCCGTGGTCAGCCGGATTGCGTGCGCTTCAACAATTGTGTTGGGATTGATGCGAGCGATTGCCGCCTTGGCGCTATCGGTTTTCAGCAGGCCGACAGTGTCGGTGCCGTGAATGACCTGGCGCTGCAGATTGGACAGCGAAACGGTGTCGTCATCGACCACGCCGAGCGTGCCGACGCCGGCGGCGGCGAGATATTCAAGCACCGGCGCGCCCAGCCCGCCAGCGCCGATAACCAGCACCCGGGCCTGTTTCAGCCTTTGCTGGCCGGCTCCGCCGATCTCCGGCAGCACGATGTGGCGGGCATAGCGTTCGATCTCGTCTGCGGTCAGGGCGGCAGTGGTCATTGCCTGATCATACAGGGACTGAAAAACCTTGTCAGGGGTCTTCGGTTGGCCCAACCGTCCCATGGTCGACAGTCAGGAATTGCGCGCGTCCCTGGAGACTGGAAAACAGCGCAGCATCGGTTCCTGTCATGAACGCCTGGCAGTTCAGTTCCTCCAGGATGGAAAACAGCGCCGTGCGGCGCCGGCTGTCGAGATGCGCGGCGATCTCGTCGAGCAGCAGGATCGGCGTCATGCCCGACATTTCGCCGGTCAGCCTTGCATGCGACAGCACGATGCCGACCAGCAGCGCCTTTTGCTCGCCTGTCGAGCAAAGCTCGGCCGGCATCGCCTTGGGGCGGTGCCGAACCATCAGGTCCGAACGATGCGGGCCCTCGAGCGTGCGCCCGGCAGCGCGATCGCGGTCACGACCCTCGACAAGGGTCCGGCGGAAGCGCTCCTCGACATCGACTGCCGGCGCGGTCGCAATTTCGGCTTCCAAGTCTCCCGAAAGGCCGATATCGGCCTGCGGAAATGGTCCTGTGTCGGGCAGCCTGTCGATCATGGCGGTCAGAAGGCGCACCATTTCGGCCCGCGCTGCGGCGATCGCCACACCGGTTTCGGCCATCTGCGTCTCGATTGCGTCGAACCAGCGGTCGTCTCGAGAGCCTTCAGTAAGCAGGCGATTACGACCGCGCATCGCCTTCTCGTAGTCGATCGCACGTTGCCCGTGGCCGGGATCGATCGCCAGCACCAGCCGGTCGAGAAAACGACGGCGATCCGCGGCCGGCCCGGTGAACAACGCGTCCATGGCCGGCGTCAGCCACACCACGCGCAGCCATTCCAGCATGTCCTCGGCCGAACGCGCCGGAGCTCCATTGATGCGCACCCGCCTGCCGCCTTCGCCGGCGGTGTCGCCGCCGGAAATGCCTGTTCCGATCTCGACCTGGCCGTCAGGTCCGTCGAGCCGGGCATGCAATGCAAAGCCGCCGTCGCCGCCCTCGCGGGCGACATCCGCGTAAGGGGCGCGGCGCAAGCCACGCCCTGGTGTCAAAAAGGAGATCGCTTCGAGGAGATTGGTCTTGCCGGCGCCGTTGTCGCCGGAAAAAACCACGGCACCTGGCGCCAGATCGATCGTCAGCGCCGCGTAGTTGCGGAAGTTAGTAAGTGTTAACTTACTTATATGGTTCTGTGCCGGCAACCGCTATCCGCCTATAGAGCGACCCATCGTTTCACGGAAACGCAGAACTGCTCTATCTCTTTGTTTTGACGCAATTCCGGACGGAAAACCGCTTCACATCTTTCCTGGAATTGCTCTAGAAGTCGCCGTAAATATCGCGCTTGCCGTCGGTCCACGACAGGACCGAAGTGCTGACACCGCGCCGCTACACCCGCATCGGCATCAGCACATAAAGTGCGGTCTCGTCGGCCATGTCGTGGATCAGCGTCGGCGAACCGGCATCCGCCAGCATGAACTTGGCCTCCGTGCCGGTCAGCTGCGCGGCAACGTCGAGCAGGTACTTGGCGTTGAAGCCGATCTCGATCGGATCGGATGAATAGTCGGCGGACAGTTCTTCGGTGGCGCTGCCTGAATCCGGATTGTTGACCGCAAGCGTCACCTGACCCTCGCTGATCGACAGCTTCACCGCGCGACCGCGTTCGGAAGAGATGGTCGAGACGCGATCGACGGCGGCGGCAAAGCTCTGGCGGTCGATGATGAGCTTCTTGTCGTTGCCGGTCGGAATGACCCGCTGATAATCGGGGAAGGTGCCGTCGATCAGCTTCGAGGTCAAAACCACGCTGCCGATGGTGAAGCGGATCTTGGTGTCCGACAGTTCGGTGGTGACCGCGACATCCGGATCGTCGACGAGCTTCTGCAGCTCGCTCACCGTCTTGCGCGGAATGATGATGCCCGGCATGCCTTCGGAACCCGCTGGCGCATCGATCTCGGCGCGCGCCAGGCGGTGGCCGTCGGTCGCCACCGAGCGCAGCTTCAGCTTGCCGCCGACCTCATGCGTGTGCAGGTAGATGCCGTTCAGGTAATAGCGTGTCTCCTCGGTGGAGATGGCGAATTGGGTCTTCTCGATCAGGCCTTTCAGGGCAACCGAGTCGAGACGGAAGATATGCGAGAATGATCCGGCCGAGAGCTCCGGGAAGTCGGATTGCGGCAGGCACTGAAGGCGGAAGCTCGATCGGCCAGACGTCACCGTCATGGCGTTGCCGTCCTCGTCCGTCTTCAGCATCACCTCGGCGCCATCGGCGAGCTTGCGCACGATGTCGTAGAGCAGATGTGCCGGGACCGTCGTCGCCCCGCCGCGCTCCACCTTGGCGGGCGTCGCTTCGGTCACCTCGAGGTCGAGATCGGTCGCCTTCATTTCAAGGCTGGCGCCCTCGGCGCTGAGCAGCACGTTGGACAGGATCGGTATGGTGTTTCGCCGCTCGACCACACGATGGACGTGGTTGAGCGATTTCAGGAGATTTGACCGTTCCAGGATAACACGCATGACGAAACAGGCTCGCTTGAATGAATGACGGGTCACCAGTGAGCGGCGTCCCGCGAAAGGTCTGAACAGGCTCAGAATCTGCGTAAACTGACAGGAAAAAACCAGCGAACGCAAGCCCGCGCCACCGGTTCAGGCCGGCTACGCGGGCTTTCTGGGGATAACGCGCCCGAAGTCCGCGAGCCAGTGTCGTAAAACCGAAATCCAGATCGCTTCCAGGCGGCGCCACGAGCCCGATCCAGGCCCAGCGCCGCACTGGCAAGCCATTGAATTCCGGTATTGTTCCGGCTCGGCCATCCCCGGAGGATCAGGCCTGGTCGTTGATCAACCGCCTCAGAAGCTCAAGTTCCTGCGCCAGCGTGTTGTCGTTGCCGGAAAGGTCCTCGATCTTGCGCACGGCATGCAGCACCGTGGTGTGATCGCGGCCACCGAAACGACGTCCGATCTCAGGCAGCGAGCGCGGCGTCATCACCTTCGACAGGTACATGGCGACCTGCCGCGGCTTGACGATGGTGCGCGTGCGCCGGTTGGACAGCAATTCGGTCTTCGACACATTGTAGTGACGCGCCACGATGCGCTGGATGTCCTCGATACGGACACGCTTCGGCTCGCCGGTCCGATAGATGTGGCCGAGGATTTCGTCGATCCGGTCGATGGTGATCTGCGGCTCGAAGGATTGACGGAACAAAAGCTGATTGAAGGCGCCTTCCAGCTCGCGTCCGCTGCCGGTCACGGTGCGGGCGACGTGATTGAGGATCTCCTCCGAAATGTCGAGCGATGCGTCGTCGCCCCTGGCCGTGGCAAGGCGCAATTTGAGCATGCCGAGGCGCATGGCGAAATCGGGCGCCGACATTTCAAGCGCGACACCGCCATTGAGGCGCGAACGAACCCGCGGTTCGAGCGATTCCAGTTCCGATGGTGGCCGGTCGGCAGCGACGACGACCTGCTTCGCGCTGTCGAGCAGCATGTTGATCAGATGGCAGAATTCATGCTGGATCGACTTGCCCTGCAGGAACTGCATGTCGTCGATGATGAGCAGGTCGATGTCGCGCAGCTGCTCCTTGAGCGTCAGTGCGTTGTTGTCGCGGATCGCGGTGGCAAAGCGCCACATGAAATACTCGGCCGTGAGATAGACGACGCGCGACTTGGGGTTCTGCTTCAGCGATTCCGCGGCGATGGCCTGCAGCAAATGTGTCTTGCCGAGCCCGACGGTTGCGTGAAGGAAAAGCGGATTGAAGCGCACCGCGCTCGATTGCGATTCCGCCACCGCCTTGGCGGCGGCGAAGGCCACCCGGTTCGACGGTCCCTCGATGAAAGAGCCGAACGTGTAGCGCGGATCGAGCGGTGATCCCAGAACGTTGTGGCGGAATTCGCTCTCGATCGGTGTGCCCGGACGCGGAGCCGGTGCGCGCTCCACCCGGCTGGGGCTGACTGTGCCGGCGGCAAGCGCCGTCTGCGTCTGCCGTGTCACCTTGCTGCGTGCTGGCGTTACCTCTGGCTCGGCCTGGCTGCGTCCCTGACGGGTTGCCGTGCGCACGACGATGTCGATCTTGAGGAGATCGGGATCCTCCTGCTTCCACAGCTCGGAGATGAGGTCGAGATAGTGGCCGTTTATCCATGAGCGCAGGAAGGCAGTAGGCACCGAGATGCGGACAATGCCCTTGGAAGCCTCGGCGACCTTCATGCGGCCAAACCAGCTCGAATAGACTTCGGTTCCCAGGCGCGCCTTCAACTGGGTTTTGACCCGGTCGAATTTCTGTTCCGCGTCGCTGGACACCGCCATGTCGTTTGCTCCGATCAAAGTTCCAGGAAATGGGAGGTCGCCCGTAAGCTCCCTTTCGATGCCGCTCTGCATGATCTTTTCCTTGTCCTTCCGTACCTGTTTCCACCGGGGATGCGCCTCCTGCATCCGGTTCCGGCGACCTAAGTCTTTGCTACGATGTCCGCGCCGCCGCCGGCAGATGAACGTCGCCCATTATCCGAGGGAACCGGTGCCGGCCCATGGAAGCCAGTCCGCGTTGGGTATGTCAGGGCAATACAACACCGTCCGGCGAAAAGAGCGCCGGCGCGCCGTCTACCTGCCATGTCTAGTTACGCCAGTCCCCTACCGTATCGAAAAAGACAAACCAAACCCCTCCGCGGACTTGATCCGCGTTGCAAATCCCGCCAATTTAAGCTGGCCGATTCAGGCTTTGGTTGAGAGCCAGAGCCCGTCCCTTTCGATAGACCGACACTACCGAAATCGCTGTGGATAGGGCAAGGCCACGTCTAACGGATTTTTAAGGAATCTGGTTACTGGAGGCGGGTTCGAGTGGGGTGCCGCGACGGCACATTTTAACAAAGCCATTGTGATTCAAACCCTTTTCCGGCGAATATGAAAAACCGGACGCTGAGAGAAATATTCTGAAATAATTCGCTTGACAGCGACTTGTCCCCGATCGGGTCGGTCCGGTGTGGACAAGCTGTGGATCACCCTCAGTAAGTAACTGAAAAATATCAGCTATTTCTGACAGCTAAGAATCATTAGGCCGGCCGTTTTCAAGCATGCCGATCAACAGCAGGCATGCATATGCCGGCAAACTATTCCCAATTGTGAAATCCGCACAAGACGGCGTTTCCGGACATTCTTTTTAAGTGCTTGCCGGCAAACGAAAAAACCCGGCACAAACGGCCGGGTTCGAAGAACGTCAGTCTAGGCAAGTAATGTCAGGCCGACAGTACCTTGACCCGCTGAGCCAGTCGCGACACCTTGCGGGACGCCGTGTTCTTGTGAATTACGCCCTTGGTCGCGGCGCGCATCAATTCCGGCTCCGCGATCTTGAAGGCGGCCTGTGCGGCAGCCTTGTCGCCGGAGGCAAGCGCCTCTTCGACCTGGCGGATATAGGTGCGGACGCGCGAGCGGCGGTTCTTGTTGATCGCTGCGCGGCGGACGATCTTGCGCGTTGCCTTTTTGGCCGAGGATGTATTGGCCATGATGCCTCTCTTCTGATCTGGTCGGCGCATGCGGGATGCCGCAGGGCGCAAAGAACAAACGGGCAGCCACGGGGCCGCCTCGGTTGGTGCGGCTTATAGTTCAGCTTTTCCGGCGCGTCAACGCTGCCTGGCCTTCTTTTTGGCGGCCAACAGCCATCTTCTTCGCGGCCAAGGGATTGGCGTCAGCGGTTGGTGAAATTCGGCTTCCGCTTCTCGGCAAAGGCCGCCATGCCTTCCTTCTGATCGTCCAGTGCAAACAGCGAGTGAAACAGCCGGCGCTCGAACCGCAATCCCTCGGCAAGCGTCGTCTCGAAGGCGCGGTTGACAGCCTCCTTCGCCATCATCACCGATGGTAGCGAGAAAGCGGCGATCTTGGCTGCGGCCTTCAGCGCCTCCTCGACAAGCTCGCCGGCAGGCACGACCCGCGACACCAGGCCAGAACGCTCGGCCTCGGCGGCATCCATCATCCGCCCGGTCAGGCACATGTCCATCGCTTTCGACTTGCCGACGAAGCGGGTCAGCCTTTGTGACCCGCCCATGCCTGGAATGACGCCGAGGGTGATCTCGGGCTGGCCGAATTTGGCCGTGTCGGCGGCGATAATGAAATCGCACATCATCGCCAGCTCGCAGCCGCCGCCGAGTGCATAGCCCGCCACCGCCGCGATAATAGGCTTTCGCGCCCGCGTCAGTTCCTCCCAGCCGACGAAGAAGTCTTGGGCGTAGGCGTCCGCGTAGGAGATGGACTGCATCTCCTTGATATCGGCGCCGGCGGCGAAAGCTTTTTCGGAACCCGTGATGACCATGGCGCCGATACCTGGATCGGCGCTGAACCCGTTCACGGCTGCCACCACTTCGGTCAGAATCTGCGAATTCAGCGCGTTGAGCGCCTGCGGCCTGTTCAGCGTGATCAGCCCAACCTTGCCGTGCGTCTCGGTGATGATCGTCTCATAGGCCATGGCTGCTTCTCCTTGCTCACGCTCGCCTGGAGCGGTTCATCGTTTCACGGAAACGCAGAACCGCTCCCATCTCCTTGTCTCGACGCAATTCTGACGGAAAACCGTTTCACACTTTTCCTGGAATTGCTCCAACTCACCGCTGACATGTCCGGCAGTAAAAGGTCGATCGGCCGCTCTGCACGATCCGTTCGATGTGGCCGCCGCAGCCGGGCTTGGAGCAGGCCTCGCCTTCGCGGTCGTAGACGGCGAAGGCGTGCTGGAAATAGCCCAGCGACCCATCGGTCTGCATATAGTCCCGCAGTGAGGAGCCGCCGGCTGCGATCGCATCCGATATCACCGAACGAATGGCTTGCGCGAGGTGTTCGCTTTGGGCTTGGGCTTTCTTTCCGGGCCTGGCGATCGTGCCCGCCTCGCGCAGCGGCGACAGGCCGGCACGCCACAACGCCTCCGACACATAGATGTTGCCGAGCCCGGCGATCAGCCTCTGGTCGAGAAGCGCTGCCTTCAGCGGTGATCGCCGCCCCTTCATCAATGAGGCGAGCAGCGCACCGTCCAATGTGTTGCCCGTTGGCTCGACGCCAAGTCCAGCCAGCATCGGATGAACGTCCGGCAGTCCCTCCGCAAACAACATGAAGCCGAAACGGCGCGGATCATTGAAGATCACGCGGGACCGGGCACCGGTTGGAGACTCGACATGGAAGACGACGTGGTCGTGATTGGAGCTTTTCGAGCGGTCGTGCCGGAAGATGCCGGGCATGTCGCTGCCATCGGCCGTCTCGACGCGGAATGAGCCCGACATGCCGAGATGGCAGATCAGCACGGGCCCGCCTTCCAGGTCCATCGTCAGATACTTGGCCCGGCGGCCGAGTGCCGTGATCGTCTTGCCGGTCAGCCGCTGCGCGAATTTCTCGGGAAATGGAAAGCGCAGATCCGGTCGGCGCGCCTCGACGCGGGCGATCGTGGCGCCTTCCAGAACCGGCTGCAGTCCGCGCCGGACGGTTTCGACCTCCGGCAATTCAGGCATGACCGCCGATCGCCGTATAGAAAGAAGTGCCGTAGCGTCCGGGCGCCAGCCCGAGATGCTCGGCCACGGTCTCGCCGATGTCGGCGAATGTCGTTCTCAGTCCGATGTCGCCGCCCTTGAGACCCGGTCCAGTGCCGATCACCGGAATGCGCTCGCGCGTGTGATCGGTCCCGCCCCAGGTCGGGTCGTTGCCGTGGTCGGCCGTCAGGATGAGAAGATCGCCCTGCCGCAGCCTCGCAAATGCCTCCGGCAGCCGCAGGTCGAAGGCCTCGAGCGCGGCAGCATAGCCTGCGACATCGCGGCGGTGACCGAATTCGGTGTCGAAGTCGACGAAATTGGCGAAGACGAGGTCACCGTCGCCGGCATCATCGATCGCACCCAGCGCCTCGTCGAACATCGCCATGTTGCCTGCCGCCTTGCGCACTTGCGAAATTCCGCGATGGGCGAAGATGTCGCCGATCTTGCCGACGGCGATGACACGGCTGCCACGCGCCGTCAGCCGGTCGAGCAGGGTCGGTTCCGGCGGGGGCACGGCGTAGTCATGACGGTTGTATGTCCGCTCGAAAGTGGCGGTGGTTTCGCCGACGAACGGCCGCGCGATCACCCGTCCAATCCTCAGCGGGTCAACCAGCCTGCGCACCACCTGGCAGAATTCATAAAGCCGGTCGAGGCCGAAATGGACTTCATGCGCGGCGATTTGCAGGACCGAGTCGACCGACGTGTAGCAGATCGGCTTGCCGGTCCGGATGTGCTCCTCACCGAAGCGCTCGATGATCTCGGTGCCCGGCGCATGGCAATTGCCGAGAATGCCCGGCACCTTGCCTTCACGGATGATCGCCTCGGTCAGTTCGGCCGGAAAGGCCGGAACCGTATCCGGGAAATAGCCCCAGTCGAGGCGCACCGGCAGGCCGGCGATTTCCCAATGGCCGGATGGCGTATCCTTGCCGCTCGAAACCTCCTGTGCGGCGCCGTGAAAGGCAGTTGGGAGCATATCCGCCCCGCTGTTGGCAAACCCCAGTCCCGTCGCGGTTTCGGCAGCCTTGCCAAGCCCGAGCGAGGCCATGTGAGGGACAAACAGCGGTCCACTACGAAACCCTTCGCGATCCGCACGGCCCTCCGCACAGGCCTCTGCGATGTGCGCGAATGTGTTGGCGCCGGCGTCACCGTAGCGGTCGGCGTCGGCCGCGCCGCCGATGCCGAAGGAATCCAGGACGAAGAGGAAAGCGCGCGCCATCGAGTTGTTGCCAGTTTGACTGACCAGACATAGGGTTCCGCGACTTCATTGGCAATTCGGAAACCAAACGGCAACGGGCAGGCGTGATAATCAGTGCATATCGCCCAAAAAGTGCGCAGCGGTTTGGGAATGACGATCTGAGCATCGATCCGGGAAAACAGACGGCGGTTCTGTCATGAGGGTTGCGTTAAAGACATATGCCGCTCTGTTGCTGGGGCCAGGCGCGCTCGTCGGGCTCTGGTCCAACCCGGCGCATGCCGACTGGCGCGATGATATCGGCACGTTTCGCATAGGCATCGTTGCCGAGCCAGGTGCCGGCAACGCCGTTCCGGGGCTGGCTGTGTTGACCGACGCCTACACCAAAGCATTGGGCATGAAGGTCGAGTTTGTCGTTGCCCGCAATTATGCCGCGCTGATCGAGGCGCAGGCCGATTCCCGCATCGAATATGCGATCTATTCGGCCACCGCCTATGCAACGGCCTCGCAGCGCTGCTTATGTATCGAACCGCTTGTCGCTCCGGTCGATTCAGACGGCGCGATCGGCATCCGTTCCGTTCTGCTGACGCGGGACGGCAAGCTGCCCGACCTTGCGGCGATGGACCGCCATCGTATCGCCATGGCGCCTTCGGACAGCGTCGGCGGTTCTCTCCTGCCATTGGCGGCGTTGGCCGCGGAAGGCCGCAAGATCGCGGAAGATGCACCGTTTCTGGCCCGTGCAGATTCGGCCGCGGCGGCCGAGACGATGCTGGTCGACGGCAAGGCCGATGGCCTGTTCGGCTGGGTGACGGCCGCTGCCGACGGCCCGCGAGAACCGTCGGGCACGCAGGCCAGGTTGGAAGCGGCAGGGCTCTCGGTGACGGCCCTTCGTGTCGTGTGGACGTCGGGTCTGCTGAGATATGGCCCGCACGCGGTCCGCAGCGATCTCGACCCCGAAGCCAAGCGCCGGCTCACCGTGTTCCTCACCAACCTCAAGTCGACGACGCCTGATATCTACGACCTTCTGGAGTCGAAGCATCCCGGCGGCTTCGCCACCGTTGCACCAAAAGACTACGAGATGGCCGCTGCTATCGTGCGCTTCGTTTCGGACCGTGAGCCGCAGCAGTAGCGGCCCTGCGCAGGGACTAGAGCGGGATGAATTTAGGTTGGGCATAGCCTGCCTCTGTGAAGTAATTTCGGCATTCGGTTGATGTGACGGTGCCGAGGATTTGGCCGATGGCGTCACAGACGGTTTCGACTGTTCGCTTGGCAG